>NZ_CAMPHN010000129.1 GCF_946885885.1 uncultured Pseudomonas sp.
GGCCTGAGTTCGCTCGAAAGCGAAGACGACTGGAAGAAGAAGAATATCTACGACTAAATCGCCACGCGCGCGGTCGTAGGTAAAGCGCTGGCTACCCGCTGGCCGGCGTCATCGAGCGAGTCGAGCAAACCTTCCAACCCCGCCCTCGAAGGAGCCCCTATGAGCCTGGTCGTTTATGGCGCCCCGCTTTCGCCATTCGTGCGCAAAGTACGCCTGTTCCTCCATGAAAAAGACCTGCCGTACCAACTGGAAATAATCCTCCCCTTTGGCAAACAACCCGACTGGTACCGCGCACTCAATCCGCTCGGGCGCATCCCGGCATTTAAGGACGGCGATTTCGCCCTGGCCGACTCCAGCGTGATCTGCCAATACCTGGAGGAAAAATACACGGACCGCGCTGCGCTGCTCGGCCAAAGTATCGAGCAGCGCGCACAGGTCCGCTGGCTGGAAAAATACGCCGACTACGAGCTGGCGCCCTGGACGACCTTTACCGTTTTCCGCAACCGCGTACTGAAACCCAGCATTGGCAAGGCTTGCGACGAACAGGCGGTACAGCAGGCACTGGCCGAGAAGCTGCCCGCGCACTTGGACTACCTGGCGAAAGTACTGGGCGATGCCGAGTATCTGGTCGGCGACAGTATGACCCTGGCCGACCTGGCATTTGCCTGCCAGGTGATCAACATGGCCCACGGCGGGGAAGTAATCGATGAACAACGCTGGCCAAATTTAGTGGCCCTGTATGAACGTATCCGGGCACGGCCATCGGTGCAGGCCGTGCTGCCGCAGGAGCAGGCTGTCGTGGCGAAAATGCGCGGCTGAGCGGCGATCAGCCCTGTCGCGCCAGCAACTCGAGCCCGACCCATTGCCGGGCGAACTGGTAAGCGCAGCGCCCATTACGGTTGCCGCGTGCCAGGGCGAAACGAATCGCGGCTTTCTCCAAGCCTTCGCTCCATCGCCAATCCAGTCCGGCTGCAGCGGCCTGCACACCGACCCAGTGACGCACCACGGCGAGAAAATGGTCCTGAGCGAAGGGATAGAAAGACAACCACAAACCAAAGCGGTCCGAGAGGGCAATTTTGTCCTCCACCGCTTCGTTCGGATGCAGTTCGCCATCGACCATCTGCCAGTTTTCGTTGTCGCTTTGCTTCTCCGGAAGCAAATGCCGACGGTTCGAGGTGGCGTAGAGCAACACGTTTTCCGGCGCCCGCTCCAGCGAACCGTCCAGCACGGTTTTCAACATGCGGTAATCGCCCTCGCCCGCCTCGAACGACAGGTCGTCGCAAAACAGCACGAAGCGCTGCGGCAGCTCGACCAACTGCTCGACCACCCGCGGCAGATCCGCCAGGTGATCGCGCTCGATCTCGATCAGGCGTAAACCCTGTTCGGCATACTCCGCCAGCAGCGCCCTGACCAGCGACGACTTGCCGGTGCCGCGCGCGCCCCAGAGCAAGGCATGATTGGCCGGCAAGCCTCGAACGAATTGCCGGGTGTTGCGCGCCAGTTGCTCGCGCTGGTTATCCACCCCGATCAAATCGCTCAAACTCATGTCCAGCGCCACCCGCAACGGCTGCAAATAGCCGCCACGCCCTTCGCGGTGCCAGCGCGCCGCCAGGCTCTGCCGCCAATCGACGTCGGCGGGCACAGCCGGCAATAACGGCTCGATGCGCTCCAGCAACATTTCGGCACGCACTAAGAAATTGCTCAAACGCTCATCCACGTTGTACTCCTTCGGGTTGCAACCCTGTGACGGCCTCTGCCAACTGATAAAACAGATGGGCTATGCTTGGCAGGCAAACGAATACGGGAACTCTCTCATCTATGGATATCGCGCTCACCCAACGCCTGTCGTTCAAACAGGCTGGTTTGACCGTTCTGGTAGCGTTTATCCTCGGCACAGTACTCAGCCTGATTCAAGTGGGTGTCGATTATGCCAGTGAAGACGCCTCCATCGACCGCGAGATTCATGCGCTGATCGCTATCAGCCATAACCCGGCTGCGCGTATCGCCTACAACATCGACAGCGAATTGGCGCAGGAGCTGGTGTTGGGCCTGTTGCGCTCGCCCGCGGTGATCAGCGCGCAGATCATCGACAACAGCGGGCTGATGCTGGCCAGCGTCAGCCGTCCGCCGATGGAAAGCCCATACCGGGTATTCAGCGATTTCCTCTTCGGTGAGCGCCGCTACTTCGAAAACGCGCTTTTCGTCAGCCACGCGCCCGGCGAGGCGCTCGGCGAACTGCGCCTCGAAGTCGACACTTTCGCCTTCGGCAACCATTTCCTGCGCCGCTCGATGCTCACCATGGTGACCGGTTTCGCCCGCACCCTGGCGCTCTCGCTGATTCTTCTGGTGCTGTTCTACTTCATGCTGACCAAACCGCTGATCACGGTGATCCGCGCACTCAGCGAGCGCGACTTGCGCACCCCCGACCACAGCAAACTGCCTTGCCCGCCAGGGCATGAGCGCGATGAAATCGGCATTCTGGTCAATGTGGCGAACCAGCAGCTATCGAGCATCACCACCGAAATCGAGCACAGACGCGAGGCCGAGGATCGTCTCACCCAGTACCTCGGCGAGCTGGAAAACATCGTCTCGGCGCGCACCAACGAACTGAAAGCGACCAATGCCCGACTGATCGACTCCAACAAAGAGCTGGAAAAGGCCCGCCGCGATGCCCTCGATACCGCCCAGGCGCGTTCCGCGTTTCTGGCCAATATGAGCCATGAGATCCGTACGCCGCTCAACGGTCTGCTCGGCATGCTGTCCCTGGCCCTCGACAGCGCCGTGAATGGCGAGCAACGCCAGCAACTATCGATTGCCCACGATTCGGGGAAAATCCTCGTCGAATTGCTCAACGACATCCTCGATCTGTCGAAATACGAAGCCGGGCAACTGGTGCTGGAAAGCATTCCCTTCGACCTCGGCACGCTGGTCGAAGAGACCGCCAGCCTGCTTTCGCAAAACACCGCGCCGGGCGTCGAACTGACCTGCCTGATCGATCCGCAACTACCTGCACAAGTGCTCGGCGATCCGACGCGAGTGCGCCAGATCGCCAGCAACCTGCTGTCCAATGCCTTGAAATTCACCCGCTCCGGGCGGGTCGATGTGCGGGTCGATGCCAGCCCGGGCGGCGCCCGGATCATTGTCCGCGACACCGGCATCGGCATCGCCGACGAAGCGCAGGCACGGATTTTCCAACCCTTCGCCCAAGCCGGTGTCGATATCACCCGGCAATTCGGCGGCACCGGCCTAGGCCTGGCCCTGACCCGGCGCCTGTGCGAAGCCATGGACGGGAAACTCAGCCTCCATTCCAGGGAAGATGCCGGCAGCGAATTCTGCGCCGAGCTGCCGCTGCCGAGCCACACCCCGGCGAGCGCACTGCCCAAGCTCACGGGCCGGGTGGTGGCGCTTGTCGCAAGCGATTCGGGCCTGAGCGAACTATTGAACAGCCTGCTTCCGCGCTGGGGGCTGGAGTATCTGCAGATCGACAGTTGCGACGACATCGAAGGGCTCGGCGCCGACCTGCTGATCAGCGATCGCTCGGAGAGCCTGGCCGCACTGCGCGCTGGTCATCAGTGCGCGATTCTGCTGATCAGCGCGCACGCCGACTTCCTGCCCGGCGACCAAGCCGAAGCCCTGGCCCCGCTCGAACAACTGGCCCGCCCACTGTCGCGCAAAACCTTGCTCCAGGCGCTACGCCGCGGCTTGCATCTGCCCGAGGAAAACCTCCCATCGCCGGCGCTGCACGAGCAACACATCAGAACCCAGGCACGGGTGCTGCTGGTGGAAGACAACCCGGTCAACCAACTGGTCGCCAAAGGCATGTTGATCAAACTCGGCTGCGAGGTACTGATCGCCCAGCATGGCGCCGAAGCACTCAAGCAGTTGGAGCAGCACGCAGTCGACCTGGTGCTGATGGACTGCAATATGCCGGTAATGGATGGCTACGAAGCCTCACGACGCATTCGTCGGAGCAAGCTCTACGCGGACGTGCCGATCATCGCCCTGACCGCCAACGCCCTGGCCGACGAACGCGAACGCTGCCGCGCCGCCGGCATGAACGACTACCTGGCCAAACCGTTCCGCCGCGAGGAGTTGGCCACGCTGCTCGACCAATGGCTACCGGCTAACGCGGAGCCATAAAGCGCTCGAGCAATTGCCCGACGCGGTTGCGCAGTTCGGCCATCTCATCCAGATCGACGCCGTGTTCGCAGAGCAATTGCTGCTTGAGCGGCAGTACTTGCTCGCGCAACGCCTGACCGGCCTCGGTCAGGGCCAGGTGCACCTCGCGCTCGTCGTCGCTCGAACGCTTGCGCAACAATAAACCCAATTGATCCAAACGCTTGAGCAGCGGCGTCAGGGTGCCCGAATCGAGCAGCAGACGTTCGCCCAAGGCCTTCACCGTCGGCTGCGCGGGCGGTGCCTCCTGCCACTCCCAGAGCACCAGCATCGCCAGGTATTGCGGGTAGGTCAGATGCAAGCGATCGAGCATCGGCTTGTATCCGCGAATCACCGCCCTTGAAGCCGCATACAGCTTGAAGCACAGCTGATTGTCGAGCTGCAGCGCCGGGTCTAGATCGGACAGGTGCCGGCTCATTTCAGCAGCGCTTCGATCTCGGCAGTCAGCTCTTCAGGCTTGGTGGTCGGCGCGAAACGCTTGATCACCTGGCCATCGGCACTGACCAGGAACTTGGTGAAGTTCCACTTCACGCCCTGACTGCCCAGCAAGCCCGGCGCACGTTTTTTCAGGTCGACGAACAGCGGATGGGCGTTGCTGCCGTTGACGTCGATTTTCTTGAACAGCGGGAAGCTGACGCCGAAATTCAGCTCGCAGAATTCGCTGATCGCACCTTCGTTGCCGGGCTCCTGCTTACCGAACTGGTTGCAGGGGAAACCCAGGACCACCAGACCCTGGTCCTTGTATTTCTGCCACAGGGCTTCCAGGCCCTTGTACTGAGGGGTGAAACCGCACTTGCTGGCGGTATTGACCACAAGCGTGGCCTTGCCGCCGAAATCGGCCAAGGTCTTTTGCTCGCCTTTGATGGTGGTGCAGGGAATGCTCAGAAGTTCGTTGCTCATAAGGGTCGTCCGCGCTGAGGAAAGGGGAAAACAAAATAGCGACCAATTAAATTGCGTGCAATCTAATTACAGAGAAATAAGGCCCGTCAATGACGGGCCACAGCACAGTCGTTATGACACTTGATAGGAGCCAGCGTGCTGGAGATAGGCAACAAGCGATAGACGGTAGCCAACAAGCCGCCCTTCCCGTCTCAGGCCCCGGCTTTGGGCACCAGCTTCAGCGATGCGGAATTGATGCAGTAGCGCAAACCGGTCGGGGCCGGGCCGTCGGGAAACACGTGGCCCAGGTGGGCATCGCATTTCGCGCATTTGACTTCGATGCGGTGCATCCCATGGCTGAAGTCGTCCAGGCTGCTGATCGCCTCCTTGCTCATCGGCTGAAAATAGCTGGGCCAGCCGCTGCCCGAGTCGAACTTCGCGTCAGAGTCGAACAATGCGGTGCCGCAGCAGGCGCAGTGGTAAATGCCCGGCACTTTGCTGTCGTGATATTCGCCGGTAAAGGCGCGCTCGGTACCGCCCAGGCGGCACACATGAAACTGCTCCTCGGAAAGCTCTTCGCGCCAGGCTTCCAGGGGTTTCTCCAGCTTGTCCATAAACAAAATCCTCAATAGGAAAAATCGCCGGGAGCGATTTTTAACGTCGCGCAGCGGCGACCCGCAGGGTGGCGGCCATGGATGGCACGCCATAAACATGGATGGCACGCCATAAAAAAGGCTATGTACCAATAGCGTGTTGCGTTCGGCTATCGCCACTGAGTTTAAGGCGGTCTGGATCCGTAGGGTGCGCCATGCGCACCAGTGATTCGTCGCCTGCGGTGGTGCGCACGGCGCACCCTACGTGTTGCACGGCGATAAGCCCAACGAGGCATGCCGATGCCTGTTGGGCTTCGCTGCGCTCAGCGCCAACCTACCCAGTGCATGCAACATCTAACGGGTACAGAGCCATAAAAAAAGCCCGACCAGTACCTTTGCCAAGATCGGGTCGCCACGTATGATTCGACCCCAGTCTGTCACCGGCGTTACACCCTGCCAAGGCCTGGCAGGCCGTTGAAAAGCGCCTGAATTCTGCGCAATACACGCTGGGTGTGGCGCGTTTCAGGCGTTTCGCGCCTTGCCCGGGCAGTCCGCGGGGCCTCAACCGCTGGGATTTTCAACGGCCTACCCGGCAAACCGTGGTTGTTACGCGGTATTTCCTCATATCGGGATCACTTACATGCAGTTCAGCAAATCGAACAAGCTCGCCAACGTCTGCTACGACATCCGCGGGCCCGTGCTCAAGCACGCTAAGCGTCTGGAAGAGGAAGGCCACCGCATCCTCAAGCTGAATATCGGCAATCCGGCGCCGTTCGGTTTCGAGGCGCCCGAGGAAATCCTTCAGGACGTGATCCGCAACCTGCCCACCGCCCAGGGTTACAGCGACTCCAAGGGTCTGTTCAGCGCGCGCAAAGCGGTGATGCAGTACTACCAGCAGAAGCAGGTCGAAGGCATCGGCATCGAGGATATCTACCTCGGCAACGGCGTTTCCGAGCTGATCGTCATGGCCATGCAGGCGCTATTGAACAACGGCGACGAAGTGCTGATCCCGGCCCCGGACTACCCGCTATGGACCGCGGCCGTGGCGCTGTCCGGCGGCAAGCCGGTGCATTACCTGTGCGACGAACAGGCCGGCTGGTTCCCCGATATCGCCGACATCAAGGCCAAGATCACCCCCAATACCAAGGCCCTGGTATTGATCAACCCGAACAACCCGACGGGCGCGGTCTATTCGCGCGAAGTGTTGATGGATATCGTCGAAGTGGCGCGCCAGCACAACTTGGTGCTGTTTTCGGACGAAATCTACGACAAGATTCTCTACGACGAAGCCCAGCACATCGCCACCGCCTCCCTTGCGCCGGACGTACTGTGCCTGACGTTCAACGGCCTGTCCAAATCCTATCGCGTGGCCGGCTTCCGCTCCGGCTGGGTGGCGATTTCCGGGCCGAAACACCGTGCGCAGAGCTATATCGAAGGCATCGACATCCTGGCCAACATGCGCCTGTGCGCCAACGTACCGAGCCAGCATGCGATCCAGACCGCCCTGGGCGGTTATCAGAGCATCAACGATCTGGTATTGCCCAACGGCCGCCTGCTGGAGCAGCGCAACCGCACTTGGGAGCTGCTCAACGACATCCCCGGGATCAGCTGCGTCAAACCGATGGGCGCACTCTATGCGTTTCCGAAAATCGACCCGAAGGTCTGCCCCATTCATAACGACGAGAAATTCGTTCTCGACCTGCTGCTCTCCGAGAAGCTGCTGATCGTCCAGGGCACGGCCTTCAACTGGCCCTGGCCCGACCACTTCCGCGTGGTGACCTTGCCGCGGGTGGACGAACTGGAACAGGCCATCGGGCGCATCGGCAACTTCCTCAAGTCCTACCAACAATAGTTGGAGATCGTCATGGCCCAGGGCAAACGCTACCTGCTTAGCGGGGCCAGCTCCGGCATCGGCGCTGCGCTTGCCCGCGAATTGGCCACACATATCGACAAGCGCCACAACAGCGCCTACGGCCCCAGCTGGCCCCGGGCGATTATCGGCTGCCTGCTGCCGTTCCTGCCCACCTCGATGATTGCCAAGTTCTGATGGATCTACAGATCGACGACTTTTATAAAGACGCGGCCGCCGGGCTGCTGGCCCTTTATCAGGTATTTCCGCGCAAGATGGCGCTGTATGTCGAGGACCTGATCGGCCGCGAGGAGCCCGACGAATTCGGCCTGCCCACGCCACGCCATCAGAGCTGCCTGGGCGCCTTGTTATGGCTGGCCGAGGAAGGCTACCTGCGGTTCGAATCGACCATCGGTTACGACGCCCTCGATCAAGCCGTGCTCAGCGAAAAGGGCTTCCTACGCCTGAGCCGCGGGGTGCCTCATGCCTTGCGCGAAGGCGAGGCATTGCCGCCGAGCGTGCGCCGGGTGCATGCCACGCTGGCGTTCCAATTACGCGAAGCCCTGGCGCAACGGCATGGCGAACGGGTCGCCCGACTGACCCGCCTGCTCTTCGAAAGCGCTCTAGATCGGGCAAACGACACAGTTTGAAATAGTCGCTCAGTTGAATAGCCAAGGGCTTGGCCCTATATAGCCGGCATCTAGAAAGCATTTCCCTTGAGGACACTACCAATGCGTATTCTGCTGTTCCTGGCTACCAACTTGGCCGTCCTGGTCATCGCCAGCATCACCCTGAAGCTACTGGGGGTGGATCGTTTCACCGGGCAGAACTACGGCAGCCTGCTGATTTTCTGCGCAGTATTCGGTTTCGCCGGCTCGCTGATCTCGCTGTTCATCTCCAAGTGGATGGCGAAGATGAGCACAGGCACCCAGATCATCACCCAGCCGCGCACCCGTCACGAACAGTGGCTGCTGCAGACCGTCGAGCAATTGTCCCGCGAAGCCGGGATCAAGATGCCGGAGGTGGGCATCTTCCCCGCGTACGAATCCAACGCCTTCGCCACCGGCTGGAACAAGAACGACGCCCTGGTCGCGGTCAGCCAGGGTCTACTGGAACGCTTCTCGCCCGATGAAGTGAAAGCCGTGCTGGCCCATGAAATCGGCCACGTGGCCAACGGCGACATGGTCACCCTGGCACTGATCCAGGGCGTGGTGAACACCTTCGTGATGTTCTTCGCGCGGATTTTCGGCAACTTCGTCGATAAAGCCATCTTGAAGAACGAAGGCGGCCCCGGCATCGGCTATTTCGTCGCGACCATTTTCGCCGAATTGGTGCTGGGCATCCTCGCCAGCATCATCGTCATGTGGTTCTCGCGCCAGCGCGAATTCCGCGCCGACGAAGCCGGTGCACGCCTCGCCGGCCCCGGAGCTATGATCGCCGCCCTGCAGCGCCTGCGCGCCGAACAGGAGGTGCCGGTGAGCATGCCCAGCAGCCTGCAAGCCTTCGGTATCAACGGCGGTCTGAAGCATGGTCTGGCCGGCTTGCTGATGACCCACCCGCCGCTGGAAGAGCGTATCGAAGCACTGCGCCGCCTGAGCTGAGCAAGGCGACAAACGAAAAATGGCGACCTCGGGGTCGCCATTTTTTTGCGGCGTTGCCGCCTCTTTGGGCTTCGCGGGCTCAGCACCGACCTACATCGCCCCGGTAGCCCGGATGCAATCCGGGAGCGATGGCGCTGCACAACTTTCCCCGGACTTCATCCGGGCTACAGGCGGGCAGCCGTTCGTAGGAGGCGCGCCCTCGCGGCGAATGCAGTTGGGTGGAGGGCGCTTCATTCCATCCACCGGCCGCGATGGTGGATGAAAAAAGCGTCAGCTACGCGCCCCGAGCCACCCGACACAAGCAGCCTCGTGGATCGGAGGAAATCCGGGACTCTGTCTGGCCCGAGCTGCATCCGAAGCTCAACCCCTACGCAATCGATACACCCGCTCGTCCAGGCGCTGCAAACCACGCTGGCGGAATTTTTCGTCCAATGCATCGCCACACTCCAGCGCTTCGATCCGCCATGCCCCCGCAAACAACTGCTGCACCTCGCCATCGCTCACGGCAAAAGGCGGCCCTTGCATCTGTGCCTGCTCGTAGTCCAGGGTCACCAGCAAGCCTTGATCGGCAGCTGGCAGAATTGCCGAGAGATGCGCGGCATAACGCGCGCGCATTTCATCCGGCAGGGCAATCAGCGCGGCGCGATCGTAAAAAGCCTGGCAGTCGCCGAGCTGCTGCGCCGTCAGGGCAAAAAAGTCGCCACAGTAGATTTCCATCGCCCCGGCGCGATAGACCAGAAATGCGCCCTCCCGGCTGATTTGCGGCTGCAATGCATGTTCATGGAAAAACTCCTCGACCGCCTTCTGCGCCAACTCGACGCCCACCACCCGATGGCCTTGGGAGGCCAACCAGGCGATATCCAGACTTTTGCCACATAACGGCAGCAGTACCCGCGCCTGACCCGGGAGAGCCAAGGCAGGCCAATGCCGCTGCAGACAAGGATTGACCTCCGGCAGATGGAAGCCGATTTCACCGCGCGCCCAACGCGCTTGCCAAAAATCCGCGTGCATAACGCCCCCTATCGATGCTCAAGCCCCTGATGCTGACTGAAATCATCCGGAGACGCCAACCCTGCCGGCCGCTCAAGCACGACCAACAAATCGATATATACGATTTAAATACGCGGATATTTGCGCTTTTATCTTCGTATTAGCAGATGGAACATAGGGGCAATCGTCAAGGAGCCAGCCATGTTACCCAGTCTATTCATCTCTCACGGCTCGCCCATGCTGGCCCTCGATCCCCAGGCCAGCGGTCCCGCCCTCGCCCGCCTGGCGGCCGAATGGCCGAAGCCGAGCGCCATAGTGGTGGTGTCCGCGCATTGGGAAAGCGCCGACCTGCGCGTCGGCGCCGCCGCCCAGCCGCGCACCTGGCATGATTTCCACGGTTTTCCCGCCGCCCTGTATGCGCTTCGCTACCCCGCGCCCGGCGATCCTGCCCTGGCGGCGCGCATCGTCGACTTGCTCGGCGACGCCGGCCTGACAGCGCGACTCGACGCCGAACGGCCACTGGATCATGGCGCCTGGGTGCCGTTGTCGCTGATGTACCCACAGGCCGATATTCCGGTTGTGCAGATTTCCTTACCCAGCCATCTCGGGCCTACCCTGCAAAGCCGCATCGGCCATGCCCTGGCGCCCCTGCGCGAGCAGAACATATTGCTGATCGGCTCTGGCAGCATCACCCACAACCTGGGTCAACTCGATTGGCAGGCAGGCCCCGAGACTATCGCGCCCTGGGCGCAAGCGTTTCGCGATTGGACGGTCGACAAGCTGGCGGGCGACGATGAGAGCGCCTTGCACGATTATCGCCGCCAAGCGCCTCACGCCGTGCGCAGCCACCCGACCGAGGAACATCTGCTGCCGCTGTTCTTCGCCCGCGCCGCAGGTGGCCGCTTCAAAGTCGAACACAGCGGCTTCAGCCTCGGCGCACTGGCAATGGATATCTACAGCTTCGCTTGACCCGGCGGCGCTCAGGCGGCGTTCGGTTCCGGCGACGGATCGTTGAGTAGATACGCCTCGAAACCCAACTGATTGAGCAGGTGCACCGCCAATTCGCTGCGAATGCCACCGTCCGGAGTGACCGCATAGAGCGCGCCGCGGTCCAGGTTCTCGGCCTGATTACGCAGATTGGCGACCGGCAGGCTGACGCTGCCTGGCTGGTGACTGATGCGGTATTCCACGGACAGACGCACATCCAGCAACTGCAACTGCCGCTGGTCGCGCATGACGATCAGCTTAAGCTGCTCCGTACTGATCTTCGGGATTAGCGTCGGGTGCACCAGTTCGACGAACAACTCACGGGACAGACGTGCCAGCACACCCGCTTCGAGCATGGTCACGGTGGCCGAGCGCACGGCACCGCTGACCAGCGCCTCCTCGCCAAAAAAATCCCCAACCTGCAAAATCTGCTGCGGATCCTGCTGATAGGCCGAAGGCAGCGTCACCGCCGCCTTGCCGCTTTTGAGCACGAAAAAATACTCGCCCGGCTCGCCGTAGCGCACCACGGCTTCGCCCGCCGCCACCTCAATATCTTCGAAGCGCGCGAGCAAGGTATGCAGATGCGACGGCGGCAATCGACCGAACAACGGCGAACTCAATAGCTTGCCCAGCCAATCCTCATCGTCGTGCTGCTCCTCGACCTGGGTATCGAGACTCACCACACCGTAATCAGCGGTCTGACTCCAACTGAGCAAACGCTCCAACAAGCCGCGATCCACCGCGAACAGGGTGACATCGCTAAGTGCGACCACCGATTGTGCGTGCGGCTGTACCTCGTTGAGGGCATTGCAGGCCTGCGGACTGCCCGCCAGCATCGGTTTGCGCGCGCCCTCCTCGCCCAACCCGACCTTACCTTCCAATAGGTAATACAGCGCCGCGGATTTCTCTCCGCGCCTGAACAACGGGGTTCCGGCTTTGCGCTGCACCAGTTGCACGCTATCGAGCACTTGCTGGCGGTATTGCGGGCTGAGAAAGTCGAACGGACTGAATCGGAGCAGCGACTCCAATGTCAAAGAAGGTGTAGCGGTACCCATATCGATGCCCTCCGCGATGACGCAGCAACCTGTCACCCATACGTTCACACTAGCCCATAGCATACAGACGGGGCGTCTATTTCGTCACCGCAGCGCCTTGGCAGACGAATATCGACGCCCACAAAAAAGCCCCGCATCACGACAATGCGGGGCTTTCGTCAGCTTGCGCCGTCAGCCATCAATCTTCGCGGTAGCGACGCAGCTTCAGCGGCTT
>NZ_CAMPHN010000130.1 GCF_946885885.1 uncultured Pseudomonas sp.
GATTCTCCTGCTGAACAAGGATTAGTCAACAATCCTTAAGTGAACAGCATTGCGGACATGTCCGGGCTTTTTTTGGCTATGTCCCCAATAGTGTGTTGCATTCAGGCTTCGGTGCTTAATACCGCGTAGGGTGCGCCGTGCGCACCAGACCATCACACCAGCGCAGGCTGCAGGCTCTTG
Organism: uncultured Pseudomonas sp.; assembly: GCF_946885885.1. The sequence goes on from NZ_CAMPHN010000130.1 coordinate 181, forward strand.
GTGCGCGTAGCGCACCCTACCTATTGCGCCCTTACAAGAGGGCCACTCTTCCCCTAACTCCCCATACAACACCGAATTGGTACGTAGCCTTTATGACTATGCCCCAATCTATGTTGCAGGCGTCTTTTGTGGGTCGGGCCGCGCAGGTTAGTAGCGCGGAACCGGGTTGGCGAAGCAACTGCGGGATCTGCGCACTTAATCCACCCTGCGAATTACCGTGTCCTGGCATTGCTTGGCTGATCCACGCGCTGTAACGCATAGCGGGCATAGCCTTTTTATGGGGATTTTTCGAACGCCACCAGCCTTTACTCGGGCCGAGCTCCGCGTTTCCGGTGCTGTTCCAGACTGTTGGTTACGCCGCGCTCAGCGGCTCTTGCGCACGCTGTTGCGGAAATACCCCGGCGCCACGTCGAAGAACTCGCGAAAGCAGCGGCGAAAGTGCGAAATGCTGACGAAGCCGCAGGCTACGGCGATATCGGCCAGGGATTTATTGGTCTGTTGCAGCAGCTGCCGGGCGCGCGTCAAGCGCAACTCCAGGTAGTAGCGCGAAGGCGTGGCGTTGACGTGACGACAGAACTGGCGTTCGAGCTGGCGCGTGGAGATACCCACGCAGGTGGCGACCTCCTCCATCTTCAACGGCTCGTCGATATTGTTGTGCATCAGCTCCAGCGCCAGCTTCAGCGATTGCGGCAAGGTCGGATCGCGGTCCACGGTCACCGCCGAGACATCCATGACCTCCTGGAGCTTGTCGCAGCTGAGCACCTCCTCCACCGCCTGAACCAGGCTGTCGCCACAATCGCGCTTGACCACCTCCAGCATCATGCCCAATGAGCTGTTGGCGCCGGCACAACCGATGCGCTGGCGATCCAGCACAAAGGAATGCCTGGAAAGCCGCACCTTGGGAAACAGCTCCTCCATCATCGCCCTACCGTCGGGGTGAAAGGCGCATTCATAGCCGTCCAGCAGCCCCGCTTCGGCGAGAAAATAGGCGCCATTCCAAAGGCCGCCGAGCATGGCGCCAGCGACATCTGCTTGCCGCAACTTGGTTCTGAGCAGTGGGTCCGCCTGCAAACGCACGCGAAATCCACCGCACACTACAATCAGATACTGCTCACGTTCATGCAGATCGGCGAGGCGGCAGCCAGCCGAGATAGTGATGCCCAAGTCACTGACCACTACGTCCTGGCCGCCGACAACCAATACTTCATAAAGCGGCGTGGTGCTCATCAGGTTAGCGGTAACCAGCGCATCCACGGCACCGGTGAAGGCCATCATCGAGAAGTTATCCAGCAACACAAAGGCGACTCGACGCATCGTCACAATTGCCTCATCACCCCGCGCCCGCTCGAGGTGCAGTCGGTTCTTATCCTTCAATACGCTCTCGAACGACGATCTCATAACGCTGGCGCCTTCATACAGTGAAATGGCGGGCACAGTTTTTAACTGCCGGAGGCGGGCGGAAGGTTATGCGCCTCGATAATGCCTATACGCCAACGGACCTCATCGGCACGCCCTCAACCGCCCGCTTCGTCGCTCTTGGCTTTGGCCGCCTTGGCCGCGCGCTGCTTGCGCACCTCTTTCGGGTCGGCGATCAGCGGGCGGTAGATTTCCACCCGCTCGCCATCTTCCAGCACCCGCTCCTCCGGTTTGGCCACCGCCTTGCCGAAAATCCCCAGTGGAGCGCCGCTCAAGTCCAGCCCGGGGAAATGCGCGGCCATGCCCGACTGCTCGGCGGCCTGGCGCACGGTGGTACCGTAGGGCAGGCTCAGACGCAGCAGCTTCTGTTTGTCGGCCAGGGCGTAGGCCACCTCGACCACGATCGATTTGTTATCCATAGAGTTGCTTCGCCCTTTGACAGAACGCATCCACCAGGGTGTTCGCCGCCTGGTTGAACAAGGGCCCCAGCGTGGCGCGTACCAGGGGCCCGGCATAATCGAAGCTGAGATCCAGGCTGATCTTGCAGGCTTTGTCGCTCAGCGCTTTGAACTGCCACTGGCCGTTCAGCTGGGAGAATGGACCTTCCTCCAGATTCAGCTCGATCGACTGCTCCGGCACCAGCGCGTTGCGCGTCACGAAACGCTGGCTCAGCCCCGCCTTGGCCACCGTCAGGCTCGCGCGCATGTGCGTCTCGCTGGCCTCCAGCACTTCGCTGGCCGAACACCAGGGCAGGAACTCCGGGTAACTCGCCACATCGTTGACCAGGTCGAAAAGCATCCGCGCCGGATAGGGCAACAACGCCGAGCGATGGATATGGGTCGTCATTTCATCAGCTCGGTAATAAACACGATCAATACACCCAGGGGCGCGACCAGCCGCATCAGCCAGTAGACCAGACCGAACAGGAGTGGATTTTTCATCGCCAGTTCCTCGCGCACCGCTTCGCGCTCGAGCACCCAACCGGCGAACAGCAGGAACGCCAGACCGCCCAGCGGCAGCAGGATACGGCTGGTCAAGTAATCGATGCTGTCGAAGAAATTCATCCCACCGCTGGCACCCCACTGGAACAGGCGGAAGCCATCCTCGGCGAAGACGAAGAACTTGGCTTCGGCGCCGAGGTTGAAGGACAGCACCGTGCCCATACCGACCAGCCAGCAAAGCAACGCCAGCACGCTGGTCACAACCACCCGACTGCGCCGGGTGCGCTCTACCAGATAGGCAACCGCCGGTTCGAGCATGGAAATCGACGAGGTCCAGGCCGCGACCAGCACCAGAACGAAAAACAGCGTGCCCATGATCTGGCCGAAAGCGATATTGCCGAATGCCACCGGCAAGGTGACAAACATCAACCCCGCCCCCCCGGCTGGCTCCATACCGCCGGCGAAGACGATGGGAAACAGCGCCAGCCCGGCGACCAGCGCCACCAGGGTATCGAGAATGCCGACCGCCAGCACCGTGCTGCCGATCGAAGCGCGCTTGGGCATATAAGCGCCGTACACCATGATCGAACCGACCCCCACGCTCAGGGTGAAAAAGGCGTGGCCCATGGCCGCGAGCAGCCCATGGAGCAGCCGATCGGGCTGGAAGTTAAAGAGAAAATGGAAGCCCTGCATAAAGTGGCCGGTGGTCGTGCTGTAACCCAGCAGCACCAGCAGCAGGACGAACAGCATCGGCATCATGATGCGCAGGCCACGCTCCAGACCGGCCACCACGCCGCGGGCGATGACGAAACCGGTCAGCAACATGAACAGTGTGTGCCACAGGGTCAGACGCCAAGGGTCGGCGGTCAGCGCATCGAAGGCGCCGCCCGCCTGCTGGGCGGTCACGCCCTCGAACTGGCCGCGCCCCATGCCGATGATGTAATCCAGCGACCAGCCCGCCACCACGCTGTAGAACGACAGAATCAGCAAGGCCGCGACCATGCCCATCATCGCCGCCCAGGACCACTTCGCCGATGCGCCGGATTCCACGGCCAAGGTTTTCAGGGCGTTCACCGGGCTCTGCCGCCCACGGCGGCCGATCAGGGTTTCCGCGAGCATGATCGGCAAGCCGACGAGGAAGATGCACACCAGGTACATCATCACAAAGGCTCCACCGCCATACATGCCGGTCATATAGGGGAACTTCCAAATATTGCCGAGCCCGACCGCCGAACCCGTCGCAGCCAGGATGAAAACCCAACGACTGGCCCATGCACCGTGAATGGAAACCTTATCACTCGCCATGACTACGTCCGAATGCGTGAAAAAGATCGGGCATTGTCCGGGATTACCCCCTCACCCTCAAGATCGGGTTATCGCCAGCGAGCGCGCGACTCCCTATAATGCGCGCCCTATGGCTAAACAAAAGAAACACCCACAAGGCACCATCGCCCAAAACAAGAAGGCGATGCACGATTATTTCGTCGAATCCAAGTTCGAGGCGGGCCTGGTCCTGGCCGGCTGGGAAGTGAAAAGTCTGCGCGCCGGCAAGGCTCAGTTGGTCGACAGCTACGTGCTGTTGAAGGACGACGAAGCCTGGCTGATGGGCTGCCACATCACCCCACTGAAAACCGCCAGCACCCATGTGATCGCCGATCCGACCCGCACCCGTAAACTGCTGCTCAACAAGCGCGAACTGGACAAGCTGTTCGGCGCCGTGCAGCAGAAGGGCTACACCTGCGTGGCGTTGTCGCTCTATTGGAAAGCGCATTTGATCAAGTGCGAAATTGCCCTGGCGAAGGGCAAGAAGGACTTCGACAAGCGCCACTCCGAGAAGGAGCGCGACGCCGACCGCGAAGTGCAGCGCGCCATGCGGACCAAGGGCAAGGACGAATAGGCTGCAAGCTGCAAGCTGCAAGCTGCAAGCTGCAAGCTGCAAGCGAATCAGGGTGACAAGCGCTCCAGCACCGTCAAGCTGCTTCGCCTTGGCGCCCAGGAGCCTGTCTCGTAATAATCGTTTCCCCGGTCGAGCCGCTGCCCGTCGGGGCGTCGCCGGATTTTGTAGGAGCCAGCTTGCTGGCGATCCGCTCACAGGCAGCGAAGATCGCCAGCAAGCTGGCTCCTACAGAGCGCTATCCGAACTATTCGCCAGGATCAGTGACAGCACACTAGCTTTTACTCGCCGCTTGAGGCTTGCCGCTTATAGCTGCTCCTCGGCGCTGCGCTCTTTCTTCTCGCCGCGCCTGCTGCTGCACTTCGGCGAGCACTTCCTGCACGTAATCGATATGCCGATTGGAGAGCTTGCGCGCATCCTCGGCACGCCCTTCGATAATCGCCTGGTAGAGGTCCCGATGCTGCTCGATCAGCATGTCGCGGGTCTCGTCGCGCTGGGCGTACATGCCGCCGATATTGGTCACCACGTTGCGCTTGAGCAGGTCGAACAAGCCACGAATGGTGTGCAACAGCACCGCATTGTGGCTGGCTTCGGCGATGGCCAGGTGGAAATTGGCGTCGGCCGCGCCCTCCTGCGCGCGGGTCACTTTGCCGCTACGACTGTAGCAATCCTGCAACGCCGCGAAGGCTTCGCCGAGGCGTTCGCGGTCCAATTCGGTGGCGCGCTGCGCGGCATAGAACGCGCATGAGCCCTCCAGCGTATGGCGAAATTCGAGCAGGTCGCGCTGCGCTTCCGGGTTGCTTTCCAATAGGTGCAACAACGGATCGCTGAAGGTCGAGCCGAGGGACTCGGCGACATAATTACCGCCACCCTGGCGGCTGCTCAACAACCCCTTGGCCGCCAACTTCTGAATGGCTTCGCGCAGCGAGGGCCGCGACACGCCGAAACGCTCGGCCAAGACCCGCTCCGCCGGCAAGCGCTCGCCCGCCTTGAGGGTGCCTTCGAGAATCATGGTTTCCAGCTGAGTGACGATGTCGTCCGACAAACGGCGCTGGCGAACCGGACCTACTTCCATAACCCACGCTCCACTGGTTTTACCAATCCACACGCCCTAGCCAGGGCCTTTCACCGGCCAGCCTATAGCGTCGCCCGTAGCCATACAAGCCTGGAGCATACGACCAAAGTAGCAAGCCAGCTAATTGACAGCCCAAGGCCAGCACTTTTACCCTGAGCGGGCTAGATTGTAAATTGGTATTACCAATTTACACAACCCAAAAACAATTCCAAAACTAGTGAGGTCTCTCCATGCCGGTTCTGTCCAACTCATTCGCCGCACCGCAGCATCTGCCTTCCTACCTGCGCGTTGCGCACCGCTAAGGAGAGATCGACATGTCATCTGGTCTTCTTGCCCTACTCGCGTTTTCCCCGATCTTGCTGGCGGCGATTCTGCTGATCGGCCTGCGCTGGCCGGCCAAACACGCCATGCCCCTGGTTTACCTGGTCACCGCCGCCGTCGGTCTGTTCGTCTGGGACATGAGCGTCAACCGCGTGCTGGCTTCCACCGTGCAAGGCCTGCTGATCACCCTCGGCCTGCTGTGGATCATCTTCGGCGCGATTCTGCTGCTCAACACCCTCAAACACTCCGGCGGGATCACCGCGATCCGCGCGGGCTTCGCCACCATCAGCCCGGACCGGCGGATTCAGGCGATCATCATCGCCTGGCTGTTCGGCTGCTTTATCGAGGGGGCTTCCGGCTTCGGCACCCCGGCGGCTATCGCCGCACCGCTGCTGGTGGCCATCGGTTTCCCGGCCATGGCCGCGGTATTGCTCGGCATGCTGGTACAGAGCACGCCGGTGTCCTTCGGCGCGGTGGGCACGCCGATCATCGTCGGCATCAATACCGGCCTGGATTCCGCGACCATCGGTGCGCAACTGGTCGAACAAGGTTCGTCCTGGGCGCAGTTCCTGCAGTTGATCACCAGCGAAGTGGCGATCATCCACGCCACCGTCGGTACCGTCATGCCGCTGGTGATGGTGCTGATGCTGACGCGCTTCTTCGGCAGCGAAAAAAGCTGGAAAGCCGGTTTCGAAGTGCTGCCGTTCGCGATTTTCGCCGGCCTGTCCTTCACCATTCCCTATGCCCTGACCGGCGTGTTGCTCGGCCCGGAATTTCCCTCCCTGGCCGGCGGCCTGATCGGCCTGGCGATTGTCACCAGCGCCGCGCGCATGGGCTTTCTGCTGCCGAAAACCACCTGGGACTTCGCCCCGGCGGACAAATGGCCGGCCGAATGGCTGGGCACCGTCGAGATGAAACTGGACCAGCTGACCAGCAAGCCGATGAGCGCATTGCGCGCCTGGCTGCCCTATGTGCTGGTCGGCGCGCTGCTGGTGATCAGCCGCGTGGTGCCGGAAGTCGGCGCGGCACTGAAAGCCGTGGTGGTGAACTTCCCCGACCTGCTCGGCGAAACAGGAGTCAGTGCCAACTTCCAGCCGTTGTACCTGCCCGGCGGCATTCTGGTCACCGTGGTGCTGGCCACGTTCTTCTTCCACGGCATGAAGCTGCGCGAACTGGGCGCCGCGGTGAAAGAATCCTCCAGCGTGCTGCTCAGCGCCGGTTTTGTGCTGCTGTTCACCGTGCCCATGGTGCGCATCCTGATCAACTCCGGTGTGAATGGCGCGGACCTGGCCAGCATGCCAATCCTGATGGCGCGCTGGGTGGCGGATAGCGTCGGCGGCATTTACCCGCTGCTGGCCCCGAGCATCGGCGCCCTGGGCGCGTTTATCGCCGGCTCCAACACTGTGAGTAATATGATGTTCAGCCAGTTCCAGTTCGGCGTCGCCAGTAGCCTGGGTATTTCCAGTGCCCTGGTGGTCGCGGTGCAGGCCATAGGCGCGGCGGCGGGCAACATGGTGGCGATTCACAACGTGGTTGCCGCTTCCGCCACGGTCGGTTTGCTCGGCCGCGAAGGCAGCATCCTGCGCAAGACCATCTGGCCTACCCTGTACTACGTGCTGTTTACCGGCTTGATTGCGCTGTTCGCCATCTATGGACTGGGCATCAGCGATCCACTGGTAACCGGCCGATAAACGTTGCCCACGCACGCGCCCCGGCCAGCCGGCGGCGCGTGCTGTATAACAGCCGACCCTGCTTCCGACCGCTCCATTCTCCGAACCAGAGTGCATGCCATGATCATTTCCGCCTCGACTGATTACCGCGCCGCGGCACAACGCAAGCTGCCGCCGTTCCTGTTCCACTACCTCGACGGCGGCGCCTATGCCGAGCACACGCTCAAGCGCAACGTCGAGGACCTGGCCGATATCGCCCTGCGTCAGCGTGTACTGAGGAACATGTCCGAGCTGAGCCTGGAAACCCAGCTGCTCGGCGAAACCCTGTCGATGCCGGTGGCGCTCGCGCCGGTCGGCCTGACCGGCATGTACGCGCGGCGCGGCGAAGTGCAGGCGGCCAAAGCGGCGGCGAGCAAAGGCATCCCCTTCACCCTGTCGACGGTCTCGGTGTGCCCGATCGAAGAGGTGGCGCCGGCCATCGAGCGGCCGATGTGGTTTCAGCTCTATGTGCTCAAAGACCGTGGCTTTATGAAAAATGCCCTGGAGCGCGCCAAGGCCGCCGGGGTGACTACCCTGGTATTCACCGTCGACATGCCGGTGCCGGGCGCCCGTTACCGCGACGCCCACTCCGGCATGAGCGGTCCGAATGCGCCAGTACGCCGCATTCTGCAGGCCATGACCCATCCGAGCTGGGCCTGGGACGTCGGCCTGCTCGGCAAACCCCACGATTTGGGCAATATCTCCGCCTACCGCGGCAGCCGCACCGGCCTCGCCGACTACATCGGCTGGCTCGGCGCCAATTTCGACCCTTCGATCTCCTGGAAGGACCTGGAGTGGATCCGCGAATTCTGGCAAGGACCGATGGTGATCAAAGGCATCCTCGACCCGCAGGACGCCAAGGACGCAGTGAGTTTCGGCGCCGACGGCATCGTCGTCTCCAACCACGGCGGGCGCCAGCTCGACGGCGTGCTGTCCAGCGCGCGGGCGTTGCCGGCGATCGCCGATGCGGTCAAGGGCGACCTGGTGATCCTCGCCGACTCGGGCATTCGCACCGGCCTCGACGTGGTGCGCATGCTCGCCCTCGGCGCCGACAGCGTGATGCTCGGTCGCGCCTTCATCTATGCACTGGCCACCGCCGGCGGCGCGGGCGTGAGTAACCTGCTGGAGCTGATCGAGAAAGAAATGCGCGTGGCCATGGTGCTGACCGGTGCCAAGTCGATCAGCGAAATAAGCGCCGACTCGCTGGTGCGCGAACTGGGCCGCTAAGGGACTGCCAAGCCTCCCAAAAAACCGTGTAGGAGCCAGCTTGCTGGCGATGCTTTGTGGTGTGCTGATCGCCAGCAAGCTGGCTCCTACATAGCGTGCTACGCAACAGCGCTCCGTCGAAAGCGGAGCGGTGACTGTCACAGATAAAGACCATCGACAATTCCGGAGCGCCCATGAGCCTGCCCGCCACCTTCCTTGCCGAGGTGCACCGCCTGATTCCAGCAGATCGCCTGTTCGACGACCCGCTGTCGACCCTGGCCTTCGGCACCGATGCCAGCTTCTATCGGCTGATCCCCAAGCTGGTGGTGCGGGTCGAGTCGGAGCGTGAGGTTGTGCAATTGCTCAAACTGGCCGGCGCCGAACGGGTGCCGGTGACCTTCCGCGCCGCCGGCACCAGCCTCTCCGGCCAAGCCATCAGCGACTCGGTATTGATCGTACTGGGCGATAACTGGAATGGCCGCGAAGTCCGCGGCCAGGGCCAGCAGATCCGCCTGCAACCCGGGGTGATAGGCGCTGCGGCCAACGCCGTGTTGGCACCCTACCAGCGCAAGATCGGCCCGGATCCGGCCTCGATCAACGCCTGCAAGATCGGCGGAATAGTCGCCAACAATGCCAGCGGCATGTGCTGTGGCACCGCACACAACAGCTATCACACGCTGGCCGGGATACGCCTGGTACTGGCCGACGGCACCGTGCTGGACACCGAAGACCCAATCAGCGTCACACGCTTCTTCGCCACCCATGCCGAGCTGCTCGAGCAACTCGCCGAGTTGGGCCGCAAGACCCGCGCCAATAGCCAACTGGCAGCAAAAATCCGGCATAAATACCGGCTGAAGAACACCACCGGGCTGTCGCTCAACGCCCTGGTCGATTTCGACCAGCCGCTGGATATCCTCAGCCACCTGATGGTCGGCTCCGAAGGCACCCTGGGCTTTATCAGCGCGGTAACCTACGACACTGTGCCGGACCACCCGCACAAGGCCAGCGCCCTGCTGGTATTTCCCGATGTGGAAAGCTGTTGCCGCGCGGTAACCCTGCTCAAACTGCAACCGGTATCCGCGGTGGAACTGCTGGACAGGCGCAGCCTGCGCTCGGTGCAGAACAAGCCCGGCATGCCGGAATGGGTGAAGAGCCTGTCGGACGGCGCCTGTGCCCTGCTGATCGAATCCCGCGCCGCCAGCAAGAGTCTGCTGCATGAACAACTCGAGCTGATCATGGCTTCGGTCAGCGAATTTCCGCTGGAGAAGCGCGTCGACTTCAGCACAGACCCGGCCGTGTACAACCTGCTGTGGAAAATCCGTAAGGACACCTTCCCTGCCGTCGGCGCGGTGCGCCAGACCGGCACTACTGTGATCATCGAGGACGTGACCTTCCCCATCGAACAGCTCGCCGAGGGCGTCAATCGCCTGCTCGCGCTGTTCGATAAACACGGCTATGACGAGGCGATCATTTTCGGCCACGCCCTGGAGGGCAACCTGCACTTCGTCTTCACCCAGGGCTTCGACGACCCGCTGCAAGTGGCGCGCTACGAAGCCTTTATGCAGGACGTGGCGCAGCTGGTGGCGGTGGAGTTCGGAGGCTCGCTCAAGGCCGAACACGGCACCGGGCGTAATATGGCGCCCTTCGTCGAACTGGAATGGGGCGCCGATGCCTACCAGTTGATGTGGCAACTCAAGCGCCTGTTCGATCCGCAGGGCATCCTCAATCCGGACGTGGTACTCAGCGAAGATCCACAAATCCACCTGAAAAATCTCAAGCCGCTGCCGGCCGCCGATGCAATCGTCGACAAGTGCATCGAATGCGGCTTCTGCGAGTCGGTGTGCCCGTCCAAGGGGCTGACCCTCAGCCCGCGCCAGCGCATCGTGATCTGGCGCGATATCCAGGCGAAAAAACGTGCGGGCATCGACACCACGGCGCTCGAACGCGACTACCAATACCAGGGCATCGACACCTGCGCCGCCACAGGCCTATGCGCCGAGCGCTGCCCGGTGGGGATCAATACCGGCGATCTGGTGCGCCAGCTGCGCGCCCGCGATGCCAACAACACCCGCACCACCGACTGGTTGGCGAATAACTTCCGCCGCGCCATGCAGGGCACCCGGGTCATGCTGCATGTGGCCAACGGCGCGCGCATGCTTATGGGCGCGCCCCTGCTCAGCCGCACCTCGGCGGCCTTGAGCAAGACCAGCCAGGGCCGCGTGCCGCAATGGACACCGGCCATGCCGCAACCGATTCGCCGGTTGCGGCTGCCCGAGGCCAACGACGATCCACGGCCCCGGGTGGTATATCTGGCGGCCTGCGTATCTCGCGCCATGGGCCCGGCGGCCAGCGATAGCGAGCAGGTGCCGCTGCTCGACAAGACCCGCGCCTTGCTGGAGAAAGGCGGCTTCCAGGTGCTGTTCCCGGCCGATCTGGATAACCTTTGCTGCGGCCAGCCATTCGCTTCCAAGGGCTATGCCGAGCAAGCGCAGCGCAAGAAACAGGAGCTGATCGACGCCCTGCTTGAGGCCAGCCGCGGCGGCCTCGACCCGATCTATTGCGACACCAGCCCCTGCACCCTGCGTCTGCTGCAAGATGGCCTGGACCCGCGCTTGAAGTTGCATGATCCGGTGAAATTTATCCGCGAGCAGTTGCTCGACAAACTGGATATCCAGCCGCAACACGCGCCCATCGCCGTGCATGTCACCTGCAGCACCCAGCACCTCGGGGAAGCCCAGGGGCTGATCGACATCGTGCGGCGCTGCACCCGCGAGGTGGTGATTCCCGAAGGCATTCATTGCTGCGGCTTCGCCGGCGACAAGGGCTTCACCACCCCCGAATTGAACGGCCACGCCCTGCGCAGCCTGAAGTCGGCGGTGCAGTACTGCAATGAGGGCATCAGCACCAGCCGCACCTGCGAGATCGGCCTCAGCCAGCACGGCGGCATTGACTACCACGGCCTGGTTTACTTGGTAGACCGCGTCTCGCAGGCGAAATCGGGGTAACCGCCAACTGTCCAAGCGCTCAAGGCCGAGCCTTTCGCGCAGGGTTGGCAGCGTGCCCGTGCAGAGTCGGCGCCCGCCTGCACGGAAAACACCTGAACTCCCCATGTGATAAGGCAGTCAGCTTTTATGAGCCTTAAACAAACCAGGCCGACATCGATCCCGCCTGTGCCCTCGCTATGGGCATTCTCCGGGGAATTCATGATGAGAGGACTATCAGATGAAGCTTATGACTATGCTGTTTGCCACCGCTGCCCTAGCATCCGCCCCGGCGTTCGCCGAAGACCTCTGCGCGATCCAGCTGCAGAAGCTCGACAATAAGGAAACCCAGACCATTACCCTGGGCTCGCCAGCCAAAGAGCAGGTGGAAGAACTGACCCAGCAAGCCAAAGAGGCGCAAAGCGCGGGCGATACCAAAGCCTGCATCAGCCACTCCGCCCAAGCGCTGCAATTGCTCGATGTATCCAATAGCGAAAACGGCCAGAGCAGCAACTAACGCCATAGGGTCTGTTGCCGTTTCATCGCGACCGCGCCGGAGCCTGTTTTAGCGCGAGAC
>NZ_CAMPHN010000131.1 GCF_946885885.1 uncultured Pseudomonas sp.
CACCCACGCATCGCTTATGCGGCTTGATTTGGTGTATTTGATTGCCGGGTTAATATCTCATGTTCATCGGCAAGCGATTTTGCCCCACCCTACAGATGTCTCGTCCATCGCTGCATATCCGCTTGCCGGCAGTACCGCTGTCCCGTCCTGTACGCATCTGTATAGGCACCGTACAATGCCGGCCTATCGAAAGCCTTCGCAACCGACAAAACGGCCAAACATGCGTACTAGTCAGTTTCTGCTCGCCACCCTCAAAGAAACCCCTTCCGATGCCGTAGTGATCAGCCATCAGTTGATGCTGCGCGCCGGGATGATCCGCAAACTCGCCTCCGGCCTCTACACCTGGCTGCCCATGGGCCTGCGCGTATTGCGCAAGGTGGAAAAGGTGGTGCGCGAGGAAATGAACGCCGCGGGTGCCCTCGAAGTGCTGATGCCGGGCATTCAGCCGGCCGAGCTGTGGCAGGAGTCCGGGCGCTGGGAACAATACGGCCCCGAGCTGCTGCGCATGAAGGATCGCCACGGCCGCGATTTCTGCGCCGGCCCGACCCATGAGGAAGTGATCACCGATCTGGCGCGTAACGAGCTGAACAGCTACAAGCAGCTGCCGATCAACATGTACCAGATCCAGACCAAGTTCCGCGACGAGATCCGTCCGCGCTTCGGTTTGATGCGTGGCCGCGAGTTCATCATGAAGGACGCCTACTCCTTTCATATCGATCAGGCCTCGTTGCAGGAAACCTACGACCGCATGCACCAGGCCTACTGCAACGTCTTTAGCCGCCTGGGCCTGAATTTCCGCCCGGTGCAGGCCGACACCGGCTCGATCGGCGGTACCGGCTCCCATGAGTTCCATGTCCTGGCCGAATCCGGCGAAGACGATATCGCCTTCAGCGACAGCTCCGATTACGCCGCCAATATCGAGAAGGCCGAAGCCATTCCGCGGGAAAAAGAGCGCGGTGCCGCCACCGAAGCGCTGCGCCTGGTCGACACCCCTAACACCAAGACCATCGCCGACTTGGTGGAAGGCTTCAATCTGCCCATCGAGAAGACCATCAAGACCCTGGTCGTGCATGGTGCCGAAGCAGGCACGCTGATCGCCCTGATCATCCGCGGCGACCACGAACTGAACGAGATCAAGGCCGCCAATCTGGCTCAGGTCGCCAGCCCGCTGACGTTCGCCTCGGAAGCCGAGCTGCGCACCGCCATCGGTGCCGGCGCCGGCTCCCTCGGCCCACTGAACCTGCCGCTGCCGTGCATCGTCGATCGTTCGGTGGCTCTGATGAGCGATTTCGCCATCGGCGCCAACATCGACGACAAGCACTACCTCGGCGTCAACTGGGAGCGCGACCTGCCGCTGCCCGAAGTCGCCGACCTGCGCAACGTCGTCGCCGGCGACCCCAGCCCGGACGGTCAGGGCACCCTGGAGATCAAGCGCGGCATCGAGGTCGGGCATATCTTCCAACTCGGCAGCAAATACAGCGAAGCCTTGAATTGCCAGGTGCTGGGCGAAGCCGGCAAGCCGGTGACCCTGACCATGGGCTGCTACGGCATCGGCGTTTCCCGCGTGGTGGCCGCGGCCATCGAGCAGAACAACGACGAACGCGGCATCCTCTGGAGCGACGCCTTGGCGCCCTTCCAGATCGCCCTGGTGCCGCTGCGCTACGAAACCGAAGCGGTGCGCGAAGCCACCGACAACCTGTATGCGCAACTGACCGCGGCAGGCTTCGAAGTGTTGCTCGACGACCGTGACAAAAAGACCAGTCCGGGCATCAAATTCGCTGACATGGAACTGATCGGCATCCCGCATCGCATCGTCGTCAGCGACCGCGGCCTGGCCGATGGCAACCTGGAATACAAGAGCCGTCGCGAAACCGATGCGCAGGCGGTTCCCCTAGCCGAAATCATGTCGTTTATCCAAGCACGCATCAGCCGCTGATTTCAGCCTTTCGACAAGAGTCATCATGTTCAAGCGAAACACCTTGCACTTGGTCGGCGCCGTCCTCGGCGCCGTCCTCTTCCTCAGCGGCTGTGCCAACCAGCTACCGCAACGCAGCGAGCATGAAGAGCGCATCGAGCGTAAATTGCTCGATCATAATCTGCAGATAGACGTCGGCGAGCCGCGCGTACTGGAGCTACCGCAGCGTCGCGTGCGCGTGCAGGAACAGAAAACCTTCGAAGTCACCGCCTTCGCGGTCACTCGCCGTTACGACCGCTATACCCCTTACCAGGCGTGGCGCGAGCTGTATGAAGTACCGCTCGGTGCGGTTGCCGTGGTGGCCGGTATCGGCGCCAACGTGCTGAACGTGGCGCTGCTCGGCAGCCTGCCCGATAGCGCGACCAAGGACTGGATCAGCTATGGCTTCGCCGGCCTCAACCCCTTTATGAACGCCGAGTCCAACGGCCGCTCGCAGCAGAATCTCGCCAGCCTCGACGAACAGCGCCAGGATGCGCGCACGGAATACTCCAGCCTGCCGTGGGCCGAACGCATCGTCAGCGTCAAAGCCGCCGAACAAACCCATGAACTGCTGACCGACCGCAACGGCGTACTGCGCCTCAACCTGCTCGACGGCCCCTTCGCCGAGCAGGACATCAGCCATATCGGCGTCCTGTTGCTCAGCGCCGAAGAGCCGCAAAGCGGCACCCGCGCCGATGCCAGCCTGCTGGTCAGCCACACGCTACGCGGCAAATTGCTGGAAGCCCACGGCCTGGTCTACGACGACCTGGAAGACGACGACGTCGCGCAATGGGTGCACAGGGTCAAGCGCCTGTCCGAGCTGGGCCTGGAGGAAGAAGCCAGCGAGCTGGAACAGAGCCTGATCGAACTGACCCGCAACGACCCGGAATTGCAGGAGGCCTTTCTCAAGGCGTTGATGCAGGATGCCGGACGCCTGGTCGCCGATCCGGGCGACAGTTGAACCGGCATGACCGCGCGCTTCGCCCTGGCGTTACTGAGTCTGCTGCTATGCATGCCGGTTTACGCCAGCGTGCGCCAGGCGCCGGAACCCGAGCTGCGCGACTTACTGCAGCGCACCGTTGCCGAAGCGGACAGTTTCGCCGATAGGTTCGACGCCGAGGTCTGGCTGCTGGACATGTCCACGCGCCTGACTCGCTACATTCCCGCCCCGCATGAACGCCTGACATTGCTCAGGCTGGTGCACCGGGAAGCCAGCAAGGCCGGCTTGCGCCCCGATCTGGTATTGGCCTTGATCCATACCGAAAGCCATTTCAACCGCTTCGCGATTTCCTCGGTCGGCGCTCAAGGCATGATGCAAGTGATGCCGTTCTGGAAAGCCGAACTGGGCCGTCCGCAGGACAACCTCACCGACAACGCCACCAACCTGCGCTACGGCTGCACCATTCTCAGCTTCTATCTGCGCAAGGAAAACGGCAACCTCAGCCGCGCCCTGGCCCGCTACAACGGCAGTCTGGGCAAACAGACCTACCCGGCCAAGGTGATCGGCTTCTGGCACGACTTCTGGTACGTCAAACCGTAGGTTGGTGCTGAGCGCAGCGAAGCCCAACTTTCTCAATGCGCACCAAGCCACTCAACCACGCACGATAAATCCGGCGATCCCCTGCAACGGCTGGCTCTCCAGCTCGACGCCAGCGACCTTGGCCGCATCCGGCCCCTGCTCCAGCCAAGTCGCCAGCTCACGCACCGCGTCTTCTTCCCCTTCGAACAAGACCTCGACACGGCCGTCGGCGAGATTGCGCACCCAGCCATTCAAATCCAGGCGCTCGGCCTGGTTCTGCGTGTACTGACGAAAACTCACGCCCTGTACCCGACCACTGATATACCCATGCATGCAAATCCGCGACATCCGATCACTCCTGCGTCCGCAATGTTGTTAAGCGCGCCCTGAGTCCGGCGGCCGTTTGTTCGCCGAGCAGACGTTCGCGCATCCGCCCTTGCCCATCGACGATAAAGGTCACCGGTAATACCTCGGCGCGCGGCAGACCGAAGCGCGGTGCCGGATCCTGAGCCAGCACCGTGAACTCAATCCCCAGGGCCTGCGCCGCCTTGCTCAGCTCGGCGCCCTGCAAACCGTCGAAGTTCACCCCGAGAACGCTGACCGGCTGCCCGTCCATTTGTTCGGCCAGGGCGTTCAACTCGGGAATCTCGCTGCGACAAGGCGCGCACCACTCGGCCCAGTAATTAATCACCAACCACTGGCCTTCCAGGCGTTCAGCCGCTACCTTTTGCCCATGCTGATCGACGCCGAAGTCTGCGGTGCAGCCCGCCAGGAATAAACCAGCGACAATTCCCGCAATATTGGCCATGACCGCCTGGAGCCGTATTACCATGCTTTCGATCCTCGCCCACACAGGGTTGTTATGACGCTAGATGCCTTGCGCCTGGAAGTGCCGGAGATCCACGAGGAAGACGCCATCTCCCTGGCCGATCTCAACGAGCAATTGCTGCAAGCCCGCTCGCAGCCGCAGGAACATGCACTGCAGGCCGTCCTGAGCCTGCTGTTCCACCTCAATCGCAGCGTCACGACCTTACTCGAAAGGCAGCGCGCGCTGCAAAGCTTCAGCGAGGAGTATCGCCACTACGCGGCGGCCTATCGTAACGACACCCCACCCTCGAGCCTGTTCGTGCGCCTATGCCGCGAGCTGGCCGCAGGCTTCAAACGCCTGCTGTTGCAGATACTCCAGGGGCGCCAGCCCTCGCGGCCACACCTGGCCTGGTGCCTGTATATGGCGCAACACTTTCTCGCGCAAAACCTGCTGCGCCATTACCAGCTGTATCAGGAGCCGCCAGCCAGCCTGTGGCGCGACAGCCATCTGCTGTATTGGATCGGCGAGCGCCAGAATTGCCTCGACGAGCATGTCGCCGCCGCCTTTCAACCCCTGCCGGCCAGCAGTTTGCGCGGTCTCTACCAACAGATGCTACTGCTGGCCCTGAGCAACCCCTTTCACCTCGCCGAAGGCGAATGCCTGCTGCTGTTCGGCGCGCTGGCGCAGCTTGCCGAACTGCCGCGCCTGCTGCCCTGGGAACAGGACGATGAGATCGAGGGGCCGATCGTCAGCCTGACCGAGCCGCAACCCTGGATCGATTCGATGCAGCTCAGCGACAGCGATCCCAGCCATTTACGGCGCTTCGAGCTGGGCGCCCTGCTGGTCGCCCTGCACGAGCCCGCGCCCTTGCGGAGCATGGCCGAACGACAGCTACTGGAACGCGTGCAGCAGCAGTGGTCGGGACAACAACCACGCCGCCACCAACGCGCCGAGCAAGCGCAGGCGTGCAATCTGGTCGTCGGCCTGCCCGCCATTCATGCGCAACTGCTGGAAAAGCGCCCACTCCCCACACCCGCGCAGATGCTCGACAACAGCCCGGGCGGCGCACGCCTGCTATGCAACCCGGATCACGCCCTGCAGCTGTCCGTCGGCCAACTGGTACTCCTGCTGAGCACCAGCACTACCCCCACGCTGGCGTTGGTGCGCTGGCGCCACCTGAATGCCGACGGCCTGCACCTGGGCCTGCGCTACCTCAAGGGCTTGCCGCGCCCGGCATGGCTACGTCGTGCGCCCAGCGCCCAGGCTCATCCAGGTATCCTGCAAAGCACACCGACCCCTGGCCATGGCTGGCACCATGGTCTGTGGCTGCCCAACGACCAATTTGTCGAAGGGGAAAATTTCTGGCTGCAGCTGGCCAATAGCAACAGCCAGACCGCAATGCCCCTACCCGCCGCCAATCTCAGCAGCGCTTCGGTAAGCCGCCACGCCATGCGCTTGGGATAAACATGAAAAACTGCGAGCAATGTCACGCCAAGCATCGGCCGAGTGCACAGTTTCATCGGCAAAGCCGCGCTTATACTTGACCGCACTCGTGTTTGATTCGCCCTGCTACCAGCCTGGAATTGCGCCCATGACCCAAGCCCACGACAAGTTGATCGGTCCAGTGCCTTCGCGCATCGTCGACGCCGCCCGCCTTCTGGTTACGCCTTACGAAGGGCGCGTTGCCGAGTTCAACGTCGCTACCTGGCTGCAACTGCCCGGTTTGGCGACATTGCCCGTGTCCCTGCTGATCAGCTACCGCGATGGCGACAAACGTCGCGAAGTCGCGGTGGATCACGGCAAGGTCAATGCCCACGGTAAGATCCTGTTGTCCGGCGTGGCGCGCGTACCGGTCAAGCAAAAGATTCAGGACATGCAGGTTCGCCTGCGTACGGCAGTACCGACGCAAGCCCTGATAGTCGAGGAGTTGTTCGTTCAGGCAGTGGAGCCGGCACACAGCGAGAGCCGCCAAGCCTTGGCATAAGCATCACCTGCCACTTCAAGCCCCGCGCCCTGTCGCGGGGTTTTGCGTTCAGCGGCTGGCGCGCTCGTAATCGGCCTCGATGATCTGCAACGCATCGCTCGCGCCACCTTCCTCAGCAGTGCTCTCGACGGCAGGCTGGACCAAGGATTCGGGCCATTGCGCGAAACGCAGGCCGGTAATCCGGTTGAGGCGTTCCAGGGCCTCTTCTGGATCGAGTCGATGGAGATGAACAACCGCACTTCTTTTCGCTGTCATAAAACGCCTTTAACTCCGCTAATCCCTGCTCTGCTGGCAGCCTGATCGCAATCTGCCATTAAGCAATAGCCAAAAGCGTGCCAGCCTCCTTGTGCTCTACTTCCTGGCTCTCTCGCCCCGTTCAGGCGAGATCGAGCTTGCTACAACGCCGCAAACTGACGTTTTTCGTCACTCCGCCTCGGACGTACTCAGCCACTGCGCCAGGCTGTCGCCGAACAGCGCCTCCTGCTGCTCATGCAAGGTATGCAGGGCGGTTCGCAGCGCCGGATACCAAGGCTCGTCCAGCTGCTCCGGCAGGTGACTCAACTGCGGCAACGGCCAGGGGCTGCGGCTCAATAGCTGCTGCAAGCTGTAATGGCTGAGGTCGCGGCTCAACACCCAGAATCCCGCACCGGCCGGGGCGATCAGGTGCTGCTGCTCGAGAAACTCCAGCATCTCCTCCCATTCGAACTCCGGCAATAACCAGCCATGGCGCTGCACATCGCGATAGCGCACCTTGAGGCCGGACTGCTGACGCATATAGAACACCCGCAAGATGCCCAGCAAGACCAGCAACCTGGGCAGCGCACGCTTGCGCCATTGATGGGGCGTGCCCAGGTTGCACACCAGCTCGGCGCCCAATAGCACCAGCACCCACGAGAGATAGATCCACAGGAGAAACAGCGGCACAGTGGCAAAGGCGCCGTAAATCAATTGATAGCCCGGAAACATCTGCACGTAGAGGCCGAACAGCGACTTGGCCACCTCGAACAGCAGGGCGGTGAACAGCCCGCCCAACAATGCGTGACTCAAGCGCACCTGCGCATTGGGCACGGTCGCGTATAGCAGGGTAAAGGCCGCGATGCTCGATAGCATGGGCATGACGTTCAATATCGCCTTGAACCCGAGCAATGCATCCGGCCCGGAAATCAACGACAGCGATGCGACGTAAGTGCTGATGGCGAAACCGCTGCCGAGCAGAATCGGCCCCAAGCTCAAAATCGCCCAGTACAACAGAAAGCTCGAGGCGCCGCGACGCGGTTGGCGCACCCGCCAGATGGTATTGAAGGCTTTTTCGATGGTGACCAGCATCAGGAATGCGGTAACCGCCAGCACGACCACCCCGACCCAGGTCAATTGCCGGGCTTGGGCGGTGAAATCGCTCAGGTACTGCTGGACCAACTC
Source organism: uncultured Pseudomonas sp. (assembly GCF_946885885.1). The sequence continues at coordinate 7,685 of NZ_CAMPHN010000131.1, forward strand.
GCCGGCGGACGGCACGAAATTGCGGAAAACGAAACTTTGGATCTGCTCGCCCGTGCCCTGAAACACCGGCACCACGGAGAGCATGGCGAAAGTCACCGTCATCATCGGCACCACGGCGAACAAGGTGGTGTACGTCAGGGCGGCGGCATTATTGATACAGCGGTCGGCGATAAAACGACGCAGCAAAAAGCGCCAGAAGTCCATCCAATCATTAACGCGCTGAAGCATGCATTCTCCTTAACCAGCAAACGGCAGCCGATGCGAATCCCTGGCGGGCCGTAAAAACCAAGCGAGCGATGGCCTGTTAGAATAGCCGCCATCCGAGACGAGACGCGACCCGCATATGACCGATCTGACGCTCTATCACAACCCACGCTGCTCGAAATCGCGCAGCGCCCTGCAACTGCTCGAAGAGCGCGGTCTCGCGCCGAGCATCGTACGCTATCTGGAAACGCCGCCCAGCGCCGCGCAACTGCGCGAGCTGCTCGGCAAACTCGGGCTCAGCCCGCGGCAGTTGCTGCGCAGCGGCGAAGACGAATACCAGGCGTTGAATCTGGCCAATCCCGAACTGACCGACGCCCAACTGATCGAAGCCATGGTTGCGCACCCGAAATTGATCGAGCGCCCCATCCTGATCGCTGGCGATAAAGCCGTCGTGGGCCGCCCACCGGAAAAAGTCCTGGAGATCCTGCCATGAACACACCCTACATTCTGGTCCTGTACTACAGCCGCCACGGCGCCACCGCGGAAATGGCCCGGCAGATCGCCCGCGGCGTCGAGATGGGCGGCCTGGAAGCGCGCCTGCGCACCGTACCGGCGGTTTCCACCGAGTGCGAAGCGGTAGCCGCCGAGATACCGGCCGAAGGCGCGCTCTACGCCAGCCTCGACGACCTGAAAAACTGCGCCGGCCTGGCACTCGGCAGCCCGACCCGCTTCGGCAATATGGCCGCCCCGCTCAAGTACTTCCTCGATGGCACCAGCAGCCTATGGCTGAGCGGCGGCCTGGTCGGCAAACCGGCAGGCGTGTTCACCTCCACCGCCAGCTTGCATGGCGGCCAGGAAACCACCCTGCTGTCGATGATGTTGCCGTTATTGCACCACGGCATGTTGATCGCCGGCCTGCCCTACAGCGAATCCGCCCTGCTGGAAACCCGTGGTGGCGGCACACCCTATGGCCCCAGTCACCACGCCGGTGCCGACAGCAAACGCGCACTCGACGAACAGGAAATCGCCCTGTGCCGCGCGCTCGGCCAACGCCTGGCGCAAATCGCCGTGAAATTGGAGCCCAGCCGTGGCTAGAACCGCCAAGCCATTACCGGCACTCGATTGGCTACAACCGCGTATGACCCTCAGCCGCAGCGTCACCTTGCTGAGCTTCTTCGCCCTGGCCGCCCTGTTGCTGACCTGGACGCTGATGTTCGCCAATATTCCCGGCACGCTGCTGTGGGTCATCCTCGGCCTGCAACTGGCGCCGCTGCTGCTGCTCGCCCCGGGCCTGATCATGGGCAACGCCCGCGCCCACGCCTGGGCCTGCTTCGTGGTCAACCTGTACTTTATCCAGGGCGTCCTGGCCGCGTTCGATCCCGCCAAAGCACTGTTCGGCTGGTCGCTCACCCTCCTCAGCCTCAGCCTGTTCTGCGGCGCTTTGATGTACACCCGCTGGCGCTTTCAGTACGACCGCAAGCTGGCTGGGGAAAGTTGATAACGCGCTTGGTGCTGCTGCCCGGCTTGAATGGCAGCAGCACCCTGTTCGCGCCACTGTTGGCGTATCTGAATCGGGGGTTGGAGGTTCAGACGCTGAGCCTGCCGCCCCAGGGCAAGCAGGATTACCAGACCCTGGCCGACTGCCTGAAAAGCCAACTCGGTGAAAGACCTTTCGTACTGCTCGGAGAATCCTTCTCCGGGCCGCTGGCTTATCGCCTGGCGCGGGATAATCAGCCGGGCCTGCGCGGGGTGATATTCGCCGCTTCGTTTCTTAGCCGGCCACATCCGCTGCTGGTGCTGGCGAAGTACCTGCCACTGCCGAAGAGGTTGTTAAGGCAAAGCAGCCTGCTGCGCCTGCTCTGCGTAGATGAATCGGCCAGCACCGCGCTGATCGAACTGCTGCAGCAGGAAATCGAAGCGCTGCCGACCGCGCTGCTACGAGCACGCCTGGCCAGCCTCAATGATCTGCAAGCCCCTACCGGCCGCATAAGCCTGCCTGCACTCCAGCTGCTGCCGAGCCGGGACCGCCTGGTCACGGGACATGCCTCATCCAGCCTGCAGAGGCATTGCAGCCTGTTACAGCAAGTCATCATCGACGGCCCGCACTTTCTTCTGCAAAGCCAACCGCAGGCGTGCGCACGGGCTATCGAGGGTTTTATCGAAGCGATGGAGACGAAATAGCTGAAGCCTGCAGACAGTAGGCTGGGGGCGGCCTACCTGTCAGAGCCATGATGGGTATCGCTACGCTCAGCCTGCGCGGCCCGCACCATCCTACGGGTATTGATTCCCGAGGTCCGCAGATCTATAGCCCGTAGGATGGGTTAGCCGCCAGGGTGATCTTTGGCAAGACAGCGCGTCCTGCGCGGCGTAACCCATCAAGCGATGTCGACCTAGCGGCTGTCACCAACCCAAGGTTTCTTTGAGAAAAGGAATGGTCAACTTGCGCTGGGCTTGCAGGGATGCCTGATCCAGGCGCTCGAGCAGTTCAAAGAGCGAACTCATGCTGCGCTCGCCGCGGGTCAGGATAAATCGCCCGACATCGTCGCCCAGGTGCAGGCCGCGCCTCGAGGCGCGCAATTGCAGGGCGCGCAGTTTGTCTTCGTCGGACAGCGACTGCAGTTGGAAGACCAACGCCAAGGTCAGGCGCGACTGCAGATCCGCCAACTGCACCGGCAATTCGCGGGGCGAGGCGCCGGCCGCCAGAAGCAGACGCCGGCCGCTGTCGCGCAGGCGGTTGAACAGGTGGAACAAGGCCTCCTCCCAATCGGCACGCCCGGCCACCGCATCCAGATCGTCCAGACACACCAGTTCGCATTGCTCGAGGTTATCCAGCAAGGCCGGGCCGTAGTCCGCCACCTCGGCCAGCGGCAGATAGACCGCGGGCTCGCCGCGCTGCTCGAAACGCAGGCAGGCCGCCTGCAACAGGTGGCTGCGCCCCACGCCCTCGGTGCCCCACAGATAAATCAGGCTTTCCGTCCAACCGGCCTGCGCCTCGCACAAACGCTCGACATAGCCGAGCGCGGCGGCATTGGCGCCGGGGTAGTAGTTGGCGAAGGTGGCGTCGTCGCGCAGACGCACCCCCAAGGGCAGTTGAATAGGTGTCATGCAGGACTCGGGGGCTCATCCGAAGCGCTGGACCGCTCTCCGTAAAGTTCGGAAAGTTTATATAAATCATGCAGATGACGCACTAGCACCATGATTACCGCGGCGACCGGCAGGGCCAGCAGCACGCCGGTGAAGCCAAACAGCTGGCCGCCGGCCATGATCGCGAAGATCACCGCGACCGGGTGCAGACCGATGCGGTCGCCGACCAACCAGGGCGTCAACAGCATGCCTTCGAGCAGCTGACCGACCATAAATACCGCACCAATCGCCAGCAAGGGATAGAAGTCGCCGCCGAACTGGAACAACCCGGCGGTCAGCGCCGCCCCCAGTCCGACCGCCACGCCGAGATACGGCACAATACTGGCCAGACCGGCGATCAGACCGATCAGCAAGCCAAGCTCCAAACCGATCAACATCAGGCCGCTGGAATACACCGCGCCCAAGGCCAGCATCACCAACAATTGCCCGCGCAGAAAGGCGCCGAGCACTTCGTGGCATTCGCCGATCAGCTTCACCACCAGGCCCTCGCGGCGGCGCGGCAGCAGGCCGCGCAACTTGGCGACCAGCAGATCCCAGTCGCGCATCAGGTAAAAACTCACCACTGGCACCAGCAGCAGGTTGGCCAACCAGGCCAGCAGCGCTAGGCTCGATTTAGTGGCGTGGGACAGCAGCATGCTGAGGATATCGGTGGTTTTGCCCAAATGCTCGGAGAGCGACGCCTTGAGCTGATCGAACCGCCAGAAGCCATCGGCAAGGCCGAGCTTCAGCTGGACCCAGGGCAAGGCATCGTGCTGTGCCCAGTCGAGCATTTGCGGCGCCAGCTCGTAGAGGCGCACCAATTGCCGGCCCAGCATCGGCACCAGCACCAGCAGCATGGCCAGCAGAATCAGGCCGAACAGCGCGAACACCACCACCACGCCCCAGGTCCGCGAGAGCTTGCGGCGCTCGAGGCGATCGACCAGCGGGTCGCCCAGGTAGGCCAGCAAGATACCGACCAGAAAAGGCGAGAGAATCGGCTGCAGCAAGTACAGCAACCAGCCAAGCAGTAATAGCCCAGCCATCCATAGCCAGCGATTCGAATCGGTCATGCTCAGCCCTCCAT
>NZ_CAMPHN010000132.1 GCF_946885885.1 uncultured Pseudomonas sp.
ATTGCATCCGGGCTACAAAAGCGCTGCCCTATTGCTCGCCAAGCAGATCCACCGCCCGCAGATGTTCGGCGCCCCATAGCCGCGCAATCTGCGCGGCGCGACCGAGCGGCACGCGCTGGTTCTCGAAATCCACCACCACGCAGAAGTCGGCATGCCGCGGGCGCTCGGGCAGTTGGCTGAAGCGGCCGTCGCTAAGCAGCCACAGGCCGATTTTTTTGCCTGGCGCGGCCTTGCGCACCTTGGCCAGGGTTTGCTCGGCCAATTGCACCCCACTGACCGCTGGCGAGCCGCCGCCACCGCCGATCGCGGCTATCCAGGCGTCGTTGTAGGCCACGGCCTTTTGCGGGCGTTGCAGTAGGCACGCCTGGTTGCCGGAAAAAGCGATCACCGCGAGTTCTTCACGCTGCCGGTAGATCTGCTCGCTCCAGCGCAGCAGCAGGCCCTTGGCCATGGCCAGGTTGCTGCGTTTGAGCATCGAGCCTGAGCAGTCAAGCAACAGGCAGTGCAGCAGGCCGCTCTCGCTCGCTTGCCGATGAAAACGCAGGTGCTCCGCCAGCAGCGGCGCGGCCTGCTTGGTGAGCAGGGTGCGCGGCCAATGGATACGTTGGCTGGCGGCGCTGCCCGTCGCCCGCAAGCGTCCAGCTTGTTTGCCCTTCCCCGCCAGCGGCCCGCTCGCAGGCCGTTGGCTCAGGGCTTTTTTAGCGGCAGCGGCCTCGCCCCGGCCAGGTGCTGAGTCGGCACGGGTTGCGGCGGCATTTCGCCCCAATCGCTGCCGCCATCGTGTGGCTGCTGGTCATTGGCAGCGCTGTTGCCTGGGTTGTCCTGGGCGGACGACTGCGGCACCTGCGGTGGTTTTTTGCGTCTATGCGCCAACACCAGCTCGGCCACCGCCTCGACATCCGCCGCGCCGATTTCGTCCTTCTGCTGCCAGGCGGCGTGGGCGCAAGCAGCGCGCAGCAGCACCAGGTCGGCGCGTACCCCTTCCACCCCGGCGGCATAGCAGAGCGCGCTGACCTGGCGGTGCAGCGCATCGCCGAACTCCAGGCGGGCGACCCTCGCCCGTGCCTGTTCCAGGCGTTCGCCGAGGCGCTGCTGTTCGTCGCGTTGCGCCTCGACAAAGCCCGGCGGGTCGCGGTCGAACTGCAGGCGGCTACGCACGATGCGCTCGCGGGTGGCGGCATCGATCTGCTGGCCCAGGCGCACGAACAAACCGAAGCGATCCAGCAGCTGCGGGCGCAGCTCGCCCTCCTCCGGGTTCATGGTGCCGACCAGGGCGATGCGCGCCGGGTGCTGATGGGAAATGCCGTCGCGCTCGATGCGGTTGACCCCGCTGGCGCAGACGTCCAGCAGCAAATCGACCAGGGCATCGGCAAGCAAATTGACCTCGTCGACATAGAGCACGCCACCATCGGCGCGGGCCAGCAGGCCGGGTTTGAACTGCACGCTGCCATCCTGCAACGCGGCCTGGATATCCAGCGAGCCGACCAGTTGTTCCTCACTGCTGCCCAGCGGCAGGTTGACGAAACGCCCGCTCGGCAACAGGTCGGCCAGGGCCCGGGCGCTGGTGGATTTGGCGGTGCCGCGCGGGCCTTCGATCAGCACCCCGCCGATCTGCGGGTCGATGGCCGCGAGCAGCAGCGCCAGTTGCAGCTGCGGCTGGCCGTGCACGGCGGAGAACGGAAAATGCGGTCGAATGGTGCTGTTCATCGGCTTATTCCAAGTGCTGTTCGGCGGCCAGAAGGTGCTGTTCGATCTGCTCGCGATAGTCGCCCGATGCCTGCCATAGGCCGCGCTGGATCGCTTCGAGCAGACGCTCGCTGATTTCCAGCAAGGCATCGGGGTTGTGCTGCTGGAGAAACTCGCGGGTCGCCGGGTCATTCAGGTAGGCGTCGGTGACGCTGGCGTACTGGTCGTCGCGCACCACGCCGGTGGTGGCGTCGAAGGCGAACAGGTAGTCGACGGTCGCGGCCATTTCGAACGCGCCCTTGTAGCCGTGGCGTTTCACGCCGTCGATCCACTTGGGATTGCTCACCCGCGCGCGCATCACCCGGCTGACTTCCTCGGCCAGGGAGCGGATACGCGGTGCCTGCGGGTTGCTGTGGTCGCCGAACAGCAGGCTCGGTTGCTGGCCGCTGTAATGGCGCACCGCGGCGCTCATGCCGCCCTGGAACTGGTAGTAGTCGTCGGAGTCGAGCAGGTCGTGTTCGCGGTTGTCCTGGTTCTGCACCACCGCCTGGATCTGCCCCAGGCGCTGGGCGAAGGAGTCGCGCCGATCCTCACCATAGACCTTCTGCCCGTAGGCATAACCGCCCCAGTTCAGATAAGCGCGGGCCAGGTCGCTGTCGTCCTGCCAGTCGCGGGAATCGATCAGGCCCTGCAGGCCGGCACCATAGGCACCGGGCTTGGCGCCGAACACGCGGAAACCGGCCTGTTGGCGCGCGCTCTGCGCGTCCAGGCCTTGGGCTTGCAGTTCGGCGCTCTCGCGCAGGATGCGCGCACGAATCGGGTTGACCTCCTCGGGCTCGTCCAGCTCGGCGACCCGCTGCACCGCGGCGTCGAACAGCTGCATCACATTGGCGAAGGCATCGCGGAAGAAGCCCGAGACGCGCAGGGTCACATCGACCCGCGGGCGGTCCAGGCGCTTGGCCGGCAGCACCTCGAAATCACTGACCCTATGGCTGCCCTCGGCCCACTTCGGCCGGACGCCGAGCAGGGCGAAGGCCTGGGCGATATCGTCGCCGCCGGTGCGCATGGTCGCCGTGCCCCACACCGACAAGCCGATGCTGCGCGGATAGTCGCCGTGATCCTGGACGAAGCGTTCGACCAGCAGCGCCGCGGACTTCTGCCCCAGGGCCCAGGCGGTCGGTGTGGGGATCATCCGCGTGTCCACCGAGAAGAAGTTGCGCCCGGTCGGCAGCACGTCCGGCCGCCCGCGTGACGGCGCGCCGCTCGGCCCCGGCGGCACGAAACGCCCGGCCAGGCCGCGACAGAGCTGATACAGCTCCTGCTCGCCGCACGCGACCAGGCGCGGGCGCAAGTCGTTCTCAACCCGCTGCAGCACCTGACGCGTGCGCGGCCAATCCGCATCCGGCATGCCTTGTTCCAGCAGTTGCAGGGCCAGTAGCTCAATACGTTCACGGCTGTCGCCCAGGGTGCGCCACGGCCGCTCGCTTACCGCCGCCAGTGCTTGAGGGCGAGCGCCCTGCCAGGGCTGCGCCCAGTCGGCGTCCAGCGGGTCGAAGCCGGGTTCCGCCAGCAGATCCTTGGCCAATGCGCGCACCAGGCTGGCGTTGCCGCCCAGGCCATCGCCAACGCCGTGGCGGGCCAGGGCCAGCAGGGTGTCGCGTTGCAGGCGACCTTGCGGCGACAGGCCAAAAATATGCAGACCATCGCGGATCTGGCTTTCCTTAAGCTCACACAGATAACTATCCGTGCGGTTAAGCAGCAATTGTTCCTCCGCCTCGTCGGCAGGCGCCTCCAGGCCCAGATCGGCATGCAGATTGTGCTGCACGATCAGCGCGAGTATCTGCTTGCGCAGCAGCGCGGCGCGGCGCGGGTCGAGGCTCAGGGCCTCGTAGAATTCGTCGACCAGGCGCTCCAGATCGCGGGTCGGCCCGTAGCTTTCGGCGCGGGTCAGCGGCGACATCAGGTGGTCGATGATCACCGCCTGGGCGCGGCGCTTGGCCTGGGTGCCCTCGCCGGGGTCGTTGACGATAAAGGGATACAGATGGGGCATGGGGCCGAACACCAGCTCCGGCCAGCATTCTTCGCTCAGTGCCACGCTCTTGCCCGGCAGCCATTCCAGATTGCCGTGCTTGCCGACGTGAACGATGGCGTCGCTGGCCCAGCTCTGCCGTAGCCACAGGTAGAAGGCCAGGTAGAAATGCGGCGGCACCAGGTCCGGGTCGTGGTAGTTGGCCTTCTGGTCGAGCTGATAACCGCGCGCAGGCTGGATGCCGACGAACACCTGGCCGAGACGCACGCCGGCGATCATAAAGCGGCCCTGGCGCAGCATCGGGTCCTGCTCCGGCGCGCCCCAACGCTCGACTATGGCCTCGCGGTTGGCCTGCGGCAGGGTGGCGAAAAATGCCAGGTAATCGGCCAGCGCCAGGCTCTGCCGCGCCGGGCGTAGCGCCCATTGCTCGGGGTCATTGGTCACGCCCTGCTTGAGCAGCACCATCAGCGCATCGCCATCGGTGGGAATACCCTCGACGGCGTAGCCCTGCTGTTGCAGGCGACGAAGGATTTCGATCACCGAGGCCGGGGTATCCAGGCCGACGCCGTTGCCCAGGCGGCCTTCGCGGGTCGGGTAATTGGCCAGCACCAGGGCCACACGCTTGTCCGGGTTGGCCAGGCTGCGCAGCCGGCACCAGCGCCGCGCCAGCTGGCTAACAAAGGCGATGCGGTCGCCCAGCGCCTGGTACTGCACCACGTCGCTCTGGGTCAGCTCGCAGCGCTGGCCGAGGCCCTTGAAGCTGATCGCACGGCTGATAATCCGTCCGTCCACTTCCGGCAACGCCACGTGCATGGCCATATCCCGCGGTTGTAGCCCTTGGGGATCGGCGCGCCAGCTCTGCTCGTTACCGCCGGAGAGGATCAGTTGCAGCACCGGGATATCGCCGGCCAGGGCGTGATCGCCAGGGTCGTCCATCGCCGACTGGGAAAATGCCGTGGTATTGAGGATCAACGCGACTCGATGCTCGGCGCACAGCTCGCGCAGGGTTTGCAGGCACAGGCCGTCCTTCAGCGAGAGCAGCGCGACGGGCAGCGGGTTCAAACCCTCGGCCAGCAAGCCGGCGCACAACTCGGCGAACACCTGGGTATTGCCCGCTTGCAGATGCGCCCGATAGAACAGCAGCAGCACGCAGGGCGCGCCCGCGATCCACTGCTCGCGCCAGCTATCGACCGAAGCATCGGCCTGCTGCGGGTGGAACACCGCCACCGGCGGCAAGGGCCGCGGCGGCCGCGCTTGCATCGGCAGGTCGAAGAAGCGCGCGCCGATAAAGCGATAGAGCTCGCCGGCATTGGCCGCGCCGCCCTCGCGCAGATAGCGCCAGAGGCTGTGGCAACAGTCTGCGTCCACCGTGCTCTGGCTAGTCAAATTAGGGTCTTCGCTCATATCGCCGGAGAACATCGCCAGGGCGATGCCCTTGCGCCGGCACAGCGCGACCACCTGTTCGGTGCCGTAGGGCCAGTAGCTTTCGCCGCCCAGGTGGTCGATGACGATGAGCCTGGCGTGTTGCAGCACCTGATCCAGGTACAGGTCGATGGATGCGTTCTGCCGCAGGTGCAGCAGGTTGGTCAGGCGCACCGAGGGATAGACGAGCGCTTCGCCGCCGGGCTGCACCTGCGGGTGGGCGGCGGCGAGCAACGCCAGGGTGGTGTCGGCGGCGCTGAGGATGACGATATCCGCCGGGTCCTGCTCGACCACGGTGATGGTCGCCCCGCTTTCGTCGATATAACCACCGGGCAGCGCCGACAACATATGCATCGATCAGGCCTCGATCACGGCGGTTTGCAGGGCGCGGGTCAGCACCTGGGCATCGAGATCCTGGCCAATCAGCACCAGATGGGTACTCGGCGTTTCGTCGGCGTTCCAGCGACGGTCGAAATAGCTGTCGAAACGCTGGCCAACGCCATGCACCACTAGGCGCATGGGTTTGTCGGCCAGGGCGACGAAGCCCTTGATGCGGAAGATCCGCTGCTGCTCGACCAGGCTTTGCAGACAGGCCAATAGACGCTCGCGATCCACCAACGGCAGTTTGACCACCACCGAATCGAACTGCTCGTGGTCGTGATCGTGTTCTTCGTCGTCGCCGTGGTCGTGATGGCTTTCGCGCAGATGGATGCTCTCCTCCGAGGCATGGGACAGGCCGAGGATCAGCTCCAGATCGAGGCGGCCACGGTCGCTGGCCAGCACCTTGACCTGGGCCGGCAGCTCCTGGCGCACCAGGGCGATAACCCGCTCGACCGCGGCGGGCTCGACCAGATCGGTCTTGCTCAGCACCACCAGATCGGCCGCCAGCAATTGGTCTTCGAACAGCTCGTGCAGCGGCGATTCGTGATCCAGATTGGGGTCGGCACGACGCTGCGCATCGACCGCCTCGGGGTTGGCGGCGAACAGGCCGGCGGCGGTGGCCGGCACGTCGACCAGGGTCAGCACCGCATCGACGGTGCAGGCGTTCTTGATTTCCGGCCAGTTGAACGCCTGCACCAGCGGCTTGGGCAACGCCAGGCCGGAGGTTTCGATCAGGATATGGTCGAGTTCGCCGCGGCGTTCGATCAGCTCGCGCATCACTGGATAGAACTCCTCCTGCACGGTGCAGCACAGGCAGCCATTGGACAGTTCGTAGAGCTGGCCGGCCGCTTCCTGGCCCTCCTCGTCGCAGCCGATGCCGCAGCCCCGGAGGATTTCGCCGTCGATGCCCAGCTCGCCGAATTCGTTGACGATCACCGCGATACGCCGGCCGTTGGCGTTCTCCAGAATGTGCCGTAGCAGCGTGGTTTTACCGCTGCCGAGAAAGCCGGTGACTATGGTTACGGGGATCTTGGCCAACATGGGACTGCTCCAATCGATGTGTGGGGGCGCCGCGCTTAGAGCGGCGGAATACGGGCGACAAACTTGCCTTTGATGCCGACAGGCCAGGTGCGAAACGGCACTTGGCCCGTGTCCGACTGCTGGTATTTGCGGCTGTAGTCGAGCAGCGCCTCGGCCGCTTCGCGTTCGGGCTGAAAGTCGCCGAGCACATAGGCGATCTTGCCGGGGGCTTGTAGCACCGCCGTGCAATGCCGCTGGCAGGCCATCAGGCAGCGCGTGCGTTTGATCGTCAGCGGCGGCGCGCCGGCTTCGAGCTGGGCCTGCAACAGCCCCTCGACCTCAGCGGCGAAGCGTTCGCCCTTGCGCGCGGCGTTGGGCGCGGCAGCGTCCTGGCCGCAGGTTTCGCAGAGCAGCAGCGTGGTGGTCATGGTTGTTCCTGCAATTGTGGATGCTGAAGTGGCTCGCCCTGCGGCGGCGCGGTGGGCGGGCGGCAGGCCCAGGGCAGCACGAAGCGCTGCTCCTGGTGCTCGCCGAGCATCGCCTGGACCTGATAAACCTGCTGCAGGTTCTTCGGCGTCAGCACCTGGCGGGTCGTGCCGCAGTCAACCACCCGGCCCTGGTCGAGCAGCAGCAGGCGGTCGCAGAAGCGGCTGGCCAGGGTCAGGTCGTGCAGCACCACCAGCGCGGCCTTGCCCTGGGCGCACTGGTCGCGCAGCAGCTGCATCACATTCAACTGGTGGAAGGGATCGAGCGCAGCCACCGGCTCGTCCGCCAGCAACAGCGGACTGCCGACCGCCAGGGCGCGGGCCAGACGCGCGCGGGCGCGTTCGCCGCCGGACAGCTGATCGAAGCGCCGCTGCGCCAGCTCGCCCAGATGCATTTGCGCCAGCGCTTGGTCGATAGCCGCTTGGTCGTCGCCACCCAGGCCCTGCAACAGGCCCCAGTTGCCGCGGTGCGGCAGGCGGCCGAGGGCGACATAATCGCGCAGGCGTAGCGGCCAACTGCTCTGGTCGCCCTGCCCCAGATAGGCCAGGCGCAAGGCGCGCTGGCGCGGCGACAGATCGCTCAGCCGCTCGCCGTCCAGGCGGATTTCGCCCTGGTACGGCAGCAGGTGAGCCAGGGCCTTGAGCAGGCTGCTCTTGCCGGCGCCGTTGGGCCCGATCAGGCCGAGCAGTTCGCCGCGCTCCAGGCTCAGCGACACCTGATCGACCAGGCGCCGGCCGTCGATTTCGACGCAGATGCCCTCCAGACTCAGCATGGCGAAGCCGTCCGCTGACGCAGCACCAGCAACAGGAAGAACGGCGCGCCTATCATCGCCGTGACCACCCCGAGCATCAGTTCCTGCTCGCCGCTGACCAGGCGCAGCAGGATATCCGCCGCCAGCAGCAACACCGCGCCGCCGAGGGCGCTGCTCAGCAGCAGGCGCGAGGGGTGGTAGGCGACCCATTTGCGCAGCAGGTGCGGCACCACCAGGCCGATAAAACCGATGGCGCCGGTCACCGCCACACTGGCGCCGACGCACAACGCGGTGCCGACGATGATCTGCACGCGCAGCCGCGGCAGGTTGACGCCCAGGCTGCTGGCTTCGTCTTCGCCGAGGGTCAGGGCATCCAGTTGCGGGCCGCAGGCGAACAGCAGCACCAGGCCGGCGGCGATAAACGGCAGGCACAGGCGGATATCGGCGAAGCTGCGATCGCTCAGCGAGCCCATCAGCCAGAGGACGATGTCCTGCACGTCGGTGGGATTCGGTGCCAGGTTGATCGCCAGCGAGGTCAGCGCCGCGGTCAGCGACGACAGGGCGACGCCGCAGAGAATCAGGGTCAGGTTGCTCGCGCTACGCCGGGCGATGGCGTAGAGCACCAGGGTGGTCAGGGCCGCGCAGCCCATCGCCGACAGCGGCACCAGCCAGGCGCTCAGGCTGCTGAGGCCGTAATACAGGCAGAGCACCGCGCCCAGGCTGGCGCTGGAGCTGACACCGAGCAGCCCAGGTTCGGCCAGCGGGTTGCGCAGCAGGCCTTGCAGCGCCGCGCCGGCCGCACCCAGCGACATACCGACGAGGATCGCCAGCAGTACCCGCGGCAGGCGGATTTCGTTGACGATCACCTGTTGCTGCACCCGGATATCGGCCAGGTCCGCACCGGTCGCCGCCGGGGACAGCAGCGCACGGCCGATATCGCCGAGGGCCAGCGGCACCGAACCGATGCTCAGGGACAGCAGCAACAGCGTCAGCAGGGCTAGCAACAGCAGCGGATTGAGCAGGCCGATACGGCTCATGGTTGCACCCCACCGGCCACATTCAGTTGATCGAGCTGAGCGGCCAGCTCTTCGGCGGCGTAGATCAATTGCCAATCGCTACAGCCCCAGCGGTTGCCGCTGATGCTCAGCACCGGGCGCGTGGCCATCAGTTGTTGCAAGCGCTGGTGACGCGAATAGGCGGATTTGGCATAGCCGTTGTCAATGCGCATATCGGCGGTGACGAACAGATCCGGCGGATTATCGACCAGCTCTTCGAGGGCATAACGGCTCCAGCCGGAACGGCCCTGACTGGACATATGATTGTTCAGCCCCAGAGCCTGGAACACCGTATCGACATAGGTATTGGCCCCGGCGCTGCCGCCGTTGGCACGCAGATAAAGCGCACTGAGCGGGCGCGGGCGCTGCTGCAAACGGGCCAGGCGCATCTGCACATTGGCGACCAGTTCGGCCCCGGCGGCCTCGCGGCCGATCTGCCCGGCGACCCAGTTGGTGCTGTCGAAAATTTGCTGCCAAGTGGTCGGGTAAGGCACCACGACCGTCTTGATGCCGTGGCGACTGAGCAGTTCGGCCTGGTTGTGCGCCTGCCAGCGCCGCGAGGCGAGGACGATGTCCGGATGCAGAGCGATGATTTCCTCCGCCGTGGCGTCGTTCGCCGGGAAACCCCGGGCCTGTTCGGCCATCGAGGAAACCCGCGGGTCCTGGCTCTTGCGCGACACCGAGAGCAGCTGCACAGGCGCGGCCAAACTCAACGCCAGCATATCGGCGCAGAGATTGGTCGAAACCACGGTTGGCAACGTAGCGGCCCCGGCAAGCGGGGTGCAGAGCATCAACAGCGCCAAGGCGCAGGCGCGCAGCATCAGAAGTCGATACCGGCCTGGGCCTTTACGCCGGCATTGTAGGCGTGTTTGACGTCGCGAATCTCGCTGACGGTATCGGCCAGTTCGATCAGCTCGGGCTTGGCCGCGCGGCCGGTGACGATCACGCTTTGGCCGGCCGGGCGATTGCGAATCGCCTCGATCACCATGGCCGCGTCCAGGTAGTTGTACTTGAGCATGTAGGTCAGTTCGTCGAGCAGCACCAGGTTCAGGCTCGAGTCCGCAAGCATGCGCGCGGCATGCACCCAGGCCTCGTCCGCGGCGGCCTTGTCGGCGTCCCAATTCTGCGTGTCCCAGGTAAAGCCGGTGGCCATGGCGTGGTAAGCGACCTGCACGGCGTTCTGGCGCAAGTAGGTCACTTCGCCGGAGGCCTGGGTGCCCTTGATAAATTGCACCACGCCGACCTGATGGCCATAGCCCAGAGCGCGATACAAGGTGCCGAAGGCCGAGGTGGTCTTGCCCTTGCCGTTGCCGGTGATCAGCACCACTATGCCGCGCTCCTCCTGGGCTCTTTCGATACCCGCGTCGACCACGGCTTTCTTGCGTTGCATGCGCTCGGCGTGGCGCTGTTTTTTCTCATCGTCGATCATCGGTCACACTCCAGCCTGGGCCGAATACGGCCATGACGAATGCCTCGCGCAAGCGCGACGCTTTAGTGCAACCACGGGGAGCAGGCGCGCGGCGACAAGCCTCGAACCCTGATGACGACTACTGAGGGAAGACCGCCCGAAACGCGGGCATGCAACAGCACCGGCAACCACCCACACCCCGGGGTACGCACCTTGTTTCGATCAGGCCGGTCTTCTGGCTCACCTTCATCCGAAGTTCGCGCCTTCCCGGGCGGAGGCCCAGTGGCTTGTTGCAGACTTCGTCAGGTATACAGCAGCGGGGGCTGCGCCGGAATGCTCGGGGATTACTCCCAGAGGTCACCGGACTTCCCGTTTCAGCTCCTTCGCGATTGCGCATGGAGGCACCTGTTCGTTGGCCGGCAGGGTAACCCAGTCGGCACCTTCCGGCAATTCGCCGCGGTTGACGGAGCCAACACATCATGCTCAGCTAGCGGCCTGTTTCAGGTGTCTCGCGTCATTGCGCGCGAGGTGAAACGGGAAGCCGGTGGGTTCGATCCGCAAGATCGAACGAGTCCGGCGCTGCCCCCGCAACGGTAAGCGCACGCAAGGGTCGTCATCGCCACTGTACCAGTAGGTATGGGAAGGCCGACTCTCACTGTCCAGTCGACAGTCGTCGCAAGCCCGGAGACCGGCCTGGAACTTGTTTGGCAACCCGCGGTGGGCGGGGCGCGCCGAAATCGGGTTGGTTTCGCTGTCCGCGCTCGCCCCGTTTTTGTGCTGCTTCCCTTCCTCGCGTGGCCGTTTTTCGACTCCCAGGAAGGTTCATATATGTCCACCAGCACCCTGTCCGCCAGCCCCTCGCTCGCCCTGCCCCTGTCCCAACGCCTGCTCCTGGCTATCGGCAGTTGCCTGCTCGGCGCCACGCTGATCTTTTTTGCCGGCTTCGCGCCCATGGATGTGCTGCATAACGCCGCCCACGACGCCCGCCACAGCGCCGCCTTCCCCTGCCACTGAGGTCTTTCGACATGTTCAAGCGAATCGCCCAGACCGCAGGCTTTGCGGGGCTGCTGGCCGCCCTGTTGCTGACCCTGCTGCAGAGCCTGTGGGTCACCCCGTTGATCCTCGAGGCGGAGACCTATGAAAGCGCCGAGCCGGTAGCCGAACATAGCCATACCGCTGACGCGGCGACCCATGAGCACCATCATGACGATGACGCCTGGGCACCCGAAGACGGTGCGCAGCGCACCCTGTTTACCGGGCTAAGCAACCTGGTGGTGGCGGTCGGCTTCGCCCTGATGCTGGCGGGCCTCTACAGCCTGCGCGCACCGGGCCATACCTGGCAGGGGCTGCTCTGGGGCCTAGCCGGCTTTGCCACCTTCAACCTGGCACCGGCTATCGGTCTGCCGCCGGAACTACCGGGCACCGCCGCGGCGGACCTGCTGCTGCGCCAGTACTGGTGGGTCGGCACAGCCGCTAGCACCGCCGCCGGCCTGGCCTTGCTCGCCTTCGGTGGGCAGTGGTGGCTGCGACTCCTTGGCCTGCTGTTGCTGCCCCTGCCGCATCTGGTCGGCGCGCCGCAGCCGGAGGTGCATGAAAGTCTGGCCCCTGAAGCCCTCAGCCAGCACTTTATCGTCACCTCGTTGCTGGTCAACGCGCTGTTCTGGACCGCCCTCGGCCTGATCAGCGCCTGGTTGTTCAACCGCACACAGAGGGCGAACTGAACAGGCAAGTGAGCGTTTTTTTGTAGCCCGTATATGGACTCCTCCTCTAGCGCAAGTAGCAAGATGATGATCAACG
>NZ_CAMPHN010000133.1 GCF_946885885.1 uncultured Pseudomonas sp.
ACTACCTGCTGAAGAAACGCGACCTGCCGTTCGCCCGTCGCTCCTTCGCCATCGCCGCCGTGTTCGGCCTGGCCTCGACCCTGTCGGTGATCATCCTCGGCGATGAGTCCGGCTACGAGATCGGCGACGTGCAGAAAACCAAACTGGCGGCCATCGAGGCCGAGTGGGAAACCGAAGAAGCGCCCGCCGCCTTCACCCTGTTCGGCCTGCCCAACCAGCAGGAGCAGCGCACCGATTACGCGGTGAAGATTCCCTATGCCATGGGCATCATCGCCACCCGCTCGCTGGACCAGGAAGTCACCGGCATCAAGGATCTGATCAAGCAGCACGAGCTGCGCATCCGCAACGGCATCATTGCCTACGGCCTGCTGGAAAAACTGCGCGCCGGCGACAAGAGCGAGGCCAACATCGCCGCCTTCAATGCGGTCAAACAGGACCTCGGCTACGGCCTGCTGCTGAAGAAGTACACCCCGGCAGTGGTTGATGCCAGCGAGGAACAGATCAGGCTGGCCTCGCTGGATACCATCCCCAATGTCGCCACCATGTTCTGGACCTTCCGCGCCATGGTCGCCGCCGGCTTCCTCATGCTGCTGTTGTTCGCCCTGGCCGCCTGGGCCTCGGTAAAACGCAATGCCGAGAACAAGCCCTGGTTGCTGAAGTTCGCCCTGCTCAGCCTGCCGCTGCCGTGGATCGCCGCGCAGACCGGCTGGATCGTCGCCGAACATGGCCGCCAGCCCTGGTCGATCGCCGAAGTCCTGCCCGTGCACCTGTCGGCTTCATCACTCAGCGCAGCTGATGTCTGGGGTTCGCTGGCGGCGCTGATCGCCTTCTACAGCGTGCTGTTGGTTGTCGAGATGTACCTGATGATCAAGTTCGCACGCCTCGGCCCGTCCAGCCTGCATAGCGGTCGTTATCACTTTGAGCGTGGTGTCGCCGCTCAAGCCGTCAGCGCTTAGGGAGAACAGCATGTTTGATTACGAAAGCTTGAAACTGATCTGGTGGGTGCTGGTCGGCGTACTGCTGATCGGCTTCGCCCTGACCGATGGCTTCGACATGGGCGCCATGGCGCTTATGCCCTTCGTCGGTAAGACCGACAATGAACGCCGCGTGGCGATCAACACCATCGCGCCGCACTGGGATGGCAATCAGGTGTGGTTTATCACCGCTGGCGGGGCGATTTTCGCCGCCTGGCCAATCGTCTATGCCGTGGCCTTCTCCGGCCTGTACTGGGCGATGCTGGCGGTGTTGTTCGCGCTGTTCTGCCGCCCGGTGGGCTTCGACTACCGCAGCAAGCTGGAAAACCAGAAGTGGCGCACGACCTGGGACTGGGCGCTGTTCGTCGGCGGCGCGGCACCGGCCCTGTTGTTCGGCGTGGCCTTCGGCAACCTGTTCCTGGGCTTGCCGTTTCGCCTCGATGAGTTGATGCGTTCCAGCTACGAAGGCTCGTTCTTCGGCTTGCTGCACCCATTCGCCCTGCTCGCCGGCGTGGTCAGCCTGAGCATGCTGTCGACCCATGGCGGCGCCTGGCTGATGATGCGCACCGACGCCGACCTGCATGCCCGCTCGCGCAATGCCACGCGGTTGTGCGCCATGGTTTACCTGCTTGCTTTCGCTGGTGCCGGTATTTGGCTGTGCCTGGGTATGGTCGGCATGACGCTAACCGGCGGCATCGATTTCGGCGGTGCGATCAACCCACTGGCCAAGCAGGTGGCGTCGACCAATGTCGGCTGGCTCGGCAACTACGGTCAGTACCCGTTGACCATGCTCGCGCCCGTACTGGGTTTGCTCGGTGGGCTGCTCGCCCTGCTCGGTGCTCAACTCAATCGCGGCGCGGTGGCCTTTGTCGGCAGCAGCCTGATGATCGTCGGCACTATTTGTACGGCGGGCTTCGCGCTGTTTCCTTTCGTGTTTCCGTCGAGCATCGATCCGGCCTCGAGCCTGACCCTGTGGGATGCCGTATCGAGCCACAAGACTCTGGGCATCATGTTCGTCGTGGCCTGTATTTTCGTCCCGCTGATCCTGGCTTACACCCTGTGGTGCTATACGCGCATGTGGGGTCGCCTGACCGATCGAAGCATCGAAGCCAACCCGCACGGGCTGTACTGATCGTTGCGCTTCGGCGTGCAACGTTCGCGACCGAAGCGCACAACTCCCGCCTCGGCGGGCAAGGAGAATGCAATGTGGTACTTCACCTGGATTCTGGGCGTGTTGCTGGCGTGCAGCTTCGGCATCATCAACGCTCTGTGGCTGGAAACGACGCAGAACCTCGACGAAGAGGTGGCGGGTGACGACTGAGCCGCGCCCCTGGCTAAGGCGCGTTTACAGCCGTGCGCTATCGCTGCTGCTGGCGGCTCCGCTGACGCTGATATTGCTGATCCACCCCGCGGCCATGCTGACCGCGGACGGCCATTACGACCATCGCCTGATCATGCTGAGCATGCTCGGCATCTCCAGCGGCTTTATCCATGGCGTGGGTTTCGACCCGATCGGCAGGCTGTGGAAGACCCTGTTCCATCCCATTGCCGGCTGGCTGCTGATGGGGTTGGGCTATACCATCTTGTGGCAAGCCCAAAGCGCCTAGCCCGTAGGGCGAGCCCGGGCCCGCCAGGCAATCAGGTGTATTTGGTGAAGATCGCGCGCACCTGGGCTAGCTTGTCCTGGTTGCTATGCTCGGGGCTGAGAATCGCTTCCTCGGCCAGGCACACCAGCATTTCCTGATAGGCCTTATCCAGGGCTTTGCGGGCGGCGCTGAACTGCTGAGCGACGGACTCACATTCATCACCGCGCTTGATCATCGCCTGAATGCCGCGCACCTGGCCCTCGACACGGGCCAGACGCTTGAGCAGGGAATCCCGGTGTTTCAGCTGTTCTGATTCAATCATTTCCAACTTCTACAGTACGTCGCAATGTGAAGGCACCGCGCAGCTCACCGAGCGCGAAACCACGTGCCTTGTCGTGCGGATAGCCTACATCAATCACCGCAGCGAGCGCCGGCTCTATGTTCTTGCCATGACAGGCCAGGCACGGTTCGCCAGTGGCGATGGCCTTCATCATGCGGAATTCGCCGTCGACCGTTTCCGCGTGGACCAGATCGGCAAGCGGTTCGCCCGCCTCGGCGCGCTCGGCGAACAGCGCCAGCACGCGCCGCTCCCAGGCATCGGGGGCGTTGGCCGGGTTGCGCACTTTCAATGCGGTGCGACCGACAGTCCACGGGCTTTTGCTGTGCTCGGCGGCGATCTGCGGCGCCGATAATCGACACGCCTCGACCGCACTGGCTGGCCCACCGGCCTGCATGGCCGCTTTGACGGTGCTCAATAGTTGCTGCTGGAAAGGCGGAATCAACGCGGCGCCTTCGGCCTGATAATTCTCCGCATAGGCGCCAACACTCAGCGAACCTAGAAAAAGCGAACCTAAAAAAGTCGCAGCAATGAATCGCATAACAGCCTCCTGACCAGCCCATTAAATATACCCCCACGAGTATACGTGCATGAGCGTCAGAACCTGCACTCGCAACGCAAAAAACAGCGGGCATAAGCGCTACCCGGCCATCGCCCTCACACCCTGGATCGAAAGCGGCGCGGTGCAACTCAGCTGTCGCGGAACAGGTCGTGGGCGTCGAGCAGGCGGTAGGCGATTTCCGGTTGCTTCTCCAGGCCGCGGCGAATCGCGGCGGGGATTGCTTGGCGGGTTTTGCGGCAGAGGCCGGGGAGTTCGTCGATCTGGATGGCGATGCCGCGCATGCTGCGCACTTCATTGAAACCCGGCGCAACGCTGAGGCGGATACCCAGCTGTTCGAACAGGCGCTGCTGAAGCTTTTCCAGATCGGCCAAGCTTTGTAGATTTTCCAGGCGTTCGAGCAGGCGTTTTTCTTCCTGGCGGGTCAGCAACAGGATGCGCGTATCGGCGCTGGGAGTTTCCAGCAGGCGTTCGAGCCCGCAGGTACAGAGACCCGGCGGACAGGTTTGGCGAATCGGCAAGGAGGCTGTCATGGGTTCCGATCATAGCCAGGCCGGGGCGTGGTTGCCTATCCGCGCCTGGCGACTTTCGTCGCTTCAATATCCGGTCATTTCCAGATAGCCGCGACCACCCGGTTCGTCAATCAGACGTACCGGGCCTTCCCAGTAGGGGAATGAGGTGGCCATCCAGGCGTGCGGCTGGATCGCCTCGGCCTGCACGTCGATGCCATGCTCGGCGACCTGGATGCGCCAGCGGGTCGGCACCTTGCGGCCATGGCTTTGGCGCGTCCAGGCCTGTTCGCTGAGCTGGATTTGCTCGCCGCGCAATGCCTGCGCGCGGCCATCGGCATCGATCCAGGTGCCGGCGCGGTAAGGCTCGCCATCGGCCTGGCGCACCTGGAACAGCATCAGCTTGGCGCCGCCTGCCAGGTGCAGAGAGAACCAGTCCCAGCCCTGCTGTTCGGCGGCCAGCGGTTGGCTGCTCCACTCGCGGTCGAGCCAGGCTTGGCCGGATACCCGCAACGTCTGGCCATCGCCTTCGATCTCGCCGCTGACCCGATAGAACGGCTGGCTGTAGTAATACGAGGCCTGGCCCTGGCCGGATTTTTCGCTGTAGCCGCGCTCACCGTGCAGCACCAGCGGGCCCTCGGCGTTCAGTTGCAGGCGATAGCGAAAATCCTTGCCGGCGGCCTGCATCTGTAACTGCTGCAAACCCTGGCCGGGTTCGCCGCGCAGCGACCAATCATCGATCCAGGCGTGGAACGGTTCGGCCTCGACGCCGGCCTGACCGATGCCGCCGCGGGCCAGCAGTTCGCTGTAACGATGGCCGTCAGGGCCACTGAGGCCAGCATGGCCGAGCCATAGATTGGGGCTGTGCCAACCGGACTGCTCCTCGCCGGGGCGCAACGCCGAGCGAAACAGCGTCCATTGCACGCCCCAGGCGCGGCCCTGCTCGTCGGTGAGGTTGGCGGTGACGTACCACCACTCGATGCGATAACCGGCATGGGCGCCATGGTCGCGCGGGAATACCAGCGGCTGGTCACGCTCGACCTGGACGAAGCCCTGCGCCGCCTCGCCGAGGCCGGCAAAGCCCTGGCGCGGCTCGGGTGTTTGGTCGCAACCGACCAGCAGCGCCAAGCTAAGCAGCAAGGCGGTTTTAACCTTCATCGGCGAATTGCCTCAACAAGTCGGCGGGTTGGCGCCGGGCCATTTGCCAGAGCGGGCCGGCGGCCGCCAGTAAGCTGGTGCAAAGCCCGAGCGCGGCGAGCTGCAGCAGTTGCATGGGGAACACATGCAGCGGCAGGCGCCAGCCGAAGGCCTGGACATTGACCACCGCCACCAGGCACCAGGCCAACAGCAACCCCAGGGGCATCGCCAGCAGCACCGTGAGGCCGGCCAGCAGCAGCGTTTGTCCCAGGCTCAACCAGGCCAATTGCCGTCGCCCCAAGCCCAAGGCCCACAAGGGCGCCAACTGGCCGAGGCGGCTCTGCCCCAGGGTCAGCAGGCTGATAAACAGCGCCACCCCGGCCACGCCCAGGGTCAGGCTATTGAGCGCGGCGGTGGCGGCGAAAGTGCGTTCGAAGATCCGCGTCGACCAGCGTTTCAGCTCAGCCTGGTCGATCAGGCGCAAGCCATCGGCGCCATAGCGCTGTTCGAGCTGTGCTTTGAGTGGGGCCACGCGCGGCGCCGGCAGGCGCAGGCTGAGGTTACCCAGCACGGCGTCCGGCCAATGCCGTTGCAGCCAAGTGGCGCTTACCAGCACATGGCCCTTGGGGTTGCCGTAATCGGCATACAGCGCCAGCACCGGCAGGCGCTGCTCGCCATCGGCGGCCGGCAGGTGCAGGGTATCGCCCACCTGCAGGTCGAGACGCCGCGCCAGTTGTTCGCTGAGCATCGCCCCCTGGCCGCTGTGCAATTGCGGCCAGGCCTCGGTTTGCTGCTCCAGCAGCGGCCAATGCTGCGCATAGCTGGGGTGCTCGACGATGCCCTGGACTTGCACTGGCGAGCCTTGCAGGCGCAGGTCGACATGCCAGTGCGGCAGCGCATCGATATCCGCCTGCGGCTCCAACCAGGCGAGCACCTGCCGCGATTGCGCGGCGTCGCGCGGCGACACATACAGCTCGGCGGACAGGCGTTGATCGAGCCAGCCGACGAAGGTCTGGCGAAAGCCCTCGGTCATGCTGCCGACGCCGACGCTGGCCGACAGCGCCAGCAGCAGCGCCATCAACGCCAAGGCCAGGGCCGGCAGTTGCTGACGGCTATCGGCGACGAACCATTCGGCCACAGGCCCACGGCTATGGCGCGCGAGCACGGCCAGGGCGCCATCGAGCAACGCCGGCAACAGCAAGGCCGCGGCCAGCAGCAGGGCACCGAGCAGGGCAAAGGCGCTGAGCAGGCTGTCGCCGAACGCCCAACAGGCCAAGGCGATCAGCAACAACACGGCCGCCAACCAGGCTTGGCGTTTTAGCCAGCGGCTTTGGGCCTGACGCCAGGCTTGCGGCTGGGCCAGCGCCAACAACGGCAGATTGGCCGCGCGTAGCAGACTGTTGGCGCCTGCCAGCAAGGCGCCGAGCAGGCTGATCGCCAACCCGGCCAACCACCACTGCGGCGACAGATTCAACTGCCCGGCCACTTCCGCGCCATAGAGCCCGCGCAGGCTCGCAGCCAGGTCGCCGAGCAACCAACTGGCCAACAGGTAGCCACTGACGACCCCGGCCAGTCCCGCGAGCAGGGCGAAAAGCCCCAATTCCAACGCCAAGGCAGTGAGCAAGCCCCGCAGGCTGACCCCGCAGGCGCGCAGGGTGCGCAGCAAACCGCGACGCTGCTCCAGCGCCAGGCCAATCGCCGCGTGCACGATAAACAGGCCGACGATAAAGGCCAGCAAGCCGAGCGCGGTCAAGTTGAGGTGAAAACTGGCGGTCAGGCGCTGTAGATCGTCGTCATCTTCAGCCGCTTGCAGCCGCAGTAGAGCATTCAGCTCCGCCGGCAACTCGGGCGCGCGTGCGGCGTAGTCCGCCGGCAACAGCAGCCGCGAGAGTTGCCCCGACGCCTGCAACAGGCGCTGCGCCTGACCGATATCGACGAGGATCACCCCAGGCGCCAATTGCGGCTGTAGCTGCAACGGCGGCAGGCGCTGGCCGTCGAGCGTCACTACCGGTTCGCCGGCCTTGAGGCCCAAACGGGCCAAGGTATCCGGCGCGATCCAGGCCTGGCCGGATGCTCCGATAAAGGCGGCGAGATCGATAGCACTAGCGCCCTGCCCTGCTATTTCGCTGCCGGCCGGCAGGCTCAGCGGCTCGATGCCGAGCAGCTGCACACTCAGCGGCGGCTCGCCGGCAAAACGCAAGCGCCCTTCCAGTACCGGCGATACCGGCCAGCCGCTGCGCCGCAGTTGCACATAGAGTGGCTGAGCGAAGCGCTGACCCTGGCGCGGCAGCAACTGTGCCCGCGCAGGCCCGGCAAGTACGGCGCTGGCGCGGGCGTAATCGGCGCGCGCCTGGCTATTGAGCGCCTGCACCCCGGTCCACAGGGCGGTGGCCAGCCACAAGCCGGTGAGGATGCTGAACAATTGCAACGGATGACGGCGCCAATGGCTGAGCAGCGCCAGCAGGCAGATGCGCAACATGTTCGTCAGGCCTCCCGCGGTTGCACGTGGCCCAGATGCAGGTACAGGCTGTGCTCCAAGCGCGATGCCAGCCGTTCGCTATGGGTCACCAGCAACAGACTGCTGCCGGCCTCGCCGACCAGCTCCAGGAAAAGCTCCAGCACGGTTTCGCTGCTCGCCTCATCGAGGCTGCCGGTCGGCTCATCGGCCAACACCAGCGAAGGCCGCGAGGCCAACGCCCGACCGATCGCCACGCGCTGCTGCTGGCCGCCGGAAAGCTGCTCGGGGTAACGCTGCAACAATGGCGTCAGCCCCAGGCGTTCGGCCAGATAGCTGACCCAGGCCGAGTCATGCCGCTCGGCCAGCCGCGCCTGAAACGCCAGATTGGCGGCGACGCTGAGGCTACCGATCAGGTTGTACTGCTGGAACACCAGGCCGATGCCTTCGCGGCGCCAGCGCGCCAATTCGGCCTCGCCGCGCCCCTGCAACGGCTCGCCGTCGATCAGGATGCGCCCGCTGTCGACGCGCTCCAATCCGGCGATCAGGTGCAGCAAGGTACTCTTACCGCTGCCCGATTCGCCCATCAGCGCCAGGCTGCTGCCCCTCGGCAATTGCAGGTCGACGCCGCGCAACACCGGCAAGCGGCCTTGGGCGGTGGCGAAGGCTTTATGCACATCCTCGACGATCAACATCCGCGCGGGCGACTCCTTCAAGGCTGATGACAGGCTTGGCTGCGGTCATCATCGGGCTTTAAACCGCAGCAGGCCAGCAACTCATCGTCTGACCGATCAAGCAACCTGAACGCGGCACCGGCAACTTGCTCAAAACTCTAGCAGGCCGTTGAAAAACGTAGGCGAGGCAGGCAAGACAAGGACTAGGCGTCCCCACAAAAACGGCCGAAAAAAGGACTGGGCTCGCACGCGAGTTTACTGCTGTAAATGAGCATTTTGAGGCGCCGAGTCCCGGGCCGGTTTTAACGCAGTATTGCCAACGCAGGTAGTTTTTCAACAGCCTGCTAGACCCGACCTTCCGGGACCATCGCATAACCAAGGGGGTTCTATGAAAAACGCCAATCCAGCGGCGGATAAGCCCGCCTACCCGATCAGCGCCGGCGTGTTTCTCGGCCTGGGCCTCGGCGGTTTTTTCGACGGCATCGTGCTGCACCAGATCTTGCAGTGGCACCACATGCTCAGCAGCGCCGGTTACCCCATCGATAGCCTGGCCAATCTGTCCTACAACACGCTATGGGACGGCCTGTTTCATGCCGCGACCTATGTCTTCGTACTGATCGGCCTGCTGCAATTGTGGCGCACCGCCCGCCGCCTGCATCGCCCGTGGTCGCACCGGGTATTCGCCGGCTCGATATTGCTGGGCTTCGGTCTGTTCAATCTGGTCGAGGGCATCGTCAACCATCACCTGCTGGGCTTGCACCACGTCAACGAAAGCGTCGCCGAGCGTTATTGGATTTATTGGGATCTGGGGTTTTTGCTCTGGGGCTTGCTGATGCTGATCGGCGGGGGCTGGCTGATGCGCGTTGGCGCGCGGCGGCCGCAAGCGACGGTTGAGGTGGCGTAGACGGTGGTGCTTTAGGGCATGGGTATCGCTGCGCTCAACCTACGCGGCCCGGCCCATCCTGCGGTCCTCAAAGCTTAAGAGCAGGCCTGCCAGCGAGAACGAATGGTGTTGGTGTATGACGGCGAGCGCTCGACGGGCTGACCTTGTTCTAACAACCATTGCGACAATGCCGGCAGGTTACGACTTGGCACCCGCGGATAGCGGTGGTGTTCGCCGTGGTAGTTGTAGTTGAGGTAGTGGATAAATGGCCGCTCGAACGGGTTGCTGGTATGACTGCGCAAGCGCATGACACCGGACTCACCCGGCATCGGCACATGCTCGCAAAAGCCGCGGATTTGCGACATGAACAAGCCAACCGTGGCGGCCGAGATTGGGAAGATCAAGCCGAGCCATAGCTGCTCACCACCGCTGGTGGCCAACAGAAAAAATGTGCCTTGCACGGCGACAAGGCCTAAGCACTCACCCAGGGTTACTCGCCAAGGCCGAGGCATCCTCAGCCGTTGCTTGAGCAGCGTGGCCATATGGATCAGGTTCCAGCCCAACAACGGCCGCAGCAGATGCCAGGCGAGCCGGCTGCGGCTGGCGGTGTCGAGGGCGCCATAATCGAGGAGTTGCGGATCGTCATCGTCACCAACCTTCATGTGGTGGCTTTTATGCAAGGCGTCGAAGGCGATGAAGTCCACCATCGTCCACCAGCCGCCTATACGCCCGACGATACGGTTCAAGGCTGGCGTGTGGAACAGCGAACCATGCACGGCCTCATGGACCAATAGCGTCGTTTTCGATATGGCGACGCCCAGCGGCACTATTGCAGCAATGGCCAACCAAGGCGAAAGGCTCGCCCAAAAAGGCAGCATCGCGATATGAATCAGCGGAACACCCAAGAGCCGCAACGTGGCGCGCAGCCCCCATCCATCGGATGTTTCGAAGAAGTGTTTGGGAATTACCAGCTTCTGCTTGGTTTGGTCAGTGGTCACGTCTATCTCCATTAGCGTCCACGCGCAGGACTGCCTTGATTACCACGCTCAGTTGCATAACGCGGTGGCCAACCGGCGACTAGTGAAGCACAGAAATGAACGACGACCCTATTCCCTGCCTCTCCACAAAAAACATGCCCGCACCTCTCGGTGCGGGCATAGGTTCACGTTCAGCCTGGCAATCAACAACGATACGGCGACCCCGCCTTGGCCATCAGGGCGTTGTACTTCTTGAAGATCTCCACCACCCGCGCGCAGCGCGGGCTGGTTTTGGCGATTTCGTCCCAGAATTTCTGCGCTTCGGCTTCCACCGTGGCCCATTCGGCGTCGGGGATGGTGGTCAGCTTGAGTTTGTCGCCTTCAACCCGCAGTTGCGCCTCCTACGGGATTGGAGACCGCAGGTCGTACCGAAGAAAAGCCAGCGTCCGTCGCTTACAAACCGGCGTCGTGCAGACGCTGGGCATGTTCGACGAACAGCCGCACCGGGTCGTCGCCCTTGCCGACCAGGCCGAGGGGCTGGTTGACGATGCTCAGGTGGTCGAAGGTGAAGCTGTCGCCGAGCACCGTGCCCAGGTGCGAGCTGTTACGCCCGACCAAGCCATCGCACTGGCCGGCTTCGCGCTGGAAGCCATAGCGGGCGCAAATTCTGCACATCAGGCTCATGGCCTCGAAGCGCCTGATGCCGCGGTCGGTCACCCCTGGGGTAATGATGCCGGCCCAGGAGTAATAGCGCACGCCATCGACCTCGGCGGCGCCCTGCCCGCCCCAGGTATCCGGCAGGCCTTGCGGGTATTGCGCATTGAAGGCGGCGACGCCTTCGCTGGTCAGCGCGCGGTGCGCGGCGGCGACATCGATCGGCAGGCGCGGACCTTTATAGTCGGTTTCCAGCCAGCCCAGGCCATGCGCCATGAACCGCATCAGCGCGCTGACGAAGCGTTCCTGCCAACTGCCGGCGGCGAAGCGGCGATCCAGGTAGTCGGCCATTTCCGAGCCGTGATTAGGCCCGGCCACCGAGGTGACCGAGGCCACCCACTCGGGCTTTTTCGCCGCGGCGTAACGGGCGGTCAGCGCGCCCTGGCTGTGGCCGAGCAAATGCACCTTGGCGGCGCCGGTTTGCTCGCGGACCTCGGCGATCCGTTGCAATAGCTGCTCGCCGCGCACCTCGGTCGAATGCACTGCCGAGACCAATACCGGGAACACCGTGGCGCCACGGTTGCGCAGCGCCGTGACGATGCCGTACCAATAGGGATAACCGAGCACCCGCACGAACCCCAACAATCCGGGGACCAGCACCAGGGGATAACGTGGCGTCGACATGAAACGGCGATCCTTCGTAGGCAATTCTCCGTAATAAAAGCAAAAAAGGGCCGCCCATGGCGACCCTAGAATCTGTTGCCGTTTTGAACTAACCAATTGATCGATAAGAGCGAGCTCATATCGTTGAAGCACTGGCTCAGCTTCGTAGGGTGGGTTAGCCGCCTGTTGCGTTTGTCGGTCGACTCGCTGCGTCTGGTGCGGCGTAACCCACCATCGGCGCAACGCCATCCATCGCCTGGTGGGTTACGCGGCGCACGACCTTCATCTGCGCCTGGAGGACCGGCACTCGGCACCTCTTGTAAACGGCAACAGACCCTAACGGTAGTGGATTACTGAGGCCCCGCCCCAGTGACGATGGTCTGCCGTGCCTGGGTCGCGTCGCCCCGGCTGTAGGCATAAGGGATGCTCCAGGTCATGCGGCTGCCGGTGTCCTTAAAGGAATCGGTTCCGGACAAACCGGTATAGACGTTCGAC
>NZ_CAMPHN010000134.1 GCF_946885885.1 uncultured Pseudomonas sp.
ACAAGACCTTCATGTACCCGCAGAACCTCTGGCTGACCTACGAGAAGTACATCCGCAAGGCAGCCGGCCTGGGTCGCGCGCCCAAGGCCAACGACCCGGACAGCTACGACTACCTGAACCAGCACTGCGACGTGCTGGTGGTCGGTGCCGGTCCCGCCGGTCTGGCCGCGGCCCTGGCCGCCGGTCGCAGCGGCGCGCGGGTGATCCTCGCCGACGAACAGGAAGAGTTCGGCGGCAGCCTGCTCGGCACCCGCGAAACCCTCGACGGCAAGCCCGCCGCCGACTGGGCCGCGAAGGCCATCGCCGAGCTGGCGAAAATGCCGGAAGTCACCCTGTTGCCGCGCGCCACCGTGAACGGCTACCACGACCACAACTTCCTCACCATTCACCAGCGCCTCACCGACCACCTCGGCGAAGTCGCGCCCATCGGCCAGCCGCGTCAGCGTATGCACCGCGTGCGTGCCAAGCGTGTGGTCCTGGCCACTGGCGCCCACGAGCGGCCGCTGGTCTATGCGAACAACGACGTGCCGGGCAATATGCTCGCCGATGCGGTGTCCACCTACGTGCGCCGTTATGGCGTGACGCCGGGCCGCCAACTGGTGCTGTCGACCAACAACGATTACGCCTACCGCGTGGTGCTCGACTGGCTCGACGTCGGCCTGCCGGTGGTCGCCGTCGCCGATGCGCGCAGCAATCCGCGCGGTGCCTGGGTCGAGGAAGCGCGCCGGCGTGGCGTGCGGATTCTCGCCGGCAGTGCGGTGATCGAAGCGCGCGGCAGCAAGCGGGTCACTGGCGCACGCATCTGCGCCATCGATCCCGTCAGCCATAAAGTCACCAGCCCCGGCGAAGTGCTCGACTGCGACCTGATCGTCAGCTCCGGCGGCTATAGCCCGGTGGTGCACCTGGCGTCGCACCTCGGCGGGCGGCCGACCTGGCGCGAAGACATTCTCGCCTTCGTCCCCGGCGAAGGCTTTCAGAAGCGCTTCTGCGCGGGTGCGGTGAATGGCGTATTCAGCCTCGGCGACGCCCTTGCCGATGGCTTCGAATCCGGCGCCATGGCCGCCGCCGAAGCCGGCTTCAAGGCGGTCTCCGGTAGCCTGCCGAAGGTCGAGAAGCGCTTCGAGGAACCGGCCGTCGCGCTGTTCCAGGTACCTCACGACAAATCCACGGCGCGTGCGCCCAAGCAGTTCGTCGACCTGCAGAACGACGTCACCGCGGCCGGCATCGAGCTGGCCACCCGCGAGGGTTTCGAATCGGTCGAGCACGTCAAGCGCTACACCGCGCTGGGCTTCGGCACCGACCAGGGCAAGCTGGGCAATATCAACGGTCTGGCCATCGCCGCGCGTTCGATGAACATCAGCATCGCGCAGATGGGCACCACCATGTTCCGCCCGAACTACACCCCGGTGACCTTCGGCGCGCTCGCCGGTCGTCACTGCGGCGAGCTGTTCGAGCCCAAGCGCTACACCGCCATGCAAAAGTGGCACCTGGAGAACGGCGCCGAGTTCGAGGACGTCGGCCAGTGGAAGCGCCCCTGGTACTTCCCGAAAAAAGGCGAAGACCTGCACGCCGCCGTGGCTCGCGAGTGCCTGGCGGTGCGCAACGCGGTCGGCATTCTCGATGCCTCGACCCTGGGCAAGATCGACATTCAGGGCCCGGATGCGCGCGAGTTCCTCAACCGCGTCTACACCAACGCCTGGACCAAGCTGGACGTGGGCAAGGCCCGCTACGGCCTGATGTGCAAGGAAGACGGCATGGTCTTCGACGACGGTGTGACCGCCTGTCTGGCCGACAACCATTTCGTCATGACCACCACCACCGGCGGCGCGGCACGGGTGATGGAGTGGCTGGAGATTTACCACCAGACCGAGTGGCCGGAGCTGAAGGTGTACTTCACCTCGGTCACCGACCACTGGGCGACCATGACCTTGTCCGGTCCCAACAGCCGCAAGCTGCTGGCGGAAGTGACGGATATCGACCTCGATAAAGATGCCTTCCCCTTTATGACCTGGAAGGAAGGCAAAGTCGGCGGCGTACCGGCGCGGGTGTTCCGCATCTCCTTCACCGGTGAGCTGAGCTACGAAGTCAACGTCCAGGCCGACTACGCCCTGGGCGTGTGGGAGCAGATCGTCGAGGCGGGCAAGAAGCACGGCCTGACCCCCTACGGTACCGAGACCATGCACGTGCTGCGCGCCGAGAAGGGTTTCATCATCGTCGGCCAGGACACCGACGGTTCGGTCACCCCGGACGACCTGGGCATGGGTTGGTGCGTCGGTCGCACTAAACCCTTCTCCTGGATCGGCTGGCGCGGCATGAACCGCGAGGACTGCCTCAAGGAAAATCGCAAGCAACTGATCGGCCTCAAGCCGCTGGACCCGAACAAGGTCCTGCCGGAAGGCGCGCAGTTGGTGTTCGACCCCAAGCAGTCGCTTCCGATGACCATGGTCGGCCACGTCACCTCCAGCTACATGAGCGCCGCGATGGGTTACTCCTTCGCCATGGCCCTGGTCAGGGGCGGCCTCAAGCGTATCGGCGAGCGCGTGTTCGCGCCGCTGGCCGATGGCAGCGTGATCGAAGCCGAAATCGTCAGCCCCGTGTTCTTTGACCCGAAAGGGGATCGCCAGAATGTCTGAGAAGCAGCCGCAAGCCGCAAGCGACAAGCCGCAAGAATTCGAGGGTGCCTTGGTGCACCGGGTAGGTGAGAAATGAGCGCAGTCAACGTTTACCAACAACGTCCCGCCGACGTCGCCGGGCAATCGCCGCTGCACCACGCCGGCCTGCACGAGCTGGCCGGCAAGGGCCGCAAGGGCGCCGGGGTGACCCTGCGTGAGAAGAAACTGCTCGGCCACCTGACTCTGCGCGGCGACGCCGACGACGCCAATTTCGCCGGCGGCGTGCACAAGGCCATCGGCCTGGAGCTGCCGGTGGCCCTGACCCTGGTGGCCAACGGCGACACCTCATTGCAGTGGCTGGGCCCGGACGAGTGGCTGCTGATCGTGCCCGGCGGCACTGAGTTCGAGGTCGAGCGCAAGCTGCGCGAGGCCCTGGCCGGCCAGCACATCTCGGTGGTCAACGTCAGCGGCGGGCAGACCCTGCTCGAACTGCGCGGGCCCAAGGTGCGCGAACTGCTGATGAAGTCCAGCAGCTACGACGTGCACCCGAGCAACTTCCCGGTGGGCAAGGCCGTGGGCACGGTGTTCGCCAAGTCGCAGCTGGTGATTCGTCACACCGCCGAGGAGACCTGGGAACTGCTGATCCGCCGCAGCTTCTCCGATTACTTCTGGCTGTGGCTGCAGGATGCCAGCGCCGAGTACGGCCTCGCGGTCGAGGCCTGAAGCTGTGGGAGGGGCTTTAGCCGCGATCCACATAGTCGCGGCTAAAGCCCCTCCCACGGTCTGCAGAACGTAGGGTGGGCGACGCTTTTTTCGTCCACCGTGAGCAGCAAAGGTGGATGGGTGAAGCGTCATCCACCCTACGCCCTGAAAGGGCTGTTGGGTATCGCTTCGCTCAACACCAACCTACGGCCGCGCAGCATTGGAGATCGACATGAGCCGCACCCCCGACACCTGGATCCTCACCGCCCACTGCCCGAGCGTGCTCGGCACCGTGGATGCGGTGACGCGTTTTCTGTTCGAGCAGCGTTGCTATGTCACCGAGCACCACTCGTTCGATGATCGGTTGTCCTCGCGCTTCTTTATCCGCGTGGAATTCCGCCAGCCGGAGGGCTTCGACGAAGCCGTGTTCCGTGCGGGCGTGCAGGAGCGTCTGGCGCCGTTCGGCATGCAGGTCGAGCTGACCCCGCCGGGCTACCGGGCCAAGGTGGTGCTGATGGTGTCTAAAGCCGATCACTGCCTCAACGATCTGCTCTATCGCCAGCGTATCGGCCAATTGCCGATGGATGTGGTCGCGGTGATTTCCAATCACCCGGATCTGGAACCGCTGGCGCGCTGGCACGACATCCCTTACCACCACTTCGCCCTCGACCCCAACGACAAGCCGGCGCAGGAGCGCAAGGTATTGCAGGTGATCGAGCAGACCGGTGCCGAGTTGGTCGTGCTCGCCCGCTATATGCAGGTGCTCTCGCCCGAGCTGTGCCGCAAGCTGGATGGGTGGGCGATCAATATCCACCACTCGCTGCTGCCCGGTTTCAAGGGCGCCAAGCCCTACCACCAGGCGTATCAGAAGGGCGTCAAGCTGGTCGGCGCCACCGCCCATTACATCAACAACGACCTCGACGAAGGCCCGATCATCGCCCAGGGCGTGGAGGCGGTGGACCATGCCCACTACCCCGAAGACCTGATCGCCAAGGGCCGCGATATCGAATGCCAGACCCTGGCCAAGGCCATCGGTTATCACCTCGAACGGCGGGTGTTCCTCAACGCCAACCGCACCGTGGTGCTGCATGCCTAAAACACTGAACTTCACGTAATCCGTAGCCCGGTCGAGCGCAGCGACACCCGGGTATCGCTTCGCTCAACCCGGGCTACAAGCGACAGATTCGGTGCGAACAGCGACCGCTATCCGGCCGCAGCGTCATTCGCACCAGGGGCCGGTCGTTAGGATAAGGCTGGGCAAATTTGATTTTGGTGACACGGATTTACCCCGGATTGCATCCAGGTTACGGGTTTAACGCCAGGTAACCCGTAGCCCGGGTCGAGCGAAGCGACACCCGGGAAAGGTGCCCTGGGTATCGCTGCGCTCAACCCAGGCTACAAGCATCAACAGCAACACAGGAATACACGGGTGGACCCGCCGACTGCCAAGTCCTCGGCCCCACTGGCAACGAACTCCAATGCAAGGTCGCGCGACCGTTGGCCGCGCCTTTGTTTTCACAACAAGAAGGGAGAACTATCTATGTCTGGTAATCGTGGTGTGGTGTATCTCGGCGCTGGCAAGGTCGAAGTGCAGAAAATCGACTATCCGAAAATGCAGGACCCGCGCGGTCGCAAGATCGAGCACGGGGTGATCCTCAAGGTGGTGTCCACCAATATCTGTGGTTCCGACCAGCACATGGTGCGCGGCCGTACCACGGCGCAAACCGGTCTGGTACTGGGTCACGAGATTACCGGTGAGGTGATCGAGAAGGGCAGCGACGTCGAGAACCTGAAAATCGGCGACCTAGTTTCGGTGCCGTTCAACGTTGCCTGCGGCCGCTGCCGCAGCTGTAAGGAAATGCATACCGGCGTCTGCCTTACCGTTAACCCGGCGCGTGCCGGCGGAGCCTACGGCTACGTCGACATGGGCGATTGGACCGGCGGCCAGGCCGAATATGTGCTGGTGCCCTATGCCGACTTCAACCTGTTGAAACTGCCGGATCGCGACAAGGCGATGGAGAAGATCCGCGACCTGACCTGCCTGTCCGACATCCTGCCGACCGGTTACCACGGCGCGGTCACCGCCGGGGTTGGCCCGGGCAGCACCGTGTATATCGCCGGCGCCGGCCCGGTCGGTCTGGCGGCTGCCGCCTCGGCGCGTCTGCTCGGCGCGGCGGTGGTGATCGTCGGCGACGTCAACCCGGTGCGTCTGGCGCATGCCAAGGCCCAGGGTTTCGAGATCGCCGATCTGTCGCAGGACACTCCGCTGCACGAACAGGTCGCCGCGTTGCTGGGCGAACCGGAAGTCGATTGCGCGGTCGATTGCGTGGGCTTCGAAGCCCGCGGTCATGGTCACAGCGGCGTGCAGCACGAGGCCCCGGCCACCGTGCTCAACTCGCTGATGGGCATCACCCGCGTCGCCGGCAAGATCGGTATCCCCGGCCTGTACGTCACCGAAGATCCGGGCGCGGTGGACGCGGCGGCGAAGATGGGCAGCCTGAGCATCCGCTTCGGCCTCGGCTGGGCCAAGTCGCACAGCTTCCACACCGGCCAGACCCCGGTGATGAAGTACAACCGTGCGCTGATGCAGGCGATCATGTGGGACCGCATCAACATCGCCGAAGTGGTCGGCGTGCAGGTGATCAGCCTGGACGACGCGCCGCGCGGTTACGGCGAGTTCGATGCCGGGGTGCCGAAGAAATTCGTCATCGACCCGCACAAGATGTTCAGCGCGGCCTGATGGCCCGTAGCGCCGCGCCCCGTAGGTTGGGTTAGCGGCGCAATTCAGCAAACCTGGCTACAACAACGAAAGTCGGGCGCCGCGTAACCCAACATCGCGGTGCCCGACTTGCCACCGCTGGCGGGTTACGGCACGCCCGATCAGTGTGGTTCCATCCTGCCTTGAGCTGCGTGCCTAACCCGCCCTACGTCTCGGCTTTGATTCGCGCGATCCGCGCATCCTTCTCTTCCCACAAGCGCGTTACCCACGCCTGCACGTACTGACGAAATTCCGCGTCGTTCTCGTAATCGCCTTGCCACAGCGCCGGGTCGAGCGCGCGGGTCTGGATATCGACGATCACCTTGGGCACCTGACCGCTGATCAGATCCCAGAAACCGGGGATCCGCTCGCCGGGGTAGACCACGGTGACATCCAGCACCGCGTCCAGTTGTTCGCCCAGCGCGGCGAGGACGAAGGCCACGCCGCCGGCCTTGGGTTTGAGCAAGTATTGGTAAGGCGAGCCCTGCTGCGCCTGTTTCGCCGGCGTGCAGCGAGTGCCTTCGAGGTAATTGACCACGGTCACCGGTAGCTCTTTGAACTTCTCGCAGGCGAGCTTGGTGATCAGCAGGTCCTGGCCTTTGAGTTCCGGGTGCTTATCCAGAAAGGCCTTGGAATAACGGCGCATAAAGGGGTAATCCAGCGCCCACCAGGCCAGTCCGAGAAAGGGCACCCAGATCAGCTCCTTCTTCAGAAAGAATTTGAAGAACGGTGTCTTGCGGTTGAACGCCTGCACCAGTGCCGGAATATCGACCCAGGACTGATGATTGCCGATCACCAGGTACGAGGTGGTCGGACGCAATTGCGCGCCGCCACGGATATCCCACTGCACCGGCAGCAGCGTGGCGAAGATCAGCTTGTTCAGCTCGGCCCAGGTTTCTGCAATCCACATCACTCCGCGCGAACAGGCGGCTTTCAGTGCCTTGCCGGGCAAAACCAATTTGCCCAGGGCGATCAACAGCATCGGTCCGATCAGGGTCAATGTGTTGAGTAGCAGCAGTAGGGTAACGGACAGGCCAGTCAACAGAGGGCGCATGCAGGCTCCTTGGGTGCGCGGATTGGCTTGGGCGATGATAAACAGTCATGTCGAGCGACTCCACGTCGGCTGTGTCTTATGACATATTGCCAGCATCTGGACGATGCTGATTACCCGCTATCGATGGCCTAATATTGCCAGGCAAGCCCCCGCTTGGAACCCGTTATCGCATCCGAGTGCAGTCGATGTTGAAACGTATCGCAGTCGCCGACTTACGCGTCGGCATGTATATCCAGGAGTTTTGCGGCACCTGGATGGATCATCCGTTCTGGCGCAGTAGGTTTCTTTTGCAGTCGCAAAAGGATCTGCAGCGGATCCAGGCCAGTAGCATTCGCGAGTTATGGATAGACGCCAGCAAGGGGCTGGATGTCGGCGCCGATATCCACAGCGAGAGTGCCGAGCAAGTCGAGGCCGAAGTCGAAGAGCGGCTGTCGGCGGTGGTCGCCGAGCCGCTTGGCGCGCACTGCTCGTTGGACGAAGAGGTCGCGCGGGCCTCCAAGCTGTGTGCACGCTCCAAGCAGGCGGTGGTGAGCATGTTCAGCGATGCGCGCATGGGGCGCGCCTTGGAGTTCGAGCAGGCCGAAGAGCTGGTCGGGGAGATTTCCGACTCGCTGCTGCGCCACCCCAATGCGCTGATCAGCCTGGCCAGGCTGAAGAATGTCGACGAATACACCTACATGCATTCGGTGGCGGTCTGCGCGCTGATGATCGCCCTGGCCCGGCAACTCGGCCTGGACGAGGCGCAAGTGCGCGACGCCGGACTGGCCGGCATGCTGCATGACATCGGCAAGATGGCGGTGCCTTGGGCGCTGCTGAACAAACCCGGCAAACTCACCGACGATGAGTTCGTCATCATGCGCAAGCATCCGCTGGCGGGCCGGGAAATTCTCCTGACGGGCAAGCAAACCAACGCCTCGGTGCTGGATGTCTGCCTGCATCACCATGAAAAGGTCGATGGCAGCGGCTACCCGCACCGCTTGGTCGGCGAACGGATCAGCCTGTTCGCGCGGATGGGCGCGGTGTGCGACGTGTACGACGCGATCAGCTCGGACCGCCCCTATAAAAAGGGCTGGAGTCCGGCCGAGTCGATTCACAAGATGGCCGAGTGGAAGGGCCATTTCGACGATGGCGTGTTCCAGGCCTTCGTCAAGGTCATGGGCATCTATCCCACCGGCTCGCTGGTACGTCTGGCCAGCGGGCGTATCGCGGTGGTGCTCGATCAAAGCCCGACGTCCTTGCTCACGCCCAAGGTCAAAGTGTTCTTTTCCGCCAAGGCGAAAATGCCGATCCCCCAGGAAGTGATCGACCTGGCCCAATGGGTCGGCCGCGACAAGATAGTCGCGCGCGAATCGGCGGTCGATTGGGGCTTTCGCAACGTCGATGAACTGTGGACCGGCCTGCCGCGCTGAGCCAACGACTCATCGAACCTTCCGCGCCCGTGCGAGTCGGACTGGGTAGCTCCGATTGTTCGGAGAATCGATCAACACCGTTCGGAGAACCGACTACGTGAAGACCGTTCCCCTTCTATTGACCTTGTTCGCCGTACCGGCAATAGCCGAGCAACCCACCCTTTACGGTCGTTACGAAAAAATCAGATTGCCGCAAATCGGCAAAACCCTCGAGGCCAAGATGGACACCGGGGCCAAGACCGCGTCCTTGTCGGCCACCGACATCGAACGCTTCCAACGCGACGGCGAGCCCTGGGTGCGTTTTCGCCTGGCTACCGAAAACGCCGACGATACGCTTTTCGAGCAACCCTTGGCGCGGGTCAGCAAGATCAAGAGCCGCAACGAGGAAAGCGACCCGGCCGAGTCCCGCGCGGCGCCCAGCGAGCGGCCGGTGATCGAATTGGACGTCTGTCTGGGCGAAGTGGAGCGGACCGTCGAGGTCAACCTGACGGACCGTAGCCACTTCAATTATCCGCTGCTGATCGGCGCCTCCGCCCTGAGCGAATTCGATGCGGCGGTCAACCCCGCGCAACGCTTCACCGCTTCCACTCCTCGCTGTTAAGCCACCATGCTCTATGCTCAGATTACCAGGCGTTGAAAAACTACCTGTGTGGTCGATACGGCGTTAAAAATGGCCTCGAATGCTCATTTACAACAGTAAACTCCGCTTTCTCGGCCATTTTTGCCTTGTCTCGCCTGCCTCGCCGACGTTTTTCAACCGCCAGTTAGTCACCTGAGCCGCTTGCGTTTTTAGCCTCGGCGCGTTCAGGCGCAATTCTTGCTTCGGGTAATTCATTGCAGTGCCCGACCGGGTGCGCAAGGGACTTGTTGAGGTGTGTTCTATGACTGCATTACTCACGCCGGGTGTGCGCGTATTGGAGCGGTTCAGTTTCGCCCGTAAATTCCAATTGTTGTTCGTCTTGTTCATCCTGCCTTTGGGCTACGCCCTGTGGGCGATCAGCAGCGACCGCATGGAGCGCTTGCGGATGATCGATCACGAGCTGGAAGGCATGCATGCGATCGAAGCGCTCGGCGAGGTGCAGAACGCCTTGCTCGAGCAACGCACGCTGTACTCCCGTTGGAAGGGCACCGACAAGCCCGCCGAAGCGCTGCTGCAGCAACGCGCGGGGGCACTCGACGAGGCCCTGGCGGAGGCGGCCAGGCGCCTGGAAACCGACGCGGCCAGTAACGTGGCGCGCGAACAATTGACGCTTTTGCAAGAGATGCGTGGCGACCTCGCCGTGGCCGCGGTGGGCAAAATGGCATTACCGGAAGCCCTGCAACGTTACCAAAAAACCCTGTTGCAACTGCTGACCTTACGCGAGCAGGTAGCAACCGACAGTGGCCTGATCCTCGATCCTAATCTCGACACCTATCTGATCATGGAACAGCTGACCTTTACTCTGCCGCGCTTGCGCGAGAACCTCGGCAGTTTCGTCAGCCAGGGCTATGGTGCTGTGCTTTCCCAGCATTTCACCTTGCAAAGCCGGGTCTTGATGCGCGATTTGCGGCGTAACCTGGACGAGGTTCGCAGCCAGGTATTCAAAGCCGGCGTCAGCCTGAGAAAGAGCGCACCGGCGGCCATGGTTAATCTGGAAGCGCCGCTCAGCGAAACCGAGCAGGGCCTGGAACTGTTCTTTACGGAAATCGACCGGGATATTTTCGAATCCAGCCCGATGGCGGTCAGCCCGGAGCAGTTCGTCCAGCGCGTGGCCACCTTGCAGGGGCAGATAAACGCGTTGCAGCAGGCCTTGCATCGGCAGTTCGAAGTCAGCCAGGGCAAATACCGGCAGAACAATCTGATCGGCATGTGGGAAGTGATCGGCGGTTTCGGGGCGCTGACCGGCCTGGCGCTCTATGTACTGCTGTGCCTGAACGCTTCGATCCGCCGCAGCACCGCCGGTATCGTCGATGTGGCCGGCGCCTTGCGCGACGGCGACCTGCGCAAGCAGATCCAGGTGCATGGTCAGGACGATCTGGCCGAAATCGCGGTGGCGCTGAATGCCGCGGTAACGCAGCTCAGTGAGACCTTGCAAGGGGTCAATAAGGAGAGCAAGAACCTCGACGGCACCGTGCAACTGCTGAGCAGCCAGGCGCAAGGCGCGCTGCAGGCGGTCGAGCAGCAGCAGGGGCAGATGAGCCAGATCGCCGCCGCCGCCACCGAGATGGCGGCGACCGCGCAGAGCGTCGCGCAGAGCTGCGAGCAGGCCGCGGTAGAGGCGGGGCAGACCCGCGAGATCGCCGACCAGAGCAACCAGCGTAGCGCCCGCACCAGCACCAGCATGCGTCAGCTCAGCAGTCGTCTCGGCGAGAGCGCCGCGGCGTTGCAGCAGTTGCGCACGCAAACCGAACAGATCACCCGGGTGGTGGATGTGATCAAGGGCATCGCCGAGCAGACCAACCTGCTGGCGCTCAACGCCGCGATCGAAGCCGCGCGTGCCGGCGATCAGGGCCGCGGCTTCGCCGTGGTGGCCGACGAGGTGCGCTCGCTGTCGCAGCGCACGCAGAACTCCACCGCGGAAATCGCCCAGACCGTCAGCGACCTGCATCGGGTGGTCGGCCAGTCGGTGACCTTGATGGAAGAAGCGGTGCGCCAGGCCGAAGGCGATGTCGGCAGCGTATTGGCCATGGGCGAGGACATGGCCGGGATCGTCGAATCGGTACAACTGGTCAGCGACCGTCTGGCGCAGATCGCCACCGCCGCCGAACAACAAGCGGCGACCGCCGACGAAGTCAGCGGCAATATCCAGCAGGTCGACCAAGCCGCCACCGCGCTGCTCGACGGCGCGCAGCAGGTCAGCTCCGCCGCCGAGCAGCTGCGCAACGGCAGCCAGGGCTTGCAGCGCAATACCAGCCGTTTTCAGCTGGGCTGAAAGCCAAGGTCTATTTGCGCAGGGCAGGCATGTAGCCCGGGTATCGCTGTGCTCAACCCAGGCTACAAGCTGTATGTGTAGCCCGGATGCGATCCGGGGGCAGGTTGTGCGGCCGGCATCGCTCCCCGGATTTCATCCAGGCTACGGGGCTAAAACACAGGTAATCCGTATCCCGGGTCGAGCGAAGCGACACCCGGGAAAGGGTTTCCCGGGTATCGCTGTGCTCAACCCAGGCTACAAGCTGCATGTGTAGCTCGGATGCGATCCGGGGGCAGGTTGTGCGGTCGGTATCGCTCCCTGGATTTCATCCAGGCTACGGGGCGAAAACACAGGTAATCCGTATCCCGGGTCGAGCGAAGCGACACCCGGGAAAGGGTGTCCCGGGTATCGCTGTGCTCAACCCAGGCTACAAGCTGCATGTGTAGCCCGGATGC
>NZ_CAMPHN010000135.1 GCF_946885885.1 uncultured Pseudomonas sp.
CATCAACAAGCATAGGCATCCCCATAAACCCTGCGTGGCAAGATTTCCGGTTGCTTGCTATGGCTGTGGGTGGTGGCAGGTAGGCGGGTGAAGGAGGGTACAGGGGGGGCGCCGTCCGGATGACTAGGCGGTCTTAAGTCGGGGGCTCGATCGTGCTCTACGGAGTCGCCAGCCCGATAGCCGCAGTCATGGCTGTCGTGCTGGCGATATTTCAATGCGCGCCGCCAGGTGGATATCGCCCTGGTCGGTGCGGCATAGCGATTGAAGACTGCCTGCCGGCTATCGGCAGGCAGGTCGCTGCGTAGTGGATCAGGCCGCCAGGCCTTCGCAGATCAACATGCCATGCGAGACCAATAGGATTCTGTGGCCGCTCTGCAGTTTCAGCGGGCTGCGGGAGGTGATCACCCAGCCCTTGCCGAGCAGTTTGTCGATGTGCGTACGAAGTTCGGGGAGTTTGCGGTGCTCTTCGAGTTTACGTTGTTCGTCCATAATCGGGTCCCTTCTACTACCTATGACAAGGGGGGAGGAGTACGTCATAGACGCCTCATCCGTGAGCTATGTCACACAGAATAGTGGCATTGTGCCTGATGAAAAAGTAGCGATATGCCATGAGGTTGTAGGTGATCTGCGCTAGATGCCTATGGCGTTTGGCTTACACGCATCTATCTATGCGCTAAGCCTATCCGTGGCGGCACGGAAGATAGGATCGAGGAAGGGGGCACAGGCGCTCAGCGATGGCACTTTGTAGATACCGCCTTGTTCTGCAGGCTCGTAGCCTGGATAAGCGCAGCGCAATCCGGGATGGCAGAGTCCCGGATTGCGCTGCTACTAAGGCCTAACAACGGCTTTTAGAACTTGTTGCGAATCACCACCTCGTCGAACGGCAGCTTGCCGATACGCGGCTTGGGTTCGACGGTCTTTTTGCCGACCGCCACCATCAGTGCAATCACGTGGTTGTCCGGCAGGTTGATCAGCTTGGCCACGGCGTCGAAATCGAAGCCATCCATCGGGCAGGAATCCAGGCCCTTGCCGCGTGCGGCGAGCATCAGGGTTTGCGCCATCAGCCCGCAGCTGCGCATGGTTTCGTCGCGCTGCACCTGCGGCTTATCGCGGTAGTAGGCATCAATGGCGCCGGCCATATAGGCCTGCACTTCCTCGGGCGCGCCTTGCCAGACGCGGCCGACGTCCGCTTGCCAGCTATCGAGCTTGGCGCACACCACCACCAGCATCGAGG
The DNA here is from genome assembly GCF_946885885.1 of uncultured Pseudomonas sp. Next base: position 1,235 of record NZ_CAMPHN010000135.1, read on the forward strand.
CATCGGTCACCTGTGCCTGGCCCCAGGCCACCTCGCGGATCTGCTGACGCAGCGCCGGGTCGCTGACTTCGACGAAGCGCACATGCTGCAGGTTGAACGCCGAAGGCGCGAGCAACGCCAGTTGCAACAGCTCGTCCTTGGTCTCCTGGCTGAGATTGAAGCTTGGGTCGTAACCTTTGACGGCGCGGCGGCTGCGGATGGCTTCTTCGATATGCATGACGGTTCCCTATGCGGTGATTGATGATGCGGGCCATGCTAGGGGCTCGGCGCAATTGGTTCCAAGTGCGATTTCCGATAAAAATTATCGAAGCAAACGATCCAGTGATTGGCGCCTTGCTGTGGCAATCGACTTAAAATGCCGGCCTGCACCCCACCGCTAAGATCACCATGAACCCCATCGCCACCCTGCAACAGCATCTGCTCGACGCCCTGAGCCCCGCCCCCGAGGAAACCCGTCGCCTGTTTCACGGCCGTGGTCGCTGCTGGCCGGGGTTGGAGCAGATCACCGTCGATTGGCTGCAAGGCGTGCTGTTGGTGGGGCTGTTCCGCCAGCCGGAGCCGGCCGAGTTGGATGAGCTGAAGTCTATGCTGCTGGCGCTCTGCCAATCCCCGGTCTGGCCGCGGAGCCAGGCCCACGGCCTGTTGCTGCAACACCGCTACCTGCCGGACAGCCCCGGCGAATGGCTGCTCGGCGAGCCTGTGGATCAATGGCTGATCAGCGAGCACGGCCTGCGTTTCAAGCTGGACCTGGGCAAGAATCAGAACACCGGTTTGTTTTTGGATATGCGCCATGGTCGTCAGTGGGTGCAGGCCAACGCCGAAGGCAAGCGCGTGCTCAACCTGTTCGCCTACACCTGCGGTTTCTCGCTGGCGGCCATCGCCGGCGGTGCCGTCCAGGTGGTCAACTTGGACATGGCCAAAGCCGCGCTCAGCCGCGGTCGCGATAATCACCGCCTCAACGGGCACGACCTGAGCCAGGTGAGCTTTCTCGGTCATGAGCTGTTCAAGTCCTGGAGCAAAGTCAAAAAGTACGGCCCCTACGACCTGATCGTCATCGACCCGCCATCCTTCCAGAAGGGCAGCTTCGTGCTGACCCGGGACTACCGGAAAATTCTTCGCCGCCTGCCCGAGTTGTTGACCGAGCGGGGCCAAGTGCTGGCCTGCGTCAACGACCCGCAGATCGGCAGCGACTTTCTTATCGAGGGCGTCACCGAGCATGCCCCGGACCTGCGCTTCGTGCGGCGTCTGGACAACCCGCCGGAGTTCGCCGATATCGACCCGCAGAGCGGCCTGAAGGCCCTGGTGTTCGAACGAATGCCGATGTAGCCGTGCGGGCGCTCGTCCTATTCGGACGGACACCAATCCACCCCTCGACCGCCCCCTGAAAATATCTACTGGCGAGTCGATATCTCACCTTGCCAAGTGCCGGGGGCTCTTCTAGCGTCAAGTTACCGCAGGGAGCACCCGCCGGCAGGAGCCTCAGTCACTGGCCGCTTCGACCCCGCATCGCTCGTTCCGCCCGCTCTGTCAGTCAATGGCGGAACGTCGTGCCCACCTGCCTTTTATCGGCGCTCGCGCCGCAACGACCACGCCCTGGAGGACGCCCACGCAGCTGAAATCCGCCAACGCCGCTTTACCGATCGGATGCTTCGTTCACCTATGGAGATAACAATAATGACCCGCACGCATAACCCAAGCCTGATCAGGTTCACCGTTCTATCGCTATTGCTGCTATTCGCCTCGTTCGGCGCCAAGAGCGTCATGGCCGCCACGCCCGTTTGCGCGGCCAGCTCGAGCTGGATCACCAGCCCCAACCCGCCAAGCGAAATCCCCAACGGCAGCAATGCGCAGTTCTGCGACTTCTACCAATTCAGCTGGCAATGGTTCTTCGATCTGGTCAGCCCCTCGAAGGGCGATGCCAGCCTGCGCAACTTCGAAGTCGCGGCCGACTACCCGATCCTGCAACTCGAGGGCGACTCCTGCGGCGCCAACGCACCGCAGAAAGCCGTGTTCGTGCGCGTCGAGAAGCCCCAGGACGCCAACACCCCGTTCGTCATCCCCGAGCGCATCGGCCAGGCCGGCGGCGAAGACACCATCTACGACCAGAACGGCAATGTGGTGTTCTACGATGTGCGTTTCAGCCGCAACCTCTGCAACGTCGGGCAGATCCAGTCGGCGCCCCAGTTCCCCGCCGGCACCACCGAGCTGAAGACCGCCTGGCGCGTCATCACCGACGCGGAAAAGGCCAGCTACTTCTGGATGGAAGCGGATATCGACAACGTGCCCGGTACCGAACTGCTCGGCATGATCGGCTTCCACATGGTCATCGCCACCGCGCTGCACCCGGAGTTCATCTGGGTCACCTTCGAGCACCGTAGCAATGTCCCGGAGTGCTCCGACCCCGGCACCGCTCCGGCTTCCGGCTGGTCGTTCGCCAGCGCCGCTTGCGTCGAGCAACTGCCGACCATCACCGGCGCTTGCAGCTTCAATACCGCCGCACCCGCCACCAGCATCACCGGCACCGCCTCGGAAATCTGCCGGGTCTATCACGACGGCACAGACCCGAGCGACCATGAGGGCGCCGACAACATCGCCATCATCGATTCCATGAACGCGCAAATTCAGGGCTTCCTCACCGCGTTGGGCAGCGATAGCCCGATGTCCATCTGGCAGAACTACATGATGGTCGGCGCACTCTGGGAAAACGACGTCACCCAACCGTCCTCCATCGTCTCCAACCAGCGCGGCTCGATGCGCCTGGCCAACTCGGTGATGGAAACCACCCACCAGAACGTAAATCTGACCTCGTCGTTCGTCTCCAACTGCTTCGGTTGCCATAACTTCGACGGCTCGAAAACCAGCAACACCCTGCCATCGTCGGGCCTGAGCCATATCTTCGACGACATCATGGAAGGCCAGTGCGCCACGCCAACCGACGTGCAGGCCGGGCCGATCTGGAACAACAGCGACGCGGAGCAGAAATGCCCGCAAACCTGCAAAACCAACGGCGGCTGGAACGGCAACTGGACCACCACCGAGCCGGGCAAGATGTCCGTATGCGGGTGCTGCGGCGGTTAACCTCAGCTTGCTTGGCGCGTCACTCGGGGCGGCGCAAATGCCGCTCCGAGCGACGCGTTTTCTCTGTAGGGCGGGAGCAACCCGCCACAGGCCAGAGCACGGAAATCTTTGACGGACACTCGGCTGCGAACCATTCGCGTCGATGGTTATCCAATCCGGTTAGCTGTACCCCTCCTCAAATTATGCAGTTTGATAAGGATGGCCGGTTATGACCGCTAAAGAACAGCAGCTCACCGAGCTTCTCGCGTTGTCTTCGCGCAGCATTACGCACCTGACCGCTGCGATCACCTCCATGTCGTTCGATCTATTGCGCAGCACCGAGCCGAGCACGCGGGCGGCGGGTTCGCGGATGATCGCCAGAATGGAGGCGGTGAGTAAGGAACTCGATCGGCAGTGGAAACTGATCGGCGATCTGACAGAGGAGCCACCAGTGCGAACCGCTGTGATAGAAGAGGTTCAGCTGCGCTCGGTGACCTAGCAGGCCGTTGAAAAACTACCTACGTTGGCAATACTGCGTTAAAAACGGCCTCGGATGCGAGCCCAGTCAAAATGCTCATTTACAACAGTAAACTCCGCTTTTTCGGCCGTTTTTGTGGGGACGCCTAGTCCTTGTCTTGCCTGCCTCGCCTACGTTTTTCAACAGCCTGCTAGCCGATAGGTCTTGCACTGGATTGGCGATCCCTTGTAGGGCGGGTGCAACCCACAGCGGGGTAAAGCACGACGGTTAATCCAAGGCACGGTATAAGCGCCCGGCGGGTTGCACCCGCCCTACCTGCATTTGCCTTCCCCTGTTGGGCTTCGCTGCGCTCAGCGCCAACCTACATCATTTCCCTGCTTCGTCCCGCTACAGGCCGAACGGGTAGGTTTCGTCGTCGTGGCTCAGGCTGCCGGGCGCGGCCAGGGGTTTCACCGGCCGGGTCTGGTCGAGCCAGATATAGGCGTCGAATTGCTCGGCGAGCACCGCCGGGAAGTAGTGGCTTTGCAGTTCGGTTTGCGGGCGGTAGATCACCCCGATGGCGCGTTCCAGCAACGGCGTCGACAGCGCATCGCGTAGCGCTTGCCGGGTCGGATCGCGCCAATCGAGCAGGGCGGCGTCGACGCCGCTGCGGTGGAATTGGTATTCCCAACTGTCCGGCCGCGAGGGGCGCACGTCCTTGATGCGCATCTCGCCGTCCCAGTCGTCGGCGGCGGCCACCTGGCCGTGGTCGGTGCCCATGCCGATCAACACGGCGTCGCGTTCCCAGGCGACGCGGCTGAGCTGGCCGATATTGAACTCGCCGCGCCAGCCCATGGCGGTGGCGTTGGCATTGCCGATATGCGAGTTGTGCGCCCAGACCACTGCCTTGGCGCTCGGCCCGCGGTGTTTCAGCAGGCGCTGCAAGGTGTCGAACATATGCCGGTCGCGCAGGTTCCAGGAGGATGTCGAGCCGCGGTACATGACGCGGTAGTACTGTTCCGCCGCGCGCACCACGCGGGCGTTCTGCGCGGCGTCGAAGAAGGCCTCGTCGTCGCGTGCGAAGGCCGCCAGGCGCTCGTTCAGCAGGCTGTTCAGTTGCGCGACCACGGCGTCTTCGCAGGAGCCGAGTTTGCCGTGCTCGACGTAATAGCCGTATTGCGAGGGTTCGTCCTGCCACGGCGACAGGCAGCCATAACGCTGGCGCGCCCGTTGCGCCTGTTGCGGGTCGACCTGGTCGAGATAATGCAGCACCTCGGCGATCGAGTTGCGCAGGCTGTAGACGTCCAGGCCGCGGAACTCGACGCGCTGCGCCTCGTCCAGATCGCGATTGTGGTGGTGCAGCCAATGGATGAAGCGCGAAACGTCGGTATTGCGCCACATCCACGTGGGAAAGCGGGTGAACGCGCTTTGCATCCAGGCCGAGGCGTTGCGCTGGCGGGCGAAGCGGTCGAGTTGCGCGGCGTCCGGCCAGTCCGCCTCGACCGCGACTATGTCGAAGCCATGGCGTTCGATCAGGCGTTGGGTGATGGCCGCGCGGGTGCGGTAGAACTCGTGGGTGCCGTGGCTGGCTTCGCCGATCAGCACCACGCGGGCGTCGCCGTAACGGTCGAAGAGTTCGCCGAAGGCGTTGTCGTGCGGTTCGGGCAGCGGTTCGGCGTATTGCCGGATCAGGCCGGGCAGCGCCGCCATGGCGTCCTGCGCGGAAGGCTGCTGTGACGAGGGCGAGTGCATGGCGCATCTCCATTCTCTGGGCACAACGTCTTGACTGCTGGGCGAGGAGCCTGGTTCCGGGGAATGCGACGAGGCCCCGGCGGGAGGACGCAGGGCGTTTATCTGCCTTCGATCACGCCCGCTAGGCCGCTTCATCGTTAAAATGCCGGCGCCCCGCTTGGCGGCGTTTGTCGGGCAGGCGCTCAGCCATCGAGCCGCTGGATATGGGCTATAACATTCAACACTCGACAGAATTGGACGCTAGATGAATTGCTTCAGGTTAAGCCGCGCGCTGGTGCTGGTGTTCTCTGCCTTGAGCGGTCTCTCGGCCCATGCGGCGGACGAACAATCGTTCAGCCAGCCGCTACGCATCGCCTACAACGACGATTGGAGCCCCTACAGCTACCAGGGGCGTGACAACAAAGCCCACGGCATTCTGGTCGATCTGCTGGAGGAGGCGCTGGTCCAGCGCATGGGGCTCGAGGTCGAGCACTACACCTATCCCTGGAACCGCGTGCAACTGAACGTTCAGCAGGGCACGCAGGATGCCTTTATCACGGTGCCCACCGCGGAGCGTCTGGCCTATACGCTGTCGTCCCGGGAAACCGCCTTCATGGTGGAAATGCGCGCCTTCGTCGCCCGCACTTCATCGCATTACCCCGCGTTGCTCAAGGTGCGCAACGTCGCCGAGTTCGCCAGATTCCGGGTCTGCGATATCTACGGTAACGGCTGGGCCAGGCGCCTGTACGACAGCAATTGGATCCAGGTGGCCTGGTTCCGCAACAACCAGATCGTCATGGAGCAATTGCAGCACGGCAACTGCGATCTGAGCATGGGCGCCACCGAGGTGGGCCTGCAGCTGATCCGCGACCTCGGCATGCAAGAGAAGCTCACGGTGCTGCCGGAGGTCTTCGATGCGATGCGCTTCACCTTGATGGTCAACAAGGATTCGCCCTATGTCGCGATTCTTCCCGGGTTCGACCGCACCATTCGCGAAATGCATAGAAGCGGCGCGGTCGAGCGGATTATCGAGAACAATCGGCGGCGCAAAGCGCTATAGCCCCTGGAGCAATAGCAGCAGCGTCGCCACCAGCAGCACCAGCATGGTCAGCCCATGGCTGAACTGGCGTAGCCGCCGATAGCGGCCGAACAGGGCGATGCAATACAGCACCCGCAAGCCGATAAAGCTGCCTGCCAGGGTTATCACCCACACCCTATCCAGGGCCGCGACTATCTCCAGGAAATACAGCAGGACGATGAACAGCAGCGATTGTTCGAGGCTGTTACCGTGGGCGCGGATCGCCACGGTCAGCGCCGGATTGCCGCCATCGCCGAAACTGACCCGGTAGCGAAAACGCAGGCGCGAAACATTCAGGGAAAGACCGATCAGTAGCAGCGACAGCAGCGCGGCGGTGTAGAGGCTGTAGGGCATGCGATTATCCTTGGCGCAATGGCGAGCGCCACCAGAGTAGGCAGGATAGGCCGCCGAGTAAAAGCCCGACTATCGTTCGGTCGTTGCACGCGTGGTCGGAGGGGCGCGGCGGTGGCGATAATCGCGAGCGTGCTATTTTTGAATAAGGTACTGTGCGCCATTTTCCGCGGTTTCGCGCGATAGGGGAGTTGCCAATGTTCGATCTGCCAATGAACGGGGGGGGTGGCGGTAGGGGTTGGAGCGCGCGGCCCGCCAAGCGCTCTCGCCGCGATGTCCGGTATCTGCCGCTCAGGCGCTATACGGCGCTCGTGGCATTTTTGTTCTGCGGCCCGCTGCAGGCCGTCAGCCTGACAGTCGAGTTGCGCGACAACGACGGCAAGCCGCTGAGCGAGGCGGTGGTATGGATCGAGCCTGCGGCAGGCGATCCTGCGGCAGGCGACCCTGCGGCGCCGCAGGGTCGCCTGCCGGCTGAGCAGCCGCTGGTGATGGACCAGCAGAGGCGCCTGTTTACCCCCTATATCCTGCCGGTGCAGCGCGGCACGCGGGTGATCTTCCCCAACTCCGATCCGATCAACCACCATGTCTATTCCTTCTCGCCGGCCAAGCGCTTCGAGCTGCGTTTGCATCATCAGGGCGACAGCGCCCAGGAAGTGACCTTCGATAAAGCGGGTCTGGTGACCCTGGGCTGCAACATCCACGACTGGATGCTCGGTTTCATCCTGGTGCTCGACAGCCCCTGGTTCGCCCAGACCGACGCCGAAGGCCGCGCCCGCTTGGACTACCAGCCGGCGGCTGGGCAGCGTCTGCATGTGTGGCACCCGCGCATCGGCGATGCCCCGGAAAACCTGGTGCGGCCAGTCGAACAGCCCGGCACGTTGCGCATCCAACTGACCGAACGGCTCAAGCGCGACCCCAGGCCGAAGCCGCCGATCGACCGACCGCGCGGCAAGGGCGGCTACGTGCCATGAGCCTGCGCAGCAAGATTCTCGGTTTCTTTCTGCTGTTGCTGTTAACCATCATGGGCCTGATGCTGGCCCTGGTATCGCGTTCGACCTACCTGCACACCCTCGAGCAAGTGCGCGAGCAGCTGAGCTTCGCTCATGTGGTGCTGGCCAACCAGTTGCAGGGGCGGCGCCAATCGCAAAGCGCCATGGCCGACCTGATCGCCAAGGATTTCACCCTGCTCGGCGAGATCGCCGACCTCCTGGCCAGCCCTGAACCGGAGCAACAGCCGCAATCGTTGTCCGCGGCCCTGGAATCCTTCGCCTCGCGCAGCCAGGCCAGCTTCGCTCTGGTCGCCGCGCCGGACGGGCGCATTCTCGCCGGCACCAGCGCCGCGCTGACGCCGGGCCAGGCGCTGCCCTGGCTCGATCTGCTCGCCCTGGACGAGCCGGAAAACGCCGACCGCCTGGTGCTGCTCGGCGACCGGGTGCTGCACGTGAATGTCGCGCCGATTTTCGCGCCCAGGCCGAACCTGCTCGGCTGGCTGGTGATGGCTTTCGTCATCGACGACGCGGCGGTCGCCCACCTGGCGCAACTGAGCGGCGCCGATGTCGCGCTGCTCGCCGGCACGTCCGGCGCCTATCGGGTGCCGGCGAGCAACCTGGCGGCCCTGCCGCGCGCCGAACTGGCCGGGGCGCGATTGCCCGAGGTCGAAGGCGTGTTCGTTCTCGAGTTGCAGGGCGAGCGGCAACTGGCCTACCGCGCGCCGCTGGCCGGCACCGGCGGCGAGTTGCAGGTGTTGCTGCTGCGTTCGTTATCCAGCGAACTGGCCGGCTATCGCCCCTTGCAATGGCAACTGGCGGGGATCTTCACGCTTGCCCTGTTGCTCGCGGGGCTTGGTGCACTATGGATCGCCAACACCGTCAGCCGACCCTTGACGCAGATGGTCGAGAGCGTGCGGCGTATCGCCAGCGGCGACTACCAGGCGCCGATGGCCACCCGCGCCAGCGGCGAGATCGGCCTGTTGGCCCGCGAGTTCGTCGCCATGCAGGAAGGCATCGCCGAGCGCGAAGCGACCATCGGCTTTCTCGCCTACCGCGACCCGCTGACCGAATTACCCAACCGCAACCGCTTCCTCGCCGAACTGCAACAGGCGCTCGCCCAGGTGCCCAGCGGCGACAATGCCGCAGTGTTGTTGATGGACCTGGACAATTTCAAGGACCTCAACGACACCCTCGGCCACGACGCTGGCGACAGCCTGCTGTGCCAACTGGCCGCGCGCCTGAGCCATCTGCTGCGCGCGGGCGAGCAACTGGCGCGCCTGGGCGGCGACGAATTCGCCCTGCTGGTGCCGCACTGCAACCCGGGCACGGCGATCCATGCCGCCCAGCACTACCGCTCGGCGCTGGTGCAACCGTTCGATGTGCGCGGCATCAGCATGACCCTCAATGCCACGCTCGGCATCGCCCTCTACCCGGATCACGGCGAAAGTGCCGGCACCCTGTTGCAGCATGCGGAAGTGGCGATGTACCTGGGCAAGGCGCAGCGTTCGCCCTACGCCCTCTACCGCCCCGAGCTGGACCGCTACAGCCTGCTGCGTCTGGCCTTGATGAGCGAATTGAAAAGCGCGATCGACGGCGGCCAGTTGAGTCTGTACATGCAGCCCAAGCTGGACATCGCCAATGCCCGCCTGTATGGCGTCGAGTGCCTGGTGCGCTGGATCCACCCGACCCATGGCTTTATCCCGCCGGACGAATTCATTCCCCTGGCCGAACAGACCGGCAATGTCTGCGCCCTGACCCGTTGGGTGGTGCGCACCGCCCTGGCGCAGATGCGCGTCTGGCAGGCCGAAGGGCTGGCGCTGAAAACCGCGATCAATATCTCCGCGCTGGATCTGGCAGACCCCAAGTTCGCCGGTTTTATCGCCGCGCAATTGAAGGAGTATGGCGTCGCCCCGGCCAGCCTGGTGGTGGAAATCACCGAAAGCGCGGTGATGGCCGACCCGGAATTGGCCATGGGGCAATTGACCCAGCTGTGCGAGTTGGGCGTGCGCCTGTCGATCGACGACTACGGCACCGGTTACTCCTCCATGGCGCAACTCAAGCGTCTGCCGGTGCACGAGCTGAAGATCGACAAGTCCTTCGTGCTCGATCTGCTGAGCAACCGCGACGACGAAATCATCGTGCGCTCGACCATCGAACTGGGCCACAACATGAACCTCAAAGTCGTGGCCGAAGGCGTGGAGACCGACGAGGTGCTGGCGCGCCTGGGCGAGTTCGGCTGCGACATCGCCCAGGGCTACCTGCTGAGCAAACCCCTGCCACCCGCGGCCTTCGCCGAGTGGCTGGGACAAACCCACTGGGCGTTGCCGCGGGGTAGGTTGGGTTAGCGGCGATTATCGTGGTTTAAGCAATGACATCGCCGCCAGCCGCCGCGTAACCCAACAACGGGTCGTAGATCGGATGGCATCCGGGGATGGTGTCCGCCGCAAACCGCTCCCCGGATTGCATCCGGGCTACAAAAGTACCCTCTCCTGTAGGAGCGGCCTTGGCCGCGATGGGGCCGGACGATGTCCTACGGTTGCGCCGCCACCCAGGGGTAGGTTGGGGTAGGTTGGGTTAGTGGCGATTATCGTGGTTTAAGCAACGACATCGCCGCCAGCCGCCGCGTAACCCAACAACGGGTCGTAGATCGGATGGCAT
>NZ_CAMPHN010000136.1 GCF_946885885.1 uncultured Pseudomonas sp.
GGCCGCTGATTGATCAGGTAGGTCAGTAACTCCGGCTCGTCGGCATCGGCCAACTGTTGCACCGTGCGAAACGGCAACTCGCTCAACATCGCCTGCCAGAACGGCGCGCCCAGTGGATCCTGCGGGTACAGGCTGACTACCCAGGGCTGCTGGCTGGCGAGAATCACCTGCTCCACCAGCGCCCGGCCGATGCCCTGCCGACGGTACTTCTTGAGAATGAACAGGTCGGCGAATTCCAGGGCATCCACCCCCGGGATTTCGCTGCGCTCGATCAACAGGAAGCCCGCGATAAAGCCCTCCACCAGAATCAATTGCGCGCTCCAGCCCGGGCACTGCCAGTACAACGCCAGATAGGCCTCGTGCACATAGAAACGCCCGTCGAGCTCGACATCCTCCTGCTCCCAGTCCGACGACTCGTAGGCATAGAACTGATAAAGGTTGCGGAGCAGCGGCAACTGCTCGGCAGTGGCGGGAACTAGCTGGATGGACATGGCGCGCTCGGCAGCATGGGGAAAGGTTTGCAGTTTAACAGGCCGTTGAAATACGTTGGCGAGGCAGCCAGCGCAAGGCAAAAACAGGCGAAAAAAGGACTGGGCTCGCACGCGAGTTTACGAGCTGTAAATGAGCATTTTGAGACGCCGAGTCCCGGCCTGTTTTTAACGCCGCGATGGCAACGCAGGTAGTTTTTCAACAGCCTGTTAAAGCCCGCCGCCGGACACAGCACATGGAAACGCTACAATGCCCCGACGCCGATTCCCCCGATCAGGCGCGCCCCGGAGCCCGACTCACGATGTTCACCCTCGTACACCTGGACACCCCACCGCCCGAGTCGCTGAAAAGCCAGGTGCTGCAGATGGTGGTGGACTACCTCAGCGATATCAGCCCGGTGTCGCTGACACCGAGCAACCCGCTCTACCAGTTGTACCAATACGTGATCGGCTACGAGATGCACCTGTACCTGCAAGCCATGGACAGTGCCTCGGCTACCAGCGCGCAGTTGCTTCTGGCCCTGGACGATCAGGACCCTTCCCAGGTGCTGGGCTTTGCCCTGTACCTGCCGGCCAAGGATGCCCCCGAGGCCTGTACCCTGGCTTATATGGCCGTGCTGACCAGCCAGCGCCGGCAAGGGATTGCCCGCGCCATGCTGCAGCAGATGGTCACCCGCCATCCCCATGCCGAACTGGCCTGCGTGGCGAGCAAGGTAGCGATTTTCGAGGCCATGGGTTTTCAGGTGCTGGCGGCACACGGGCCGCAAGTGCTGATGAGTACCCGCAACCATAGTTCTGACGGCATGGTGGCGGTGCAGGATCTGGCGCCCATCTTTCAATCCAAGGAAGTCCAGCAGATCCACGCCTACCTGCTGAAGCAGCACGGCAAGAAGGCCATGGGCGAGGCGGAGAAACAACGCGACCGCCAGCTCGACCAGATGGCTCAGCGCGCACTGGCGCTGGTGCACGAGCGCCGCGTCTCAGGCTCCGTGCACTGAGGCGCCACACAAAGCCAAAGCGAACGCCCATGCCCGCTGATCATGTCTGCCGCCTGCCCGCTCGCCGATGCTGGTCGCTTATTGCTGGTACGCAAAGGCTACACCCAGGCCTTGATGCTGCCAGGCGGCAAAGCGGAACCCGACGAAACTGCCATCGCCGCCCTGACCCGAGAATTGGAAGAAGAACTCAACCTCAGCCTGGTGTCGCGACACGAATCATTTGTCGCTTTCCGTGGGTGGGGCCGGGCGGCACTCCGCTTTAGCCGCGATTGACCTTAAAGGCGCTGAAAGCATCGCGGCTAAAGCCCCTCCCACCCAGCCTGGCATTGAGCCTACAGTTCATGGTTGAGGCGACATCAGCAGGCCGTTGAAAAACGACCTGTTAGTCGTTACGTGCCTGTTCAACCCGCTCATCCAGCTCGCTTGGCGGCAAGTTCGGCGTCGAGTTGAGCCTCAGCCAGGCGACCCGCAGGATGTTGATCGCGGCCATGCTCAGGTGTTGTTCGGCGGCGCGCAGGGCCAGTTCGGCTGCCAGGCGTTTGTCGGCGGCGCTCAGGTGCGCCGTTTTGTGGCTCATGTCCGCATCGACGCTGGTCAACAGTGCCTGGAGCTCCCGCACCGCCTGATCCGATGCCTGGCGCATGTTCGCCAGCAGGCGGCTGGCTTCGGCAGGCGTCATGGCCAAGGCACGGACGCTGCGAAACGTCAGCCTGGCGGGCAAGGTGGCCAAAGAAAATAGCTTGCCAATCATGCGTACGACTCCTGTTAACGAGTGTTCCGGCAGCGTACCAGAGTCAGTCGTTTAGCCAATGCCTGCCCATCGCCTGCCTGAATGAGCCCTCCGCCACCTTTAGGCATCGAGCCTCTGATCGTCATCAGAGCCCTCGAACGATGCGCCCATAGGCACTTCGGAGTCGGATTCAGGCAGTCTTCGCCACGGTGTTGCGCCTATGGTCACGGATCGTTTATCCGACCGATCTGGAGCTGAAATGTCCGACTTCATCACCGTTCTGCGCGACACCTGCCCTACACCCGTTTTGAACGCCACCAAGTGGAAACGCATCGGCGGCGACCCGCATACCGTGAACCTCAATGCCTACCTGTCCAAGGACGGCAGCAAGATCATGGGCACCTGGATCTGCACCCCCGGCAAGTTCGAGGTGAATTACGACAAGTGGGAGTATTGCCACTTTCTCGACGGCTACTGCGTGATCACCCCGGAAGGCGAGCAGCCGATACACCTGAAGGCAGGCGACGTGTTCGTCATCGAGCCCGGAATGAAAGGAACCTGGGAAGTCGTGGAAACAGTGCGCAAGTATTTCGTCTTCGCCTGATCTCGCTGTTCGTCACGATTCGATCGTTCCCACATCGATGCATCGCCGTGGGAACGATCGGGTGTTCTCGCGACCTGACCGCGGGTCAGTACCTGCCGCTGAGCTGCGGGTCGTCTACCACGCCGGCCAGGAACTCCAGCTGCCTGCATGGGTCAGTTTGTCCAGGCTGAGGAAAATGTAGTGCCGCCCGCCGCTGAGCAGGTAGCGTATCAGCGCCGAGCCGATAGAACCGGCGCCACCGGTGGCCAGAATGCGCTAGCCCCTGAGGACTCTTCGCAGGGGTATTGTCTATGCGGTCTAGCAGGCCGTCGAAAAAGGCCATGTACCCGTTAGGTGTCGCATGCAATGGGTAGGTTGGCGCTGAGCGCAGCGAAGCCCAACGGCTTATCGCCGTGCAACACGCCATTGGGACATAACCTTGAAAAACGTAGGCGAGACAACCGAGACAAGGCAAAAACAGCTGAAACGCAGCGTAGCGGAGTAACAGCCGAAGGCTGGCCCGCTGGGCGAGCGGAGCGGCTCAACGCGCAGTTTACGTGCTGTAAATGAGCACTTTTAACGCAGAATCTGCAACGCAGGTAGTTTTTCAACAGCCTTCGCACCGCGTGATCAGCGGTAACTTCACGTTCGGTATGGTGATAGTTCCAGGATGAGACTGACCGTGACCGATATCCCGCTCGTTGCCTATCTGAAAGACCCCCAAGGGCGTTCGTTCGCTGATTCCGATATAGCGCCCGACCAGTTGCTGGTCGTGTCCGCCGAGGTCCTGCGGGAAGCGGTCGATACCTTGTCTGCAGCCGGTTTCCTCGTGCAGATCACCGGCAACGCCACCTTGCTGTTAACGGCGCCGAAAGAGCGCTTCGAACGCGTCTTCAACGCCAGTCTCGAGTACCGCGATCAGGCTTGTCGATGGTCGTCGCCGCCGACGATCCCGTCGGCCTGGGGCACCTGGCTGGCTACCGTGTCGCCAGCAGTGCCTCCGCAATACTTCTCGTAGTTCGCCGTGGGAAAAATCGACCCGTCAAGAATGGCGGGTCATTCCTTTAAATTCTCATGGAGAGAATTCTTATGGCTACTGCCTCTAATAACCCACAAAGTGAACTGGTTACCGCGGTGGTGTCGCCGCGCTCTCTGGGCGGCGTATCGTTGTTCGACGCAAGCGAACAGGATATAGCCCGGCATGCCGACAATTTCTGTTCGGCGCCGGAGGATATCCGCGATTCGGTCAAGGAGTTGCAACGGCTCGGCTTCACCATCCACTCGACCAGCGACGCGACTGTATCCATATCGGGCGAAAAACAGCTGTTCGAGGATGTCTTCTCGAAAAAGCTGAAGAAGGGGAAGGTCGCCCAGGCAGTGGGCCCGGAGAGCGAGTTCTACGCGACGGCCGATCAGGCGCTGCTGCAGGCCCCAGGTGATTTGGCCGATCTGATCGAAGGCGTGGCGTTGGCCCAGCCGCCGACCTTCTTCGCGCCAAGCCCCTTACCGCCGCTGGCGCCTGTCGCGGCCGCCGCCTATCGCTACCTGTTCGTGCCCGATGAAGTCTCGCTGCTGTTGCGCGCGACCCGCACCCATCGCACCGGGGCTACCGGCCACGGAATCATGGTGGCGATGCCGGATACCGGCTTCTACAAGCACCCGTTCTATAACGAGCATGGCTTCCGCACCTTGGCCGCACTGCTCGCCGCCGGTGCCAGCAACGCCAACACCGACGAGGTCGGTCACGGCACTGGCGAGGCGGCGAATATCTTCGCCACTGCCCCGGACATCACCTTGCAGCCGATCAAGATGGGCGATCCGATCGACTCGATCAAACTGGCACGCACTTCCGGCGCCCAGGTCATCACCAATAGCTGGGGCTACGACGTCGACAGGGGCGCGATCAGCTGGGGCACGCTGAGTCCGTATCTGAAGGCGCTGGCGCAGGAGGTTCAGCTGTGCATCAACGCTGGCATCACAGTGTGCTTCTCGGCCGGCAACGGCCATTACGCCTTCCCAGCCAGCATGCCGGGTGTGGTCGCGGTCGGCGGCGTGCACGTCAACTATCCGGGCCTGACCTTCGAAGCCTCGAACTATGCGAGCAGTTTCGTCAGCAAGATCTATCCGGGGCGCAGGGTGCCGGATGTCTGCGGGCTCGTGGGCAAGGCGGTCAATATCGACGGCATCAAGGCGCCCTCGATCATGCTGCCGGTACAGCCGGGCTCCTCGCTCGATCAGATCACCCCGTCCACCGGCTCGACCGAAGACGGCTGGGGCCTCTTCAGCGGCACTTCGGCGGCCAGTCCGCAGATCGCCGGCATCTGCGCGTTGATGCTGGAAAAGGACGCCACGCTGACCCCGGCCAAGGTCAAGGAGAACCTGATCAAGTCGGCGCGGGACGTCACGAGCGGCAGCAGCGCGATGGGCGATGTCGCCGGTGTCGGCAACGACCTGGCGACCGGCGCCGGGCTGGCCGATGCGAAGTGGGCGTATCTGATCTCCATGAGCGGCATCGCGGCGCGCTTCTTCGAAGCGAGCCGCGACGAGAAAGTGGCGATGATCTCGTCCGGTCAGATGCCGCAGTTGCCGCCTGAGTTCATGAACGACCTGATGGACACGTTGCGCTCGGTCTGAGCTGCATCCTGTGCATACCGTGGATGCCGGCAAGCGCCGACATCCGCTTTTTAGGTGTTCCTCATAACGCGGTGCGTTCGATCAGCTCGCGAACATCGTCGAGGTTGAGAGATTGGTCCGGAAAGCAGTTCTTGTATGACTCGACGGCGGCGGCCAGCAAGGTGCTGGCAATGATGAACGGCGGTACACCGCTGGCTTCCAGACTGGCGACGGTCACCCGAATGGCGCCGGCGCAATCGCGATAATCCTGTTCAGACATGGTTAGACCCCTGCGTGGGCGCTGCTTTGCGCTTTCCAGCACGCTCGCGTCGGTCCGATGAGGCGCGGGGGAACTTGCAGCACTGCCCCCGAAATGATCCTCTAGCGCTTATAAACATGATCGACATGGCCCGCAAGGGCGCGACGCGACATTGCGGCCCAGCCGACCGCCGGCCATACCATCGGTCTGAATGCCGGAACTTGGGGGCCTACAGCGGCCATGCACTATTGGCCAACCCTGGCGGTCGGGAAGATCTGGATTGATCGTTCCCAGGCTCCAGCGTGGGCACGCAGCCGCCTGGACGCGGGAACTATCGACTAAAAAGGCCCCCTTACTAGCAAGCCCTGGGTTAAACCACCCACTCTAGCCGGGCCCAGCCGCGGAGCCCCGTTGCCTCCGCCTTCCCTACGGACATAGACAAGGAATTACTCATGTCCCCCTTCGCTTACCTGACCCTCAAGACCCTACCTTTGGTATTTCTCAGCGCTGCCAGCACCACGGCGCTGGCCACCGACTTTTTGGTTACCACCGACCAAGATGAATTCGACGGAGTGTGCGACGTCCATTGCTCGTTGCGCGACGCCATCCAGGCGGCGAACGAGCAGCCCGGGGCGGATCGCATTCAGTTGAGCGGGACCTACCTCCTGAGCCGAGCGGCGCCAGACGATAGTGCCTCGTATGACGAAGACGACAACCAGACGGGCGACCTCGATATCGCTGATGAACTGGTCATTCGCGGGCGAGGCGAGGCGATAAGCGGGATTCGCAGCGAAGGCTCGAACGCGCGGATTTTCGAAGTGCTGCCGGGGGCTCGCCTCACCCTCGAGCGCTTGCAGATCAGCGGCGGTTCGACACCCGCCTATGGCGGTGCGCTGGAAAACCACGGCGAAGCCATTCTGAGGCGGGTGACGCTCAGCGATAACCAGGCCAAAGCCAGGAGCGAAACCGACCCCAGTAGTGGCGGTGCCATCGCCAACTTCGGCACGCTGGAGATCTTTTCATCCAGGCTCATAGGCAATAAAGCCGAGGGCATCGAAAACCCCAGCTTCGCAGGCGCGCTGTACAACCAGGGCCAATTGCTCGTGCGCGACTCGCTGTTCGCGGACAACCGGGGCGGCTCCGACTACGGTTTCGCCGGAGCCCTGTACAACAGCGGCATGGCCGACATTGCCCGTAGCGCCTTCGTTAACAACTGGACGCCCGAGTTTGGCAATGCCAGCGCCATCCTCAACGAAAAGGCCGGCGTGCTGAAGGTGTCCAATGCCACGTTCAGCCAGAACAATGCATTGGCGGCGGTAATCCTCAATAAAGAACCTACTCGAGAAGGCACGCCCAGCCTGGAGCTGATCAACGTCAGCATCGTCGACAACCTCGGCGTGGGTGTGAGGAACGGCGGCAGGCTGCGGATTCGCAACAGCCTGATTGCCGGCATCAAGGACGAAATCGAGGGGTATTCAAACCCCTGCTGGAACTTCGGCAATCACTATCAGTTCGAGGCCAGGGGCCTGCTGCTCGGCAGCGCATTCAGCAATTGCCCGGCTGATCGGTATATCGATGACGCCGAAGCCCTCACGCGCCTGGTTGAGCCCCTCTCCAGTGTCGATGAGCGCACCTATGTGCACGCACTGCGCGAGAACAGCCCAGCGCTGGATGCAGGGGTCGGCTCCTGCGCCGGGCACGACCAGCGTCGTCAGCCACGGCCGCTCGATGGCGATGGTGACGGCGTAGCGGTGTGCGACCTGGGCGCTTATGAGTGGGCCAGACCTTAGCGGGTAGCAGATATCCCAATCAAACAAACCGCCGCTTGGGGTTTAGCCGTTACGCGCCTGCTCAACCCGCTCATCCGGCTCGTTTGGCGGCAAGTTCAGTGTCGAGTTGAGCGTCAGCCAAACGGCCCGCAGGATATTGATCGCGGCCATGCTCAGGTGTTGTTCGGCGGCGCGCAGGGCCAGTTCGGCTGCCAGGCGTTTGTCGGCGGCGCTGAGATGCGCGGTTTTCTGGGTCATGTCCGCATCGACGCTGGTCAATATTTCCTGGAGTTCCCGCACTGCCTGATCCGATGCCTGACGCATGCCCGCCAGCAGGCGGCTGGCTTCGGCAGGCGTCATGGCCAAGGCGCGGACGCTGCGAAACGTCAGCCGGGCGGGCAAGGTGGCCAAACTGAAACCGGCCGAAAGTAGCTTGCCGATCATGCGCGCAACTCCTGTAAACGGTGTTTCGGCAGCCTACCAGAGTCAATGGGCAAACCAAGGTCTGCCCATCGCCTGCCGACACGAGTTCGCCAGGCCCTCATCCATAGGCCGGACGAGCGGTCGAGCGATGCTCCTATAGGCACTTCGGGGTCGGATTCAGGCAGCCTTCGGCAAAGCGTTGCGCCTATGGTCGCGGATCGTTTATCCGATCGATCTGGAGCTGAAATGTCCGACTTCATCACTGTCTTGCGCGAAACCTGCCCTACGCCCGTCGTGGACGCCACCAAGTGGAAGCGCATCGGCGGCGACCCGCATACCGTGAACCTCAACGCCTACCTCTCCAAGGACGGCAGCAAGATCATGGGCACCTGGATCTGCACCCCCGGCAAGTTCGAGGTGAATTACGACAAGTGGGAGTATTGCCACTTCCTCGACGGCTACTGCGTGATCACCCCGGAAGGCGAGCAGCCGGTGCACCTGAAGGCAGGCGACGTGTTCGTCATCGAGCCCGGGATGAAGGGCACCTGGGAAATCGTGGCAACCGTGCGCAAGTATTTCGTCTTCGCCTGATACCGCGCGTTTTGATCGTTCCCACGTCGAGGCGTCGGCGTGGGACGCGGCTATCGCCGCCCCATCAGCCGTTAAGGTCGTGACGCAGTAGCGAGCGCTAGATTTTCACGCAGACGAACAGGGCATTACCCGAGGCCCCATCCCAAGGGATGAGCTTTTCGTAATCATGTTCGAAAACATGGACCTCGAAGTACGGCCGCAAGATTTCCTGCAACTCAACGAAACCCAATGCGACCATCGGGTGCTCGTCGTGCCATACCTGGGTTTCCCCTTCGCTGGTTTTCTCGATGCTGAGTTTCAACGACTGCTTCTCGCCATCGCCGCAGTAGTACCAACCGGAACTGAAGACGAATCGGCTGCCATCGTGCTCGGCGCTATGGGTCACCGATAGCGCGTTGTCGATCTTGTGCTTGTCGACGACGTTGAAGCAGAACACGCCATCGGGGTTGAGCGCGTTATGCACGCTGAGGAGGCACGCCTTCAACCGCTCCAGCCCGCCGCTGTAATGGATGGAATACAAAAAGCAGGTAATCAGGTCCAGCGGCTCGACCACCTTGAAATCGCACATATCCTGCAACGAGAACTGCGCCTGTGGGCAGCGGATGGCGGCTCTATCGAGCATCGGTTGATTGATATCGAGCCCGCCGCTTTGGTAGCCGAAATCGATGAAATGCCGCACATGCGGCCCGGTCCCGCAGGCGAGGTCGAGGTGGGTTTTGCCGCCGTTACCGAAAAGCTGCTGCAGCCGGTGTACGCAGTGGCTTTGCGCCTGGTAGTCGATGCCGGCACACATTAGATCGTAATAACCGGAAAGGTCGGTATACAGGGCGTTGGCGGACATGGGGACCTGACGGTTTCAGCGGGGATTGGGGGCGGCGCATCGTACACCAAGCGGCGGCTCGCGCATCGATGGAAAACGCCTTGCAATTCCTAGCTGGCGGGCAAATAAGGCGCGATATTGCCGAGCGCCCGCTCGACGTAATCCGCCTTCTCCCCTACCGGCGCGACGTAGTGCAGCGCCTCGGTCGCAGCATCGCGCCCGACCAGGCGCGCCAGGGTCCAGGCGGCGAGGTAGATGGAGGCCAGGCAACCACCGGCTGTCGCCAGGTTGCCCTGGGCGAAGAAGGGTTGCTCGAGCACTTCGATACCGGCCTCCTGCACCCAGGGCTTGGTGGTGAGGTCGGTGCAACCGGGAATGCCGTTCAGCAATCCCGCCTTGGCTAACAGCAGCGTGCCGGAGCACTGCGCACCGATCAGCTGACGCGCGGGATCGAGCCGCGCCAGCATCTGCATCACGGCGGCGTCCCGGGCAATCTCGCGAGTCTTGATGCCGCTGCCGACGAGCACGGCATCGAACGATTCGATCTCATCCAATGCGGCTTGGCGATGCAGTTTCACGCCGTTCATCGAAGTGACCGTCTCGCTCGGCGAGGCCAGGGACACGCGCCAATCCGGCTGTTTGATGCGGTTGAGGATGCCCAGGGCGATAAGCGAATCCAGTTCGTTGAAGCCGTCGAAGGTGAGGATGGCGATATGCATGGCGGGCTCGGCGCTGTGAAGTCCGGCCATTCTCGGCGCGGGAGCGGCAGGAAAATAGACACAGTTGTTGGCGGCGAAAGCCATACAGGCCAGAAGGAATTGATCCTCAAACGGCCTCGATCAGAGCCAACGCCTCCGCAGTGCGGATTGCCGCTGGCAGCGAGGAAGTTACCGATACCTCTCGTCCGGCGATACCGAGTACTCATCTTCACTATCGGAAGACTCCAACCGCTTGGCGATTTCGGACTCGGGGCCCACTATCCGATGAATTAGTTCCAGACCTCTTTCTGAAGGAAGCATCTGACGCTGCCGCATGCCCTCGAATATCTCGGCGGCCTCACGGACATCGCCCGCATCGGCTTGCTGGATGAACGCCATGGCCCTTTCAAGATAAGTGATTCGTTTATCTTCTATGGACGCACTGAAATCCAGCTGGTGCAAAAAAGATTTGAAGTCTTTCGTTTCGCGTATCTGGGCACGATGGACGAACCGCTGCTCCATACGCTGCTGCAGTGTCTCTCCTCGCTTGTTGACGGGTGCAGCGACTTCTGTCGACGGCCTGTTCATCGCCCATTGTTTGAAAGATGAACGCGCCTGCATGTGCTTGAGCAAGCGGGAAGGGACTTGCCGTGGTACGTCGAACACATCCAACCTGTCAACGCCTGTTACCCTGCCGGTTCCAATGTGCTCGGCGATTCCGTTTGCCCCCTCCCGGATGTTCAACTCATGGAGCCTGTCGAAGTACCCGGCCGCTTTAGCCATCTTCGACGCCGCCGATAGCGACATGATGCGACAGCCACTGCTTGCTTTCTGCACATCGAGGCAAAGCACCGCGATCCGACTTCCAGAAGGGAGGTGTTCGGCCATGCTCCTCATCTTTCTCGCGTCATCATAAGGGGCAAATTTCGCATCATGCTTGAGCGAGTCGGCCACGATCACGGACAACTTGCCATCGATGAACTTCACGTCAGCCGCAACCATATGAGGGTCGTACGGGATTTCCAGCAGGACTTGCCGATGCAGGTGCGGATCATGGGTCGCAAGCGCCTCGAACCCGCGCTTCAGGAAGGTGACCGTGTTGTTGGGGTTGCGGGCTTGTTCGGCCTTGGTAAACACAGGCATGAGCAACGTGTCATAGGAGGATTCCGTACCACTCGGCGACCAGTTCTGCTGGCGCAAGGTTGCAAGATGATCCCGAATCTCCGCGAGGTTGTGCAGTACCGTATCGCGTAGCGGCTCGATCCCCATATGCCGACCCGAGCACGGCAGCAGATTCAACAGTTTTCCGAGGACGCCACTCCGCCCGGAACCTTCCGGGCGGGAGCTGGAGGCCGTGTAGTGAGTGCTCGCGCTGGCACTCGTCGATCCGATATGCACGAATGAAGCTCCTATGCAGGTGGTGCTTGCCTAGGGTCTGTTGCCGTTTCATCGCGACCGCGCCGGAGCCTGTTTTAGCGCGAGA
>NZ_CAMPHN010000137.1 GCF_946885885.1 uncultured Pseudomonas sp.
ACTTTCCGGTTGCCGGATGAGCGATCGGTCATCGCTTGAGGTCGTATCCCTCGCGTTTCAACGCGGTAATCGCTTCCTGGGTAGGTTTATCGTATAGCGCGATATCGCCCTCCAATTTGTAGCCCTTGGGCGTGTCCTGGTCGCGACCATATTCGAAGTTGGCCCTGCCCAGGCTTCGAATGAGATTCAGCGAGGTTCCGCTGCTGTAGCCGAGCAGTGGGGTCGGGGAGACGAACCCTTCGTTCTTGCCGACCGTCTGGAAAACCATGATGGCTTTCAGGCGCATGTTGTTGCGGTCGCCGAGCAGCGCGACCAGTTCGTCCTGATCCATGGTGCCGTCGCGGCTGCCCTTGTCCACCCTCGCCGCCACCTCGTCCTTGAATTCCAGGCGGACCCTGGCCATGGTGCCAGGCGTGTCCTGTAGCTGTTTGACCAGCGCCTCCAGCTTCGGGTCCGTTTTCATGAGGCTGGCGATGTACTCGGCGTTGCTCCGCGCGTGGTGCGGATTCAGCTCGGCGCTCAGGCGTGTCAGCAGGCTCGCTTCGTCCAACCGGGACAGATTGCCGTAGGAGCTTTCCAGGCGCATATAGTCCAGCATGTTGTGGCCGGCCTTGGCCGCTTCGTGACGGTCGGTGGCCTGGCGCAGGCTTTTCAGCGCCGCGTGCTGGTCGTCGTTGATCACCTCCCTGTCGCCGAAGGCGTCCTGCAAGGCGGCCAGGCGTTCATCGAGATCCTCGTGCGTGTCGATTTCCTTCAGCAGCGTGTCGCTGGCCTTATCCCTGAACGCCTTGCCGAGGGCATTGCCGAGGTTCGTCAGGTCGCCGCCGGTCAGCGGCTGTGCGGGCTTGAACAGGAACTTGAAGCGTTTGGTGGTTTTCATGTCCACCGAGGCGCTGCCGGTGACGCCCAGGTTGAGGCTGGTGGTTTCGAAGGGTACGGGCGGTTTCGGTAAGCCGGCTGCCGCAGCGGCTTTTGCCGCTTCTTGGGCCTCCTGGTTTTCGTGTCCGGCGATCAGCTGTGCCTGGAGCGCACCTTTGACTTCCACCTGGTTGAGCAGCCGCGGTCGGTTCAGACCGCCTTCCTCCTGCAAACGCCCCGCGCTGTTGCTGTTGGTTTGGCGATAGGTCGAGTAATTCAGCAGGTTCAGGTTCACCTCGACCGCGGCACGGAAGCGGGCGACCCCAGCGAAAGGCGATCCCTTTTCCTTCTCGTGCAGGTTGAAACCCTGGCCGACGTTCGCCGACGCGCCGGCATCGATATCGACGTTGAACCGGTAGCCGTGTTGCACTTCGTGGTCGGAGCCCTTCTTCATGAACTCGTAGGGGTTCAGCTTGCCTTGCAGCAGATCGTCGACGAACTGGTCGATCTCAGCCTCTGACAGGGTGAACAGCAGCGCGTCGCGCTGGTTGCCGGAAAACGTGCCCTTCACGTAGGCATCCAGGGGAAAGCTGAAGCCCCCTTCGCGCTCCGGTCCCAGATCGTGGTTACGCCTCAGGGTCCGCTCGCGGATACCGACGCCGACGCTGGCGGAGCCGCCGCCCTGGCGGATGAAGGAGGCGGTCAGCTTGCCGTCGGCGATTTCGAAGGTCAGCGAGTAACCGCGGTCGCCGGCGAGCCGGCCGTTCGGGAAGGTGAGTGGGGTGCCGCCGGGGCCGCTGGTCGGTGTGTTGGCGCTGACGCCATAGGTCCGGTGGATATGCAGCTCATGATCGCTTTCGATTTCCTTGAGTGCGGCTTTCAGGCCCTTGGCCATGTCCGCCGAGTCGCCGCCGAAGGCGCTGCGCAGGTTGATGTGCACGGCATGATCGGTTTTCTTGAACGCATTGAGAAAGGCTTTCACCGCGTCGTAGTCGGCCTCCAGGCTGGTATGGCCGCGGAAGCCCATATCGGTGACCACCTTGAGCGGATTATCCCCGTAGTCGTGGTCGCGCAGTTGCGACAACGCCTGCGGGAAATCTTCCGGTACTGACGCCTCTGCGCTGGCCGCGATCCGGTCCGTCAGGCTGCTCAGTTCGTGCAGGGTCGTTACGTCCAGCGCCAGACGGGCCTTGAGCAGGGCACTGTCGTCGCCGGGATCGCGGTTGCGGCCCAAGGGGATTTCGTTCTTCTGCGGCGAGAGGGCGACACCTTTTTCATCGAATAGAGCGAGCAGCTCGATGCTGCGCAGTGGTGTCGAACCCAGCTGGGCAAGGCCGTCGCGCAGCTGCCGGGTCAGGTCCTCGCCGCTGTTGTAAGGGTTGAGTTTTTGCTTCAGCCCGCCGAGCAGCGGCGGCTTGAAGCCGTCGCGGGGTTCGCCGTGCAGGTTGAGCAAGCCCTTTTCCTTGCCCAGGCTGACGAGCGTCCGGGTAATGCTCTCTTCCAGTTGGGTGCGGAAGGTTTCCAGGGCTTCGCTCAGTGGCTTGCCCTGTTCGCCCCGGTCGAGGCGGGCGATGCGCGACTTCAGGTCCTCACCCGCGGCGGACTGCGCCGTGCCGCTCTGGGCGATGGCTTTGAGCCGCTGGAATGCGGCGCTTTCAGCCTGGTAGACATCGCTCAAGCCTTCGCGACCCTGCCAGCGGTGTTGCAGGTTGTAGCCGAGATTTTTCAGCGGCCGAGGGGTTTCCAGGGTGGGCTTGAAAACGTGGGCCCGGATGAATTCGGCGGTACCGCTACGGTGGCGGTTTTCCACGTTGCTGCGGCCCAGCCGGGAGAGCGATGCCTTGACCGTGAGCCCGCCGAGCTTCCAGGTCCAGTTGTCGTCGCGTACCCGCTCGAACAGCTCCTTGAGCACCTGGGGCGGCGTCAAGGGGGCGGGGCTATGAGGCTGCCAGCTCGTCCCGTCGTGTTGCAGTTCCTCATCCTCCGCACCCTGCAAACCGATCAACAGCGCGTTGCCGTGAGCGGTGCGCAGCGATGCCACGGGCAGCTCATCCGGCGTCGCCAGCGCAGCCCACCCGGGTTCGCCTTGCTGCGCGGGCGACGCCTGCCAATCCTTGCACGGTAGGCGGTAGAGCGTGCCGTTTTCGCTCAGCGCATGGAGGTTTTGCTGGTTATCCAGGGCCAGCGAGCGGATCTCGCCGTCGAGCCCTTCCCGAGGCAGGGCGCGCGCGGCTTTGCCGTTGTCGTGGAGTTCGAGCTGGCCGTGGTTATCGAGGGTGACGAACAGCTTGTCGTTGACCATGGCGAACGCCCGCACATCGCCGATCTTGTCCGACACCGCGCTGCCGACGGCGACCTTGATGTTCTGCCCGGTCGGCGCCAGGTTCTGGTTGCCATCGTGGACGAAGCGGCCGACGTCGGTGCTGACGTTCAGCTTGAGCAGTTTGCCGTCCTGCACCACGTAGGGCTTGCCGTCCAGGCCCAGTTGCAAGCGCTCGACGTTCTTGATGCCGGTCGCGGCCCAAGCGTTGGCCAGCGTATCCCAGCGCTGCAGTTCGCCGCCTTCCAGGGCGACATGGCCGAGGCGGCCGAGGTTCAGGCTGTTGACCGTCGAGGGGCTGGCGTTGGGCAGGCCGCGGCGATTGTCGACGACCAGGGCATCGCTAAGGTTCCAACTGCCCTGGGTGGTCAGCGCGTCGCGCTTGAAGGGCTGGCTGTGCAGATGGCCTTGCGGATCCTTGATCAGCAGGTTCAGCCGGGCCTGGTCGTCCTGCATAAAGCCTTCGGCGAAGTGGGTCTTGCCGAGTCTGTCGCCGTCTGGGATCGAGTTGAGGTCCGGGCTGAGGAACAATCGGTCGATGTCCTCGGGGCGTTCGCTGCTATGGAGCCGGCCTTCCTTGTCCGTCAGGTACAGGCGTTCCCGGGTCAGGCCGACCTGGGTCGCTTCCGCGTTGCCGCCGTCCAGCCGCAGCGGAATCTCTCGCTCCATAGCGTTGCCGACCAGACGCACGCGTTGCTCGTCGCCTTGGCCGCAGAGCAGGGCGGCGATGCCATCAGCGGCGACGGAGAAGGAACGCACATCGCGCGCCTCGATGGGCTCCTGCGGTTCGTCGGCGCTCATATCGACCAGTGCGTCGCCGTGCAGCGCGTAGATCCTCCCATCCGCCTGCAGGGCGAGTTGTTTGAACGGCACGCCATCGTCGTCGGGGTGGGGCGTCCAGGCCTGGCTGCGAATATCGAAGCGGTAGAGCCTGTCGTCATGCAGGCGCAGCCGTTGCCCCTCCGAGTCCTCGTGGATGCCCGTGAGTTGAGCGAGGTGCGCCCTGCCGGTGACATCGAGATCGCGGCGGGTACGGTTTTCCTCGCCCTGGGCCGTAACGGAAATGGTGCTGCCTTCACGGCTGAGCGCATAGCCGGGAACACGGCCCCCCAGGGTCGCGTCGAGCATCTGCTTGGCCGCGCTGGGCCGGCTGCTGTGCAGCACGGCGATGGCCGCCGGGGTCTGCTGCAGGTGCAGCAGGTTGCCCTGTTTGTCCATCAGCAGTTGATCGCCGTCCGGCTGGCCATGGTGGGCGAGGTAGCTCCTCTGGGATTGCCCGAGGGTGTTTTGCAACAGCTGCCGCAGGGCCGCCGGGGTGTTCTCGCCGACCCGCAGTTTGCCTTTGCCGTCCAGGCTCATTTCCAGGGAGGAGGTCGCCTGGCGCGCCGGGTTGTAGGCCATGATCCGGTCGATGTCGATCCCGGTGAATCGCCGTGCGAGGATGCGATTCAGGGGCGGATGCTCGATGCCGGGGAACGAGTCGGAGCTTCCCTGCGAAGTCTGGGAACTCGCGGAAGAGTCCCACCGCTGCATCTCCGCAGATCGGCGACTGTCGAGCGGCTGGTCGCTGTTCGACCGCCGCGGCGGCGAGTCTATGTCCGCCGCGCCGGAGAACGACGAGCGCCCGGTTCTTGTGTAGGCCTGTAATTGCTTGACGTCATCGAAGCGACCGGCGAGGGGCCAACCTGGACGCTCGTCGGCGCCGCTCGACGAAGACTCGCCCTGCTCGTTGGCGAGGGTGCGATTCAGCGGCGGCTGGTCGTCGAAATCCGAACCGGTATGCGCACTGAAGAAGCGTTCGGAAGACTCCGTGCGCAGTACTCTGCCCGAGGCGTTCGGTGAGGTCTGGTCGTTCTCGGTATCCGAAGCGATGCTCGACTGCGCACTGAAGAAACGTTCGGAGGACTCCTCCCGCCGCGCCGGACCGCGCACCAGCGCGCGGTCTATGGCGCCACCATCGAGATGACCGCCGGCGGCTCGTTCCAGGGGCGGTTGCCGCATGTCGTCCGTTGAGCGCTCCGACAGCGGGCCCGACGAGTTCCCGGAGGCATCGGACAACACACGCCCTTGGAGCCGCTGGGAACGCGCGAAGAGTTCGGCCAGGGTCGGCTCGGCAGGGGCATCCGCCAGCAGCTGTTCGAGATCCGACTCCTGGCGGGACGGAATCTCGGCGATGACGCGATTGACCGCACCGCCTTCGAAGCGGCGTCCGCCGGTGCGATCCAGGGCTGACAGACCTGCACCGGAGGCGCTGTGCGGCCGATTCACCGTCCTGGCGGGTTGTTCCGTGCCTGCGGCTGGTTGTTGGGGCGTCCGCTGGCGTAGGCCGATGAACCTTCCCGTGCGCCGGCCCAGCTCGCCGAGCGATAGCGAACCCGAGCGCTGAGTCGGCGTTTGCGGACGTTGCCGAGTTGTCCTGGTTTGCCCGGAAGTATCCGCTGCCAGAGGCGGTTGGATGGAATGTGTATCGTGACCCGTAATGTTCATAGGATGGCCTACCGCGCTCGATGCCCGTAATTGTTCTGGTCTGGAACGGGCAGTAGGTATGAGGCGGCATATCGTTATTGTTCTTGTAATGCCATGAGTGGCGAAAAAGTTCACAGGGTTCCCACGGGATGAACGGATTATCGCCCCGGTTGACTCATACGTTTTTGCGTAGGTGATTCCGACAACCTGTTTCAGCGATTGCGACCCCACCATGCTGGCGATGCCGCCCTATCCAGGTTGATGCATTCAGTGAGCTTGAACGGCCTGGGAACAACCAGGCCATAGCGAAAATACCAGTCAGGCGGACGTGGTCGACAGACGCCTTAGCAGGCCTGCCCTGGCCGGACAGTTCCGGTTTTTAACAGGCCGTTGAAAAACTCGCTGCATTGCCTATGCGTCGTTAAAAACGGGCCGGGCCCCGGCGTCTCGAATGCGAGCCCACATAGCCCCTTTCAACGGCTGCCGATCGATATCCCATTTCGATACGCTGACAGGGAACCGGGACCGTATCAAAAATACACAAGGAGACATTTACCCATAACCCAGGCCACCATGAATACCATCCATTCTTCCACTCCGGTTTCCAGCTCGCCCCTTGATTGTCATGCATCCGACGGCTTAACAACCCATGTCCATCAGGGGCGCATGGGGGACGAGCGGGTTGAGGTCAGTACGTCGCAACAGGCATTGCCCCATGTTGTCGGTACTCCCCCATTCCGCTTGGGGCAGGCGCCGCATACAGCCATCGATGTAGCTCCCGCTTTGCAAGGTGAGATCGAGGCGTTGACCAGCGCTCAGTCGACACCTGCCACTCCGGCCACAGGCTTCAAGGAACGACTTCTTTTCCTGTTCAAGAAAACGGATCTGGCAGCTGCCGTGGGGCAGTTCAACAATCGCGAGTACCTGGCCAACGAGCGTCAGCCCGCTCATCTGCCGGAGTTCAAGCAGAGCGTGCAGGCACTGCATGATGCCTGTCGGCATTCAGACATGCCTGCGCATGTGCGCAAGAAATTGAGTACCGCAACCAATGAACTCATGCACAAGATCGACCGGATCGCCAAAGACAAGTCCATGGGCTATCGCACTGCGGCGACCATGATGTTCAGCCTGGCCAATGTCGGGCTGGCCATGCTGCCAACCCTGACCGCGCACAAGAACAAGGACAACCAGTATTTCGCGCTGCTGGTGGCGGGCTATACCAAGACCCTGTGCATGCTGACGGGGATCGCGCTCAGCCGTACCTCTGACCATCGCTCCCATGGCTTGCATATCCAGGAACGGCATGTTCCCTATCTGCCACCGAACCTGCCCTATGCCATCAGTGCCTTCAATGAGAAAGCCAAAGCCTTCGAGGAGCACAACCCCATACTGTTCCACTCCATGGCAGCCGGCTTTACCGCGGCAGTATTCGTGATGTCATCCGCGCCTCATCTGGTCACCAAGCCTCTGAGCGACATCAGCGAGAAGATCAAAGGCTTTTTCCACAAGCCTACGTCCCAGCCACAAGAGCTGGCTCGGCTATCCGAAGACTTGAGCGCGGATATCGACACCCTGCTAGCCGCAGTCAATATTCAGCATGGTGCTTTCCAACAGCGTCGGGGTCGGTTCGAGGAAAGTGGAAAAGAGTTGAGCGATAGTCTCAATGTGCAACTCAGTGAAATAGACTCCGCCACCGAGCAACTTGCCAACGCGGCGCATGGAATCCTCGGTCGCAACGAAGAGTCAGATCCGCAGCAAGTCGCCAATGGGGACTTTGCGCAGAAGATGGCCTTCGTGGCCATTGCGGGGGTGCTTTGCCTGAGTTCCGCCGCAACCTATTACGATGAGCCTGCCGGATTGGTCGACTTGGGAATGGATGCGGGCCTGACCGTTTTTGAACTGGCCAAGACAGCCAAAAATCCCAACGAAAATGCGCAGCAGGCAGCCAGCAAATTTTCCAGCTATTCAGGACTGTCCCCGCTGTTACTGCCCTTTGGCATTCTCAACAAGATTCCCGCCACACACTTTACCGACAATATGCCGGGTTTGATTGCAGGCACCGTCTTTCTGACCGCCTGTAACCTGACCTTGCCCCGCCCTGGCGGAGAAGCGATCGCCAATGCGGTGGTCAAGCTGATGCAGTCCTTGAAGTCATCCCCTGACCAGCGACCGGACCTTGAGCAGGGGGTGGTCGACTCCGGGCGCTTCACCGAAATCATCGATGACCCGGTTGCTACGGCAACAACTCAGGCATCGCCGGCCCGCAGCGATGTCAGCGATGAGACTGAAGCGTTTTTCGAGGCGCAGGAGCGGGTCGATGGCACAGACAGCGATGAGGACTGGCATTCCGCTGTCGGGGATTTGACTGATCGTGGCGACGATTTTGAGGCCGATGCCACCAATTCCGTGCAGGAGCGGAACGACAGGCTTGGTTCTTCTCACAGCCGGGGAGATCGCCAAGTATGAGTCAGCCGCAGCTGGAATTTATCAATCTGATCACCCAGGTAATGGAGCGCTTGGGCATTTCAATCTTTGACACCCAGGCCACCGCTTATCGTTTCGGTTTCGCTGACGAACCCGCCATATTTCTTTACTACCGCGGCGAGGGCTGGGCGGAGTTGGTGACCTGTGCCGACAAATTTTCAGATAATCTGCATCGGACAGCTCCATTGGCATTGCTGGAGCTGCAGGGACAGCAACCGAGCCTGGCATTCTGTCTGGCCCTTGACAAGGAGAGGGGCATGCTTAAAGCGTTCCATCGCTTTCGCTTTGCCCATTGCAACGCCTTTGAAGTCATCGACAGCATCCAGGCCATGCGTGCTTTTGCAAGCCAGGCCCGGGCAATTATCGGTCAGAGGTCGCCAGCCAGCACTGTTTCTGGTGAAAGCAACAGCAATCAGAGGTTCAAGCTCAGCACCTCCATTATGAAGTTGCAGAACCGATAGTGGTTTTTGCCAATGGACGGGGCGCTGATTTTCGATGTATTTCGTGAGCGCAACTCTTGTACCTCGATGCTGGAGCGAGCACTGCCGTCGTACCGATGGAGCGGAGAGCGCAACCCCGTAGCCTGGATAAGCGCAGCGCAATCCGGGTGGCGTAATCCGCGACTGCACCAAGGCTTACCCGGGCTGCCTTGTCGGGTTACGCGGCGGCCGACGGCGATGTCGCTGCTCGAACCGCGATAGTCGCCGCTAACCCGACCTACATGCGCAAGAGCACAGGCTGAACGCGGCCTGGGCAAGGCGGCGTCAGGGCCGTTTGAGATCGAATCCATCGCGTTTCATCGCTGCAATACCCTCGCGGGTGGCTTCGTCGTAGTGCGCGATGTCGCCGTCCAGGGTGTAGCCCTTGGGGGTGTTCTGGTCGCGTCCAAAGTCGAAGATGAGCCGGCCCAGGCAGCGGGTCAGCCCCAGCGATGTCTCGCTGGTGTAGCCGAGCAGTGGCAGGGGCGAGGTGAAGCCTTCGCGTTTGTCCGCGGCCTGGAACAGGAAGATCGACTTGAGGCGCAGGTTGTCGCGGTTCTGCAATTTGGCGATCAGCTTGGCCTCGCTCAGGGTGCCGTCCGCGCAGCCGCGCTCGATCTCCGCCTTGACCTCGTCTTTGAGCTCCAGGCGTACCCTGGCCGAGGTGCCGGACGTGCCCTGCAATTGTTTGATCAACCCTTCGAGTTTGGGGTCGCTGGCCATCAGGCCGGCGATGTACTCGGCGTTGCTCTGTGCGTGGCGCGGATTGAGCCCGGCGCTCAGCCGGGTCAGCAGGCTCATTTGGTCCAGGCGGCCAAGGTCCATGTAGGTGGTATCGAAATAGGCCTCGCCCAGGGAGCTGTGCCCGGCGCGGGTGGCGACATGCTTGTCGCCCAGGGCGCGCAGCTTCTGCAGGGCGGCGTATTGCTCGTCGTTATCCGGCTCGCGGCTGGCGAAGCGCTCGCTCATGCCGTCCAGCCGCCGACCGATATCGCGTTCCCCGGCCAGTTCGCCGAGCATGCTGGCGGAGGCTTTGTCGCGAAACGCTTTGGCCAGGCCGGAGGCGACCTTGGCTACCTCGGCCTCGGTAACCGGTTCGATCGCCTTGAAGAGGAACTTGTAGCGTTTGGCCGTGCGGTTCTCCAGCGAGGCGGCGACTGTGTTGTCCAGCCCGCCGCGTATTTGCTGGAATTCGCCGTCCGACGCCGTGTGCGAACTGATCAGGTGGGCTTGCGGCAGGTGCAGCGCCGCGCGCACCTGGTTGAACAGACGCGGCCGGTTCAGGCTGCCTTCCTCGCGCTGCACGGCGCCGTTGCTGGCCAGCCGGTGCTGGCTGTAGTTGAGTAGGTTCAGGGTGACTTCGGCACCGCCCTGGAAGCGCAGAATGTCATCGAACAGAGAGCTGAGCCTAGATAGGTTGACTCCGTAGCCGGCGTTCGCGGACAGGCTGGCGTCCAGGTCGAGGCTGAAGCGATAGCCGCGCTGCACCTCGTGATCCATACCCCGGCGCATCAGTTCGTAGGGGTTGAGCGTGCCATCGACCAGGCTGTCGACGAAGGCGTCGATCTCGCCGGGTGCCAGGGTGAAGATCAGCGCATTCTGGGCTGCGCCGCCGGCGCTGAGGCGAAGGCTGGCGTCCAATGGGAAGCTCAGACTGGCCTCGCGGTCCGCGCCGACACTGTGGGTGTGGTTCAGGGTACGTTCGCGCACGCCGATGCCGAGGCTGGCCGAACCGCCGCCCTGGCGGATGAAGCTCACCAGGAAACGTTCCTCCTTGGTGAACTTGTCGTCCTCCATCTGGAAGGTCAGCGAATAACCGCGGTTGGCCGCCAGGCTACCGCCGGGGTGGGTGAACTTGCCGCCCGGACCCATGGTCGGTGTGCTCGCCCGGCCAGCGTAGCCGCGATGGATCTGCAGCTCGTGATAACCCTCGATTTCCTTGAGCGCGGCCTTCAGCCCTGCGGCCATGTCCGCCGAGTCGCCGCCGAAGGCGCCGCGCAGGTTGATGTGTACGGCGTGGTCGGTCTTCTTGAAGGCGTTGAGGAAGGCTTTCACCGCGTCATAGTTGGCCTCCAGGCTGTCGTGGTTGCGAAAGCCCATATCGGTGACCACCTTGAGCGGGTGTTCCTGATAATACTGGTCGCGCAGCGTCGAGAGGGCCTCGGGCAATTGCTCGAGCGGGGCGGCCTCGGCCTGCTGCCAATGCACCAGGGCATCCAGTTCGCGCAGGGTCGCCACGTCCAATGCCAGGCGCGCCTTGAGCAGGGCGCTGTCGTCGCCGGGGTCGCGGCGGCGGCCGAGGGGGATTTCGCTCTTGCGGTAGGACAGCGGAACGCCTTGCTCGGCGAAGCGATCGAGCAGTTGGCTGGCGCGGTCGCCTTCCGGCGCGACGCGGGCCAGGGCGCCGCGCAGCAGAGGCGCGAGGTCGGCGCCGGCGCTGTAGGGGTCGAGCTTTTGGCGCAAGCCAGCGAGCCGCGATGGCTTGAAATCTTCCCGGGGCTCGCCGTGCATATTGAGCACGCCCGCCGCCTGGCCGAGGGCCACGGCGCTCTTCTCGCAGTTGTGTTGCAGCTCGGCACGGAAGGTTTCCAGCGCCTCCTTGAGCGAAGCCGCGCATTCCAGTCCGGCGATGCGCGCCTTCAGGTCCGGGCCGGTGGCTGCGCGGTCATCGGCGGCGAGGGCGTGCAAGCGCTCGAAGAGGGTGCTTTCGGCCTCGTAGATCGCGCTCAGTCCTTCGCGGCCCTGCCAGCGGTGTTGCAGGTTGTAGCCGAGGTTCTTCAGCGGGCGCGGGGTTTCCAGGGTCGGCTTGAAGATATGGGCGCGGATGAA
>NZ_CAMPHN010000138.1 GCF_946885885.1 uncultured Pseudomonas sp.
CATCGGCGGTCTGTTCGCGTTGCCCTTCTGGCAGATACGGCGAGCCGACGTTGAGTGCGCCCTGTTCATCCACCTGCAGTTCGACGCCGGCGAAGGGTTGCCACGGATCAAAGCCCTGACGCCAGGCGATGCCGCCGGTCTCCGAGCTGCCGTAGATTTCCGCGGGCCACTGGCCGAGCTGTTGCTGCAAGGATTGCGCGGCCTCCAGGGGCAGCGCGCCGCCGGAGGAAAACACCTTGCGCACTGCGGCAAGCGCCTGCCAGTCGAGGTTGTCGCCCATCCTTTTCAATAGCGCGGGGCTGGCGACCCAGGCGAAGCCGTCGGCGCAGGCCAGGCTTTCGCGCTGCAAGTCTTCCGGGAAGGGCTGGGCACGGCGCTGGAAGGGCCGGCCGGCGCACAGCGGCCAGAGCACGCGAAACAGCAGGCCATAGATATGCTGGGCGGCGACGCTGCCGAGGATGGTCGCGCCTTGCAGCTCGGCGCCCCACAGCTGTTCCAGGGCGTCCACTTCATTGGCCAGCTGGCGCAGGCTCTTGTCGATCAGCTTGGCTTCGCCGCTGGAGCCGGAGGTGCAGAGGGTCAGGCGGCATTGGTCGAGATCCAGGCTGGCCGCCGGCAGCGGGGCCGTTGCCGTGAGACCGTCGAGCGCAGCGACGCCCGAGCTGTCCAGCCAGAGCTCGCATTGGCCGGCCAGGCGTTGGCGGCTTTGCGGCTGGGCATCGGCCGGCAACAGCACGCTGGCCCCGGCGCGCCAGGCGCCGAGCAGGGCCACGGCCAACTCGCCGGCATCTTCCAGATACAGGGCGACCCGTTCGATCCCGCGCTCTTGCAAGGCGGCGGCCAGCTTCAGGGCACGACCCTGCAGCTCGGCGTGATCCATGCCGCTGGTGACCGGGCGGCCAGGGCGAGCTTCGCTCAACAACTGCTCAAGGTTCACCCAGCTCATCCTTTTCTCCTCACGCGCTGGCGCACCAGCCATTCTCCAGCGAACAACAAACCGATCAGGCCGTAGGAAATCAGCCCGGTATACAAGGTCCACCAGCTCAGCGGCGCCCACAGGGTCAGTGCCGCCGTCGCCAGGCCATTGAACAGAAAGAAACCAGCCCAGAGCTGGGTGACAGTGCGGGTGTAACGCACCGCCACTTCCGGCAGCTCGGGTTCGCGCAGCCGCGCCAGGCGCTCCACCAGTGGCGGGCCGAACTTCAGGCTGAGGCCGAATATGCTCAGCAGCAGGGCGCTGAGCAATACCGGGTACCAACGCAACAGCGCGGCTTCGCCGGACAAGCCCAGCAGCAGGCAAAAACTCAAGGCGGCCGTGGCCATCCAACGGCTGCCCGGCTGCCGCCACTGGCTCAGTGCGCGGGCCAGCCACAGGCCGCCGAGCAGCAGGGCGAACAGGCGTGGCGATAGGTGCTCCATGCCGTAATACACGGCAAAAGGGTAGAGCAGGCCTGCCACTATCAGCAGCAGGCCGAACAAGCGGGCCATAGGGTCGGTCTTAATTCGGTGCGGCGTTGACGACGTTGAGCACGGCTTCGACCACATCGCCGACGGTGCGTACTGCCTTGAATTCCTCGGCGGCGATCTTCTTGCCGGTCTGACGCTTGATATGGTCGATCAGGTCGACGGCGTCGATGCTGTCGATTTCCAGGTCCTGGTACAGGTTGGCGTCCAGGGTAATGCGCTCGGCGTCGAGTTCGAACAGCTCGACCAGGGCATCGCGCAGGGTGGCAAATACTTCTTCACGGGTTTGCATCTGCGGGCGTCCTCAGGCGGTTTTTTGCGCGGTAACGAACGCCGCCAAGCTAGCAACGTTGGCGAAATGCTTGCGGGTGTCCTTGGCTTCGGCGTCGATCTTGATGCCGAAGCGCTTCTGGATCGCCAGGCCGAGTTCCAATGCATCGACCGAATCCAGGCCGAGGCCTTCGCCGAACAGGGTGAGATCGGCGGCGATATCCTCGGCAGTCATGTCTTCCAGGCCCAGGGCATCAATAATCAGGGTTTTGATTTCCAGTTGTAGATCGCTCATCTGTAGCGAGCTCCTTCATAAAATAGTGGTGCAAGTGGTCGTTGAGTTTACGCGAGGCAACTGGCGCCGGTCCCAGAGCATTGAACTGTTGCGGGTCGATATCTTCACCAACCTGCAAATTAAAATGAAAACGGCGCGACGGAATGCTGTACCAGGGCTCGGCTTTGGTCAGGGTGGTGGGCGTGACGCTGATCACCACCGGGGTGACCACGCGCGCGCCGCGCAGGGCGATGGCCGCGGCGCCACGATGGAACTGCGGCGCCTGCCCGGGCTGGGTGCGGGTGCCCTCGGGGAAGATGATCAGGGTCTGGCCGCTGCGCAGCGCTTCTGCGGCTTCGTCGAGCATGTCCATGCTGCCGCTGTTGCTGATGAACTGCGCGGCGCGGATCGGCCCGCGCATGCAGGGGTTGTCCCACAGGCTTTGCTTGACCACGCAATTGGCGTCGCGGATGAAGGCGATCAACACCACCACGTCGATCAGCGAGGGGTGGTTGGCGATCACCATCTGGCCGGGGCGGCCCAGGCGTTCGACGCCTTCGACCGAATAGGTGAGCACGCCGCTGTGGTACATGAATTTGACGAACATGCGGAAGGTTTTGCTGACCACCAGGCGCGCGCGGGTGCGTTGCGTCAGGCTGTCGCCGGGCAGCAGGGCGAGCAGCGGAAAGACCAGCACGCGCAGCAGCACCCCGCCGATACCGAACAGGGCAAAACTCAGCGCGGTGGCGATCAGGCGCCAGCAATAGGGCGCGCTATAACGGCTCAGGCCTTGTTGCGTGACCAACTCCATTGACGGCT
This sequence comes from uncultured Pseudomonas sp., assembly GCF_946885885.1. The sequence goes on from NZ_CAMPHN010000138.1 coordinate 2,828, forward strand.
CTTCCAGTGATGTTGCAGAAAGTCTTGTTCGTCGCTCAGGGCGCGAAGCAGGTTGAGTGCGTGGGGCCATTCGGCGGCCGGGCCGTCGGCATGGCGCAGTTGCAGTTGCCAGTCGTCGCCCGGTGTCAGCAGCAACGCGACGGCGTGGGAGAACGGCACATCGTCGATATAGGGCGCATAGAGCGCGGGCGGACGCTCTTCGGCCACCACCAGCAATACCGCCGGAGCCCCTTCGCCGAGCAGCGTGCAGGCTTCCAGCACGCCTTGCTCCAGGCCGTCGTTCTCGCCGGCGAGTGCGGTCATTTCGCTGGTGTCGCCGCGCATGATCGACCACAGACCGATGACCGCGTTATGCACCGAAAGGCTGAACTGGGTCGGCGACAGCGCCTCGTCTTTGGCCAGGTCGGTGATGATCGCCAGGGTCCGCGGGGTTTCGCCATGCCGCGAGACGAACACCAGGGGCAGTTGATCGCCGTGCGCTTCGGCCAGCGGCCAGGCGACATGAAAGGCCATACGCGCCAAGGGACTCAAACGGCGGCGTTGCATGGCCGGCAGAAAGCTGACATCCGGTTGGGCCGCACTCGGTTGGACCGCACCCGGTTGGGCCGCATCGGACTGGGACGGGGATTGTTCGGCAGCGCCGGGTAGGCGCGCGGGTGCGTGGGACCAGAGGCGCCAGTCGTCCGCGCTTTCCAGGCCAGGGGCCCAGGCACGCCATTGCTCGATCCTGAAGTGCATCACTCGGACGATCCGGCCCTTGCAGGCTTCCATGTAGAGGTCGGCAGCCAGGCATGACAAGGGAATGTCGAGATTGCCATGGCGAATGGCCGGCATTATCCAGACCGCACGGGCATCGTGCAAATTTTGTACGGCTGTTCTGACGAGAGGTTTATGGTCATGGGGTGACCGAATGCCTCGCCCTTGTCATCCGCTTTGCATAGAATGCTCCAGCATTTGCGGTTATCGATCGAGAGGTGTGATATGCGGCGCGTGGTATTCAATCAGAAGGGCGGCGTGGGCAAATCCAGCATCGCCTGCAATTTGGCGGCCGTCAGCGCGTCCCAGGGGTATCGCACCTTGCTGATCGACCTGGATACCCAGGCCAATTCCACCCATTACCTCACCGGCCTGACCGGCGCTGAGATCCCCATGGGGATCGCCGAGTTCTTCAAGCAGACCCTGGCCAGCGGGCCGTTCGCGAAAAAGGGCCGGGTGGATATCTACGAAACGCCCTACGAAAACCTGCATGTGATCACTGCCACCGCCGAGCTGGCCGACCTGCAACCCAAGCTCGAGTCGAAGCACAAGATCAACAAACTGCGCAAACTGCTCGACGAGTTGGCCGAGGACTACGACCGCATCTACCTCGACACCCCGCCGGCGCTGAATTTCTATACGGTGTCGGCACTGATCGCCGCCGACCGCGTGCTGATTCCGTTCGACTGCGACAGCTTCTCGCGCCATGCGCTCTATGGCTTGTTGCAGGAGATCGAGGAACTCAAGGAGGACCACAACGAAGGCCTGGAAGTCGAAGGCATAGTGGTCAACCAATTCCAGCCGCGCGCGACCTTGCCGCAGCAACTGCTCGACGAATTGCTCGCCGAGGGCTTGCCGGTGTTGCCGGTGAATTTGATGAGCTCGGTGCGCATGCGCGAATCGCATCAGAGCTGCACGCCGCTGATCTATCTGGAGCGCAGCCACAAGCTGACCCAGCAATTCGTCCAATTGCACGACCTGCTGGACGCGTCCTAGGTCGGCTGGCCCCCTTGGGCCCTGTGTTGTTGCGCAAGGACCACACCACCATCTCGGCGCCATCGGTGGGCAAGGCGCGTTTTTCAACCCGGGCGGGTGCAACCCGCCAAGCCGTTGTAGCTCGGATGCAATCCGGGGGCGATTGATCGGCACCCAATTTCCCCGGATTTCATCCGGGCTACAGAACAGCAAAGGCGCCCAGGGGCGCCTTTCTGGTCCCAGCCGCTACCTCTTAACGCACCACGAAAATATCGCAGGGCGCACGGTGCAGGAAGTGCTGCGCTAGGCTGCCGAGCAGGGCCTGGGATAACGCACTGCGGCCATGGCTGCCGAGCACCAATACTTCGATATCGCGGCTGCGGATGTTCTCTTGCAGGCAACGCAGAATCCCGCCTTGCTCCACCGAATGGCTTAACGAAGGGCCATCGTCCGGCAGCTTCTGCGCTTCGTCGAACATCAACTGATCGATCAGCCCGCATTGCAGTTGTAGCTGATCCTGGATTTGCTTGGATGAACCCTTGATCGGCTCGAATACATGCAGCGCATGCAGCTCGGCGCTGGCGGGGAGCATGTGGTAAGCCTGATTCAGGGCGCTGACCGCGCACAGCGAAAAGTCGATGGCCGACAAGGCGCGCTGGTAGGGTTGGTAGTCATTGCGCGCGACCAGCAAGAGCGGGACCGGACAACGCCGGGCGATGCGGTCCAGGCTGGTGCCGGAGAAAAAGTCATGGCGCTGGTGATGCGCGCCTAATACCAGTAGGTCGCACGCCAACTCCTCGAGCTGTTGCAACACCACGTCGGAAGCTTTGCTGCCGCTGCATACGCGCAGTTCGCAGCCCGCCGGCGCATAACGGGTCAGGCTGAGATCGAGCGCCTGGCGCGCTTTTTCATGCTCCTGGTCGCTTTGATTCGAGTCCAGCACATGCAGCATGGTCAGCTTGGCATCATGCTGCTGCGCCAGTTGGGCGGCTCTGCACAGGGCCATATCGGCAGTGTCGCGCAGGTCATGGGCAATCAATATATGTTTGAACATGGTTACGGCTCTCCTGCCATGCATGTCGGATCTAAAGATGAGTCCACCGTTGAGTGTGGGTCCATCACCTATCTGGTCTTTTGATTTGTGACAAGTTCCCGCGTCGTTCATGCAAGCGTAATTGATACAGCGCGTGACTCTCAGCAACCACTTCGCCATCCTCGGCGGTGAGTTGTAGCGTCAGTGGGTATTGCGCTTTCCCCGACTCGGCCGCCTCATCCTGCAACTGCTCGATGAGCGTTGCACTGAGGCGCGCTTCCACCCGGATATCGCCGGTTGCGGGGCGCCGGAAGCGCAGGTTGATTTCCTTGATGATCGGGTAGAAGCGCTGGGTGTCGAAGCTGGTGAGAAAGAGCGCGCCGCCGGGAATTTCCGCCAGGGTAAACAGAGCCCCTGCGTACATGCTGCCGATATGGTTCTGGTTGCCGACCAGCGGCATGCACAAACGTACGTGGCCGGGTTCGAGGACTTCCGCTTTCAGGCCGCTGCGTTTGACGAAGGCGATCTGCTCTTCGGTGAGCCGGCGGGCAATTTCCTGGGGTAACGACATGCTGAGTGCGCTCTCGTATGGGGTTGCACCGGGCTCCAATTTCGTTGCACTCGCAACGAAGCATCAACAGACCCTAGCAAATAATGCAGCGCTTGCAATTGATCCCAGGTGACGGCGTCCGCTGACCGATTGGCTCAGCGATTCTGTTGGTCGATCCAGGCCAGCAGTTGTGGCAACGACATGGCGCCGCTTTGCCGGGCGACTTCCTTGCCGGCGCTGAACAGGATCAAGCTGGGAATCGAGCGAATCACCAGTTGCGCGGACAGCTGCGGGTTGGCTTCGCTGTCCAGTTTACCCAGACGGTAACGGCCATTGAGGCGGCTGGCGGCTTGCGCGAAGGTCGGTGCGAACGCGCGGCACGGGCCGCACCAACTGGCCCAAACGTCGACCAGCAGCGGCAGGTCGCCCTTGAGTTGGCTGGCGAAATTGCCTTGGTTCAATTCGATGGGCTGGCCGGGCAGTACCTCGGATTTGCAGCGCCCGCAGCGCGGCGCATCGGCGAGGCGTTCGGCGGGGATGCGGTTGAGGCCATTGCACTGGGGGCAGGGGATCAGCAGGGGTTGGCTCATGGTGGTTTCCTCTCGTTGCTATATAAGCTGAAGGCGGCGGCACGATAAAACAAGGGTAGAGTGGGGGCGGGGCCATGGGGGCGAAGAATATGTCACTGCCATCGTTGAATCTGCTGCGCACCTTTGCCGTGCTCGGCGAGACCTTGAGCGTCAAGCGCGCGGCCGAGCGTTTGCACGTCACGCCGACGGCGGTCAGCCATCAGTTGCGCGAATTGGAAACGGCCCTGGGCTGCAAATTGTTTCGCCGCTTGCCGCGTGGCTTGGCATTGACCGACTCCGGTCAAGCCTACTGGGCCGAGGTCGCCCCGGCGATCCGTCAATTGGAAAGCGCCACCCGGGCGCGCCAGGCGCAACGTCCGTTTCGCATTTCCAGCTTCCCCTACCTGGCGCATAGCGTGCTGTTGCCGGCACTGGCCGAACTGCAGGCGCTGCTCGGCGAGCGCCTGTTGACCCTCGACACCCGCCGCGAAACCCTCGACTTGGCCAGCCACGGCATCGATCTCGGCCTGCGCTTTGCCGCCGATCCGCCGAATTGGGGCGAGTTGCGCGCGCGCCGGCTCAGCGGGTTTGGATTGTCGCCGCTGGTGGCCGCCGACTTCGCCGCGGTGCCCTGGCCGCCAACCGTGGAGCTGCTGCCGATCCGCCTGAGCAAGGAGCAGCAGAGCTGGGCGCAATGGGCCTCGGTGCACGGCTGGCGCCCCAGCAGCGGCGGCCTGGTGCTGGACAACTACGCCTCGGTGCTGACGGCGACCGAGCAGGGGCTGGGCGTCGCCATGGGCTATTTGCCGTTGTGCATCGATGCGCTGTCGAGCGGGCGGCTGCGCCCGCTTTGGCCGGCGCTGCGGGTGGACGGCGGCGGGCTTTGGGCGGTCTGGGAGGGCGACGCCGAGTGCCCTGCGTTACTGCGCGTGGTCGACTGGCTGGAGCAGCAACTGGGCGATATGGAGCGGCGCAGCACTGAGTTTTTCTCAGCTATCGAGGGTTGAAATCTCGCTTTTCCACTGTGCTGGGCCTGGGGAGACTGATGGCCTTTCCTGAAGGAGTTCAGCCATGCGTATCGATCATTTCCGGTTACCCGCCCGCGACGGTTACCCTCTCGGCGTCAGCGCCTATTGGCCCCTCCAGCCGCGCTACAGTCTGTTGCTGAACAGCGCCACCGGGGTGCCCAAGCGTTTTTATCAAAGCTTCGCCGAGCATGCCGCCAGCCGTGGCGCTTGGGTGTTCAGTTACGACTACCGTGGCATCGGCGACAGTCGAGTGCGGGACTGGCAAGGCGCGCCACCGCGCATGGCGGATTGGGGCACGCTGGATCAAGCCAGCCTGCTCGACCATCTGGTGAGCGATCTGCCGCTGGCGCTGCTCGGTCACTCGGTGGGCGGCCAGATTCCCGGCCTGGCCGACAATGCCGGGCGAATCCAGGCGCTACTCGGCGTCGCCGCCCAGTCCGGCTACTGGCGCTTATGGCCGGCCCGTCGGCAACTGCGTCTGGCGTTCAATTGGTACGGCGTGGTGCCGATCGCCACGCGGTTATTCGGCCAACTGCCGGGTTGGGCCATGGGCGGCGAGGCGTTGCCACGTGGGGTGGCGTTGGAGTGGGCGCGCTGGTGCCGCACGCCGGCATTTATCAGCACTGCTGACGGCCGACCGTTGCGTCCTTATTTCGACGAACTGCAAGCGCCGGCGCGCTTCCTGGCGATCGGTGACGACCAGACATTCGCGCCGGAACGGGCGGTAGCGGCGTTGGCCGACTTCTATCCTGCGGCGCAGCGCGAGGTGCTGACGGTCGATCCCGCCGACTGGGGCCTGCGCAAGCTGGGGCATTTCGGCTTCTTCCGCCGCGATACGCCCCGCGCGCTCTGGGACCAACAACTCGATTGGCTGGAAAACGCGCTCGGCCTGCAGCCGGCGCGTGCGGTGGCCTGAACGTCAAACCGGGGTCAGTTCTGTAGCCCGGATGAAATCCGGGGAAATCTCGGGGCCGACGGGTCGCTCCCGGATTGCATCCGGGCTACCCGGCGCCGCCGCCCCTCCTGCATCTCCGCTTTTTAAACCGGGGTCAGCGGCCAGAACCAGGGGATGACGAAACTGGCCACCGCCCAGAGCAACAGGTTGAGCGGGATGCCGATTCGCATGAAGTCGGTGAAACGGTAACCGCCGGCGTTATACACGAAGGTGTTGGTCTGGTAACCGATCGGTGTGGCGAAGCTGGCGCTGGCGGCGAACATCACCGCGACCACGAAGGCCCGCGGGTCGACGCCCAGGTGTTGGGCCAGGCCGATGGCGATCGGCGTGACCAGCACCGCCACCGCGTTGTTCGACAGCACCTCGGTGAGAATCGAGGTGAACAGGTAGATCAGCGACAGCATCAACAGCGGCCCGGCCCAAGGCATCAGACCCATGACGTTCTCGATCAGCAGGCGCACCAGGCCGACCTTGTCCATGGCGATGCTGATCGCCAGCATGCCGAAGATCAGGCTGAGAATCTTCCAGTCCACCGCTTTATAAGCGTCTTCCACGTCCAGGCAGCGGGTCGCCAGCACGGCCACCGCACCGATGATCGCCAAGCCTTCGATCGGCATCACGCCGAACGCCGCGAGCAGCATCACGGCGAGCGTGGCGATGATCGCGATCGGCGCCTTGTCGCGGCGGAATGCGCGTTCCTGCACGGCGTTGAGGCTGATCAGTTCGCCGTTGTCGGCGAAACGCTTGATCTGCGTCGGCGTGCCCTCGACCAGCATCACGTCGCCGAACTGCAGCTCGAAGTCGTCGAGGTTGCCCTGAATATTCTCGTCCTGGCGATGTACCGCGAGCACCGCGATGCCGTAGCGCGCGGTGAGGTCGAGGTCGCGCATCGGCCGGTGGCTGTAACGCGAGTTACGCCCGACTATGGCCTCGGCCAGCACCACGTCGTGGCTGCTGATGGTCTCGAAGGCATCGCTGCGGTTGAACGTCAGGTGGCCGCTCTCGCGCAACTCGACCACATTCTTCACCTGGCCGTGCAACACCAGACGGTCGCCATTGGCCAGGACGGTGTGATGGTTCGGCTCGGTGAACTCCTGTTCGCCGCGAAACAGCTTGAGCACTTGCAGGCCGCTGCCGCCGTTGAGGTTGGCTTCGCTCAGGGTTTTGCCGATCACCGGCGAGTCGTGCGGCACCAGCAGCTCGGTCATAAAGGTGCGATCCAGGTCCGGGCGCAACTGCTTGGACAGGGTGTCGCGCTCGGGCAGCAGGTGGCGGCCGATGGTCAGCAGGTAAAGCATGCCGACGGTAGCGAGGATCAGCCCGGCACCGGTGATCTCGAAAATGCCGAAGGGTTCGAGGCCGGCCTTGCGCGCCACGCCGTCGACCAGAATATTGGTCGAGGTGCCGATCATGGTCAGGGTGCCGCCGAGGATGGTCGCGTAGGACAGCGGAATCAGCAGCTTCGACGGCAAGGTGCCGGCACGGCGCGCCAGGGAAATCGCCACGGGGGTGAGGATGGCCACCACCGGGGTGTTGTTCAGGCAGGCGGAGATCACCAGGGCGGTGACCGTTAGGCCAGTGAGCACGCGGATCGGGCTGGTGCCGACCAGATCGCCCAGCCAGTTGCCGAGGGCGTCGATGCAGCCGGTGCGCTCCAGCGCGGCGGACAGTACGAACATGCAGGCGATGGTCACCGGCGCCGAGTTGGACAGCACGCTGAGCACTTCCTTGGGCTCGAGCAATTGGCTGATCAGCAGCGCCGCCACGGCGATCGCCGCGACTATGTCCGGGCTCCACTTCTCACGCACGAAGGCATACAGCACCCAGATCAGCAGGGCGCCGACGAATATCAGCGGCAGGGGCAACGAGTCCCAGAACATATAAGGCGAAACTCCCAGGCGGTAACGACGCGCAGCCGTCCAGCCGTGCGAGGCGTGAAGATAAGGCTTGCGGCTTAGAGAGTCTAAGAATGTTTGAGAAGGTTTATATGTCTTTTCGGTTTAATGGATAAGGCTGTACCGCCGCCCCGGTGGCGCACTGTGTCTGTGTGCCGGCGGCCTGTCGCGCTAGGCTCGAAGCGCGAGAGTACCCTCGTCTTCACCAATATGGATTTCTTATGAGCGTCGAAACCTACACCCCGTCCGAGTTGTTCGAACCCATAGGCCCCTACAGCCATATCGCCAAGAGCGGCCCGTTCATTTACCTCTCCGCGACCCCCGGGGTGGATAGCAGCACCGGGCAAATGGCGGGGCCCGATGCCTATAGCCAGTCCCGGCAAATCCTCGAGAACCTGCGGACGATGCTCGAGTCAGTCGGGGCCGCCATGGAGGACGTCCTGCACGTGCAGGTCTTTCTCAAGCACGTCGAGGATTTCGAGGCGATGAACAGGGCCTATGCCGAAGCGTTCGCCGGCCACTTGCCTGCGCGTACGGTGATCTGCGTCGCCGATCTGCCGAAGCGCGATGCGCTGCTGACGATGAATCTGAACGCGATCTGCCACGCAACCGAGTCGAATCCATAAGCCAGGTTCAAGCCAGGGCCATATAGATGTTGTAGGCGCTGATCAGCACGATCAGGCAACCGACAAGCGTCAGCAGGGTGCGCGCCGACAGTCGTTTGCACAGCAGGGCAGCGAATGGAGCGGCGAACAGGCCGCCGAAGACCAGGCCTGCCACCATCAACCAGG
>NZ_CAMPHN010000139.1 GCF_946885885.1 uncultured Pseudomonas sp.
GTCGATGAAAGCCTGAGTCTCGTGGTGTAAGACTAACGCGTACGTCCCTGTAGCCCGGATGAAATCCGGGGATCGGTATTGTGTCCACCACCGATGTCCCGGATTGCGCCAAGGCTTATCCAGGCTACGAGAGCTGTGCCGGCTTATTCATCCTTCTCGCAATTGACCATCCAGGACACGCCGAAACGGTCGACCAGCATACCGAAGCGCGTCGCCCAAAACGTCGCCTGCATGGGCATTTGCACCTGCCCCTGCTCGGCCAGGGCGACGAACAGGCGCTCACCCTCGGCGACGCTATCGACATTCAGGGCGACCGAACAACCTTTGATGCCCTCGTAGACATAGGGTGGGGCGCTGTCGGAGGCCATCAGCAGTTGATCGCCCAGCGTCAGGCAGGCGTGCATGATGCGCTGCTGGTACTCGGCCGGAAATTCACCGCACACGTTATCCGGCGCCTCGGCGAAACGCATCAGCTCCAGCTTGCCGCCCAGGCATTTAGCGTAGAAATTGAAGGCTTCCTCGCATTGGCCGTCGAACATCAGATAGGCATTGATTTTCATGGTCGTCTCCTGGCTCAGTGGCTGTCGAGCTGGCGACGCAGGCGTGCTTCCCGCTCGCGCAGCTCGGGGGTGAACTCCTCACCGAAATCGTCCATTTCGAATAATGGGCGAATCTCGATATCGCTCGGCCCGGACATCGGGTTCGGGCAGCGCTTGACCCATTCGACCGCCTGCTCCAGGGAATCGACCTGCCATAACCAATAACCGGCGATCAGTTCTTCGCTGTTGGCGAATGGCCCTTCGACGACCGTGCGCCGTTCGCCATCGAACCTTACGCGCGCACCCTTGGCGCTCGGCTGCAACCCCTCGCCCGCCAGCATGATCCCGGCCTTCACCAGCTCTTCGTTGTAGGCGCCCATTGCCGTGAGCAACTCCTCGCTGGGCATCTCTCCCGCTTCCGATTGCCGGCTGGCTTTCACTATCACCATCACTCGCATCGTTCCACCTCCTGAATTGACAGACCTTGATAACTGGCGAATTGACCCGCCGTTATTTCTAGTCGAAGCCGGTGCGACACATTCGACATCGCGAGGAATTTTTTCCTGCAACAGGTCGAGGCGATACAACTTCAGTCGCGTTCGGCAGTCTTATTCGCCAATAAAGGGGGGTTTTTCCGGCGATTTATGCACTCGTCCGGTTCGCTAAAAAAAGTAGCCCCAGCCACACGTTGAGGACGACATGGTTTCCGAGCCCGCGACAGATCACGAAAGCTTGTCAGAACCCAGTTATAAACTGCTGGTGCAGTCGGTGGCCGATCTGGCGATCTTCATGCTGGATATCGAGGGCCGCATCGTTTCCTGGAACACCGGCGCCCGGCGGATCAAGGGCTACAGCGCGGAAGAAGTGCTGAACCAGCACCTGTCGATTTTCTATACCGAGGAAGATCGCGCCCACAACAAACCGCAACGGCTTCTGGACACCGTCCGCAGCGAAGGACGTGCCCACGACGAAGGCTGGCGACTGCGCAAGGACGGTTCGCGCTTCTGGGCGCAGGTGGTCCTGGAAATGATTCGCGATACGCAGGGCGAGCCCATAGGTTTCGCCAAAATCACCCGCGACATGACGCAAAGCCACGAAGCCGCCATGCACCTGGAAAATATGCGCGCGCAACTGTTTCAGGCGCAGAAGCTCGAGGCGCTGGGCCAGCTCACCGGCGGGTTGGCGCACGATTTCAATAACCTGCTGACCATCATCATCAGTGCCTCGAAGTTGGCCAGCAACACGAAAAACCCGGAGCGCCTGCGCGAGCTTCTGGAAAACATCCACCAAGCCGGCCTGCGTGGCAGTCAACTGACTCAACATCTGCTGACCTTCGCCCGACGCAAAAACCCCACCTCGCAGGTCGTCGAGCTGGACAAAACGCTGCCTGTCGCCCAAGCGTTCCTCGCTCAGGCCTTGCCCAAGGGGACCACCCTGAAGCTCGAACTCGACGAACCGCTGTATACCGTGAAACTCGACCCGAGTCAGCTGGAAATGTCCCTACTCAACTTGATTCTGAATGCCCGCGATGCCTTGGAGGGCGTCGGCGAAATTCGCCTTCGCGCGGAAAACCGGGTGATGCAGGGCGAGTGGGACAACCTCAGCGGTCCCTTCGTGCTGATCTCGGTCAGCGACAAGGGCATGGGGATTTCGCCCGAAGATCTGACGCGCATCTTCGAGCCCTTTTTCACCACCAAGGGTTTCGACCGGGGCACGGGCCTGGGGCTCAGTCAGGTGTACGGCTTCACCAAGGCCCTGCATGGCTCGGTCAAGGTCGACAGCGATATCGGGCGCGGCACCACCATAACCCTGTATCTGCCGGCCATGATCGAGCAGGCAGGCGAAGGGACGATGAAAAAAATAAACGAGCCGAATTCGACGCAATCAAGCCCGGGTAAAGCAGCTACCAAGTCTGATCAGATAACCGGTTTTGCAGATTAGCGCTTACCGGCAGCAGTGTTTCAGGTAATCCATGGCGAGCCCTTCGGGCAAGCATTCATAGGGTTCTTTCTGCGAAATTTTTACTGAGGCGGTCAACATTGGAACAGTTAAAGCGCATTCAAAGCGGAATCGCCGGGCTCGATGCGATTCTCAAAGGAGGTCTGGTTGCCGGCGCGTCCTACATCATCCAGGGGCATCCGGGATCGGGCAAAACCATCCTCGCCCATCAGATCGCCTTCAACCATGTGCGCAACGGTGGCCGGGTGCTGGTCGCCACCTTGCTGGCCGAATCCCATGAACGGCTCTTTCAGTTCCTCTCGACGCTGAGCTTCTTCGACAAAAGCAAAGTCGGCGCCGAAGTGCAGTTCATCAGCGCCTTCGACACCCTGGATCACGAAGGTCTCGACGAGGTGGTCAAACTGCTGCGTCGCGAAATCGGCCGACAGCAAGCCACGGTGCTGGTCGTCGACGGCCTGCTCAACGCCCGCATCAAAGCCAATACTCAGCTCGATGCGAAAAAATTCATCACCGAGCTACAAGGCCATGCGGCGTTCGCCGGCTGCACGGTGCTGTTTCTCACCAGCTCGCCGCAGGAAGAAGGCAGCCCGGAACACACCATGGTCGACGGCATCGTCGAACTCAGCGAAGAGCTCTACGGCAGCCGCTCGGTACGCCGCATCCAATTGCGCAAAACCCGTGGCGGCAGCGCGCTATCGGGCTTGCACGAATACGAAATCGGCGATTCCGGGGTGGTCGTCTATCCAAGGCTGGAAAGCCTGTATAGCGTCCCCTCGCTGCCGGATAGCGCCGATCTGACCCGCATAAACAGCGGCATCGCCAACCTCGACGGCATGATCGGCGGCGGCCTGCCGCGTTCCTCGGTCACCCTGGTCATGGGGCCATCGGGGATCGGCAAGACCAGCCTGGGGATCAACTTCCTCGCCCAGTCGAGCGTAGACGAGCCGGGGCTGCATTTCGGTTTCTATGAAACGCCGCAACGCACACGCCTGAAGGCGCGGGCTATCGGCATCGATCTGCAAGCCTTGGAAAACAGAGGCGCCATGCATTTGATCTGGCAGCCGACCACCGAAGGGCTGCTCGACTGCCTGGGCGCCCGCTTGCTCGAAGCGGTCAGGGAAAAACACATCAAACGGCTCTTTATCGATAGCCTCGGCGGCATGGCGCGCACCAGCACCAACTCGGCACGCTTGGTCGAGTTCTTCAGCGCGCTGATGAACGAATTGCGCGCCCGCGGCGTCACCGTATTCGCCACCTGGGAAATGCGCGACCTGTTCGGCTCGGAGATCAACGCGCCGGGGCCGGGACTGTCGGGCATCGTCGATAACCTGGTGCTGATGCGCTTCGTCGAATTGAACTCCGAACTGAAGCGGCTCCTGTCCATTCTCAAAATGCGAGACAGCGTCTACGACCCCTCGCTTCTGGAAGTGACCATCAACGATCACGGTATCGATTTGAATAAGGCTTTCAAACATGCAGAGGCAGTTTTATCCGGTTCCGCCAAGCCTGCCAGCAATTCCTGAGACCATCGGCCGAGCCGACATCTCATGACTAGCATCTTGGTGGTCGACGACGAATATCTGATTGCGGATATTCTCGCCTACGCCCTGGAAGACGAGGGCTATATGGTCGTCAAGGCCAGTAATGGGCAGAAGGGGCTCGAGATACTCGACCATGAGCAGCCCTTATTGGTCATCACCGACTTCATGATGCCGCGGATGGACGGCCTCGAATTCGCCCGCGCCATTCGCTCGCGCCCACACTCCTGCGACTTCCCGATCATTCTGATGAGCGGCGCTCAGGGCAGCCTCGGTCGGACCAGCCCCGAGTTGTTCGCGGCGGTTTTCGACAAGCCCTTCGATATCGCCGACGTCATCGCTAAAGTGCGCGAGCTGATCGGCCCGCCGCGCTAGCAACCCTGGCAGCGCTCTCAGGCGCATGTCCCCCATCATTACTATTCGCGAAATATCCATCGTCACGGCTTTACTTGAATATTCGTAAACACGTATATTCGTACATCCACATGTGATGACGACGAGCGGTGATGCATCGCACCCATACCTAACGCACCTCACCAAGTGCATCAACCCGCTTTGCTTTAAAGAGAGTACTAATGGCCGAGCCTCTGAACCCGACCAACGTCTTCAAGTGTCTATCCGACGAAACCCGTGTACGCACCCTGTTGCTGGTTACCCGCGAACAAGAACTGTGCGTCTGCGAGTTGACCTGCGCCCTGGGCGAAAGCCAGCCGAAGATCTCCCGCCACCTGGCGCAACTGCGCAATTGCGGCCTGCTGGCGGACCGGCGCCGCGGCCAGTGGGTGTATTACCGGCTCCACCCGAATCTGCCGGCCTGGGTGCACGACATATTGCGCACCACCCTGGAGGCCAACCAACACTGGTTGAACGCCGACGCCGAGCGCCTCGAAGCCATGGACCAGCGCCCGGAGCGCCAGGCTAACCACTGCTGAAATCCGCCACGCAACCGGAGCGATTCGATGTACGACGACCACTTGCCCCATCTCGATAGCCGACTGGCCGCAACGCCTAGCGCGGAGAAGCTCGGCGTCGCGCCGAGCGCCAGCCATAAGCCGCGCATCCTGCTGCTGTACGGCTCCAACCGTGAACGCTCGTTCAGCCGTTTGCTGGTCGAGGAAGCGGCGCGCCTGCTCGAGCGCTTCGGCGCCGAAACGCGGGTATTCGATCCATCCGGTCTGCCCTTGCCGGACGATGCGCCGGACAGCCATCCCAAGGTGCAGGAACTGCGCGAGCTGATGCAATGGTCGGAAGGCCAGGTCTGGTGTTCGCCGGAACGCCACGGTTCGATGAGCGCAGTATTCAAGGCGCAGATCGACTGGGTGCCGTTGGCCATGGGCGCGGTGCGCCCGACCCAGGGCAAGACCCTGGCGGTGATGCAGGTCTGCGGCGGCTCGCAGTCGTTCAATGTGGTCAACCAGTTGCGCGTACTGGGGCGCTGGATGCGCATGTTCACCATCCCCAATCAGTCCTCGGTGCCCAAGGCCTTTCTCGAGTTCGACGCCGATGGCCGGATGAAGCCCTCGTCTTTCTACGATCGGCTGGTCGATGTGATGGAGGAACTGGTCAAGTTCACCCTGCTGCTGCGCGACCGCCAGGACTATCTGGTGGATCGCTATTCCGAGCGCAAGGAGACCGCCGAGCAGCTATCCAAGCGGGTCAACCAGGCCTCTATCTGACTCGGGATCGCTCGCCATGCTCAATACCCTCGGACTGTTCATGCTCACCGCCCTGGCCGAGATTCTCGGCTGCTACCTGCCCTATCTGTGGCTCAAGCAGGGCAAGAGCATCTGGTTGCTGCTGCCGGCTGCGGCCTCGCTGGCGCTGTTCGCCTGGCTGCTGAGCCTGCACCCGACGGCGGCCGGGCGGGTGTATGCCGCCTATGGCGGAGTCTATGTGGCGATGGCGATCCTCTGGCTGTGGCTGGTGGACGGCATCCGCCCCAGTCATTGGGATTTGCTGGGGGCCGGCGTGGCCATGCTCGGCATGGCAATCATCATGTTCGCGCCACGTAGTGCGTAACCGGTTTATTGGGGGAGTTCACTTATGGCTATCAAAGTAGGTATCAACGGTTTCGGCCGCATCGGCCGCCTGGCGCTGCGCGCCGCCTGGGGTTGGCCGGAGCTGCAATTCGTTCGGATCAACGACCCGGCCGGCGACGCCGCCACCCATGCCCATCTGCTCAATTTCGACTCGGTGCACGGCCGCTGGCAGCATGAGGCGGGCAGCGACGGCGAGGCCATCCTGATCGACGGCAAGCGCATCCGGGTCACGGCCAACAAGGCCATCGCCGACACCGACTGGAGCGATTGCGACCTGGTGATCGAAGCCAGCGGCAAGATGAAGACCGTCGCCGTGCTGCAGGCTTACCTCGACCAGGGTGTGAAGCGCGTGGTGGTCTGCGCGCCGGTCAAGGAAGCCGGCGCGCTGAATATCGTCATGGGCGTCAACCATGAGCTGTTCGACCCGGCGCGGCACCGCATCGTCACCGCCGCGTCCTGTACCACCAATTGCCTGGCGCCGGTGGTCAAGGTGATCCATGAGAACCTCGGCATCCGCCATGGCTCGATCACCACCATCCACGATCTGACCAACACCCAGAGCATTCTCGACCAGCCGCACAAGGACCTGCGCCGCGCCCGCGCCTCCGGCATGAGCCTGATCCCCACCACCACCGGCTCGGCCACCGCCATCGCGGAAATATTTCCCGAGCTGCGCGGCAAGCTGAACGGCCATGCCGTGCGCGTGCCGCTGGCCAATGCCTCGCTGACCGATTGCGTGTTCGAGGTCGAGCGAGCCACCACGGTCGACGAGGTCAATGCCCTGCTCAAGGCCACCGCCGCAGGCCCGTTGGCGGGCATCCTCGGTTACGAGGAACGTCCGCTGGTGTCGATCGATTACCGCACCGACCCGCGCTCCTCGATCATCGATGCACTGTCGACCATGGTGGTCAATGAAACCCAGGTGAAGATCTACGCCTGGTACGACAACGAATGGGGCTACGCCAACCGCACCGTGGAATTGGCGCGAATGGTTGGTTTGGCAGGTTGACGCTAAACCCGTAGGAGCGGCCTTGGCCGCGATAACCACGGTTACCGCGGTTACCGCCATCGCGGCCAAGGCCGCTCCTACGCATGCGATCGATGTGTAGCAGCAATGGACTTTGCGGCCCAACCTCTTTTTATTGGACGACACCGATGCACGCCCTATCCCGCCTAGCCCCCGAAGTACGCCAATACCTGCTGGTCACCGGCAACTACTGGGCCTTCACCCTCACCGACGGCGCACTGCGCATGTTGGTGGTGCTGCATTTCCATGACCTGGGCTACAGCCCGCTGCAAATCGCCATGCTGTTTTTGTTCTATGAAATCTTCGGCGTGGTCACCAATCTGCTCGGCGGTTACCTGGGTGCGCGACTCGGTTTGAACCGCACCATGAATATCGGTCTGGGCCTGCAAGTCGCGGCGCTGCTGATGCTCACGGTGCCGACCGCCTGGCTGACGATCCCCTGGGTGATGGGCGCGCAAGCGCTGTCGGGTATCGCCAAAGACCTGAACAAGATGAGCGCCAAGAGTTCGATCAAACTGCTGGTGCCACACGGCGAGCAAGCCCGGCTATACAAATGGGTGGCACTGCTCACCGGCTCGAAGAACGCTCTCAAGGGCATCGGCTTTTTCCTCGGCGGCGCCCTCCTCGCCCTGCTCGGTTTCGCCGGTGCGGTGCTGGCCATGGCGGCCGTATTGGCGCTGATCTGGCTGGCCAGCCTGGTGCTGCTGCGCCAGGACCTGGGCAAGGCCAGCGCCGCGCCGAAGTTCCGCGACCTGCTGTCGAAGAGCCGGGCGATCAACCTGCTTTCGGCGGCGCGCCTGTGCTTGTTCGGCGCACGTGATGTCTGGTTCGTGGTGGCGCTGCCGGTGTACCTGAGCAGCGTCTTCGGTTGGGATTTCTGGCAGGTCGGCGGCTTTCTCGCGCTCTGGGTCGTCGGCTACGGTCTGGTGCAATCCTTCGCCCCGGCGCTTACCGGCAAGGCCCGCGGCCAGGTGCCGGACGGCCGCGCCGCGTTCCGCTGGGCGGCTTTGCTGACGGGCCTGCCGGCGGCTATCGCCCTGGGTCTGTCCAGCGGTTTGTCGGCGCATTGGATAGTGCTTGGCGGCTTGCTGGCGTTCGGCGCAGTTTTCGCGGTGAACTCCTCGCTGCACAGCTACCTGATCGTCAGCTACGCCAAGGAAGACGGGGTGTCGCTGGATGTCGGCTTCTACTATATGTCCAACGCCCTGGGCCGCCTGCTCGGCACCCTGCTCTCCGGCTGGGTGTATCAGGCGTATGGTTTGGAGGCGTGCCTGTGGATTTCCTCGGCGTTGCTGCTGCTCGCCGCATCCATCTCGCGGGGCTTGCCCGAGCACACGCGGACAAGCGTCACCGGTTGATTATTTACAGCCCGCCCCACAGCCCATTTCCGGCCCCGGATAGACCGGCGCGAAGCCGCCGCCGGGAGTGCGGAAGTTGGTGGTCTGACCCTGGTACAAACGCGCGGCCACCCATTGCACCTCGCCGTCGTAGGCGTAGTCGCGCAGGTCGAATTTCAAGGCTGGGGTATCGCTAGCCATCACCCGCTGCCCCGGCAGCACCAACGCCTGGGCCACGTAATCGCCGGCCAGGATCTCCTGCCAGACGCGCTGGGTGAGCTTGTCGCCGCGGTACGCGGCGCGGCTGCCATAACCGGCGCAGGGTTTGAAGAACAAGCGCTTGCGTTCGCGCCACAGGCGCTCGGCATTCGCCGGCGCCACCACTTCGGTATGCGGAATGGCCGCCAGCAGCAACGCCTGAACATCCTCGGGTACGCCGAGCGCCTGCAACTGCGCGGCATCGCTGAGCAGCGCCAGGTTGCGCTTATCGGCATACAACGCATGGGCCTGCGGGTGCGGCGTCAGCAATGTCGCCTGCGCCATATAGGCCTGACGCAGGGTGGCGTTGGCGGGCTCTTCGAGGGCGAAGTCGGTCAGGCGGTTGTACACCAGGTCGATGGCCAGCTCGCCATGCCACAGCACCCCATCGCGCAAGCTCAACTCGCCGGGGTCGGCGATCACCGCCTGCAAACCGTGGCGCTGGAACAACTGCTGGAACAACAGAAACTCCGGATACAGGTATTGCTGCTGCGGCGCCTCGTCGACGATGGCGATGCTGCGCAGCGGCCGCTCATGGCCCGCCAACGCCCACTCCTGGTGGAACATGGCGATAATCCCGGCCTCGAGCGTGTCGGCGCGCATGGCAGGCGGCAGCAACTGCTCGATAGCCGGGCAGCAGGCGCGCTGCGCCCGCGCCAACACCGCATTGAGCATTGCGCCGCCGGCATTGCTGTTGATTTCGATCAGGCCGAAAGCGCCCTCGGTGACATGAAAGTCGTAACCGAAAAACACCCCCTTGGCGCCACCCGGATCCTGCCGGGCAATGGCCGGCGAACGGGCCAGCACCCGCTCGCGATAGGCCGGCAAGGCGACCACCGAATCGATCGCCCGCACCACCGCCGCCATGCGCTGCAAATGCGCCGGGGCGATGAATACCGGATGGGCGGCGAACAGATAGGGACAACGCTGCTGGACCAATTCGAACAGGCCGGGCTGGCCAAGGGACGATTCCAGGGCATCGCGTAGCGCCGCGGTGTCCAGGCTGATGCAGAAACAGCGGCTGTTCAGCGCCTCGATGGATACGCCGGCCAGGGCCGCGGCGACTTCCGAGTTGGAGAGGAAATCCGCACCCTGATCCAGCGGGGGTATAACGAGTTCGGTCATATCGGTTTCCGTTTGGCGTTGGGGTGCTATCGGCAAACCACCGAGCGGTGGCTTGCATCCCTGTTATGCACTCGATTTATGAATCAAAAGGCCGAGGGCGAGCGCCTATTGGACAACGCCAGGTTGTACCAGTCGCGACTGCCGTTGACCATACGCACCAGCCAGAGCATCACCGGCACCTCGATCAATACCCCGACCACGGTGGCCAATGCCGCGCCGGAATCGAAGCCGTACAGCGCGATGGCCACCGCAACCGCCAGCTCGAAGAAGTTCGAGGCGCCGATCATGGTCGAAGGCCCGGCGATATCGTGGCGCACCCGCAGCTTTCTGTTCAGCCAATACCCCAGGGCGGCGATGAACAGCACCTGTAGCAGGATGGGCACGGCGAGCATGGCGATCACCAGCGGCTGCTCGACGATGGCCTGACCCTGGAAGGAAAACAGCAGCACCAACGTAGCCAGCAGAGCGAACATGGAGAACGGCGCGACCTTCGCCAGCGCGGCCTCGAATGCCGCCGCGCCGCGCTTGAGCAGACGCGCGCGCAGCCATTGGGCGATGCTCAGGGGAATCGCGATATACATCACCACCGACAGCAGCAAGGTGTCCCAGGGCACCGGGATCGACGACACGCCCAGTAGCAGCGCGACTATCGGGGCGAAGGCAAACAGCATCACCAGGTCGTTCAGTGCCACCTGGCTCAAGGTGAAATTGGCGTTGCCCCGGCACAGGTTGCTCCAGACGAACACCATTGCCGTGCAAGGTGCCGCACCGAGCAGGATCAAACCGGCCATATAGCTGTCGATCTGCGTCGCCGGTAGCCAGGGCGCGAATACATGGCGCAGGAACAGCCAGCCGAACAGCGCCATGGAAAACGGTTTGACCGCCCAATTGAGCAACAGGGTGATGCCGATCGCGGCTTTCTGTTCACGCACCTCGCCCAGGGACGCGAAGTCGATCTTCATCAGCATCGGGATGATCATCACCCAGATCAGCAGGCCCACCGGGATATTCACATGGGCGACTTCCAGGGCGCCCACGGCCTGGGTCACCGCAGGCACGGCCAGGCCGAGCAAGGTGCCGACGACTATGCAGAGAAAAACCCAGAGCGTCAGGTAGCGCTCGAAGCCGCCAAGCGGCGCGGCCGGCGCCGGATCGGGAACAAGCGGTGATCGGGGTGTATGCATGCGATCTCCTTATCGACAAAAGTTGCCATCGCGGGACCGGCAGCATAAGTCAGAAATCGGCACACGGGGTGATCCGGGGCAAGGAATAATCAACTTCGCAGCGCGGACGGCGACCCTGAACGCACCGCCCGCCCCGCTTCTAGCAGGCCGTTGAAAAACGTAGGCGAGGCAGGCAAGACAAGGCAAAAACAGGC
>NZ_CAMPHN010000140.1 GCF_946885885.1 uncultured Pseudomonas sp.
GGCCGGGTGTAATCCGGACAAAACTGCGCATGCACCACCGCTCCCGGATTGCGCCGTAGGCTTATACGGGCTACGAGATCGCGCGTCTCTCGTCCGATACCAGCGGGAGACTGCCTCAGACATCGCGCCCATGGGCCATGGCCGCCAACTGCGAGGTATCGACCCGCACGAAGACCGAATCGCCCACGGCGGTGAGCACGTCGCCGGCATACACTTCGCAGATCACTCGGGTCTTGCGCCCCACCTCGCCCTCGACCCAGGCGCGCAGGGTCAACGGCACGCCCATCGGCGTCGGTTTGATGAACTTGATCCCGAGGTTGCCGGTGACGCAATCGATACGCGGCAAGCTATCGGCCGGGCGATTCTCGGCGCGGTAGTGGTAAGCCATCGCCGTCCAGTTCGAATGGCAATCGACCAGCATGGCGATCAGCCCGCCATACACCAGATCGGGCCAACCGCAATATTTGGCATCCGGCAGGTGCTCGGCGACCACCGACTGACCATCCTCGGCCCAATGGCTTTTGATCTGCAACCCCTGGTGGTTGCGGCTGCCGCAACCGTAACAGACGCCTTGCGGCGCGGCCTGATCTTGCAGTGGGACGTGGCTCATGGAGACGATCCTGTAGTTGATTCGGGTAAATCTGCGGGTGGCAGAGTATCGCCTCGGAGCTAAAGGCGCACCGCCCAAAAGGACATCGCACCTGTAGCCTGGATAAGCGCAGCGCAATCCGGGATTGGTTACCCGGATGCGCCAAGGCATATTCGGGCTACCGAAAGCGTTGATGCAACCCCACCACTAACCGCTAACCGCGCGCGGCAACCACCGACACTGGCAGCGCCTTGGCTTTGCGAAACACCAACACGTTGCCGAGCATCACCAGCAGCAGGCCGAACAACGCAGTGAGCGTCCACTGATAGCCCTCGAGAAATACCGAGATATTCAGCGCCACCACCGGAAACAACACCGTGCAGTAGGCCGCCCGCTCCGGCCCCATGCGTCCGACCAGGGTCAGGTAGGCGGTGAAGCCGATCACCGAACCGGGAATCGCCAGGTACAGCAGCGAGCCGACATAGCGCGTGCTCCACTCGAACGTGAAGGGCGTGCCGCTGACCAGGCAGATCAGCACCAGCATTAGCGCGCCATACAGCATGCCCCAGGCATTGGTGGTCAGCGGTTTCAGGCCGGCCTTCTGCTGCAAGCTGGAGAGCAGATTGCCGGCGGAGAAGCACAGCGTGCCGATCAGCGCCAAACCTATCCCCAACAGGGTTTCGCGGCTGGCGGCGTGCCCGGCCAGTTCGGGCCAGAACAACAAACCCAAGCCCGCCAGCCCCAGGGCGCCGCCGGCCAACACATTGGCGGCGATCCGCTGTTTGAAGAACAGCCGGGCATTCAACGCATTCCACAGCGTCGCCGTGGAAAAGATCACCGCGATCAAGCCGCTGGGTATCCACTGGCTGGCGGTGTAGAAACACAGGAAATTGATGCAGAACAGGCACACACCCTGAGCCAGGCAAATCGCCTGGCCGCGGCCATCGACCTTTTGCAGCCGCCCGCTGAGCATCAGCACGGCGAACAGCACCGCCGCGGCCAGGGCGAAGCGATAGACGATGGACGCGGCAACCGCGACCTCGCCCAGCTGCAGCTTGATGGCGATCCAGGTGGTGCCCCAGATCAGTACGGTCAATAGATACAACGACAGGTTCATCGCACGACTCCCGGTAGATAGCCAAAAGTCTGCGCCGCGCCTGAACCGGACGCTTGCACAAAGTTGCGGATTTCAGGGGGCGGCGTTTTTACAAAACAGCGGAGCCGACATTGTCTTTGGCTATGTACCCGTTAGGTGTTGCATGCAATGGGTAGGTTGGCGCTGAGCGCAGCGAAGCCCAACAGCCCCGTAGGGTGCGGCCCTTACAAGCAGGGCCACTCCTCCCCGAACGCCCCATGCAACACCTGATTGGTACATAGCCTTTACTTTCCCCGGCGTAATAAGCTCGTGCCCCTCGCACATCGCCACAGCAAAGGAGCTGCATGAAACGCCCACGCAAACGCTACCTGCTTCTCCTGGTAATACTCGCCTGGCTATTCGCCCCGGAGAGGCCGCGGATACCCGTGCTCGGCGCCAGCACCAAGGATTGGAACCTAAAAAGTTTCTGGTTCGAACCCTGGGGCCGTTCCGGGGTGCACAAGGGCATCGATATCTTCGCCCGCCGCGGCACTCCGGTGGTGGCGCCGACCTATGGGCTGGTGCTGTTCCGCGGCGAAATCGACATGGGTGGCAAAGTGGTCCTCATGCTGGGGCCGAAATGGCGCTTGCACTACTTCGCCCATCTCGACAGCCTGGACGTCTACCCTGGCCAACCGCTAATGCCCGACAAGCGGCTTGGCACCCTGGGCGATACCGGCAATGCCCGCGGCAAGCCGCCCCACCTGCATTACACCATCGTCACGCTGGCGCCCTACCCCTGGCGCATCGACGGCAGCAGCCAGGGCTGGAAGAAGATGTTCTACCTCGACCCGGATCGGATACTCCGCAACCAATAGCCCGGCCAAGGGCACTTCTATTTCTTAATAATTAATCACTACTTAAATAGCGATTGATACCTCGTACAAATATATATAGCCATTCGACATCAATGCCACTGAGAACTAATTTAAACAGGCACGAGCACAGTAAAAAACAATGACCGGCACATGCTCCATAAAAACCGGTCGTAACTTAGTGCGGCCTGAGGGTTGCAGCATGGCCATTACAAAACTGATCGTAATTATAATCACGACCATTATTTCGATATTGACGCATGCCGCTTCCCCTTGGGAAAACCTCGATTTCATCACCGAAGAATTTCCGCCCTACAACTACACGGAGAGCGGCATAGCCCGCGGCATCACGGTCGATGTGCTACTGGAGTCGGCCGCGTTGGCCGGGCTGCCCCTCGAACGCCGGCACATCCGCTCGATGCCCTGGGCCCGCGGTTATCAGATGGCGCAGAAAGGCCCTGGCGTGCTGCTGTTCTCGATGACCCGCACCAACGATCGCGAGCACCTGTTCAAGTGGGTCGGACCGATCGTGCCCACCCGCATCATCTTGCTGGCGCGCCGTGGCCAACAACTGCGGATGACCAAACCAAGCGATCTGAGCGCCTATAAAATCGGCGTCATTCGCGACGATATCGGCCATCAACTGCTCAACCAACTGGGTATTGGAAACGAGGACCTGCAGATTTCGTCCAGCGCGGTGGGCTTGGCGAATATGCTGGAAAGAGGCCGCATCGATTTTTGGGCCTATGACGAAATCACCGCCATCTGGTTTATCAAGAAGTTGGGCCTCGACAGCACGCGCTTCACCTCGGCGTATACCCTTAAAGATGGCGAAACCTATTACGCCTTCAGCCTGGATACCGACGACACGCAATTAGCCGCCCTGCAAAAAGGCCTGGACCAACTGAAACAACAACAGCGCTATCTGGATATCATCAACGCCTATAAATAAGGCTCTTCGCAGAATGTGGGGGGCAGTGTCGATTGACGCTGGATTGTCTGGTTTGCGTTTTCGGATCGCTGCGCGCTCTCCCCCCTAGGCCCAGCCTGCGACTGTTACTTTGCTACGTAGCTCTTACTTGCCCGAGACCAAGCAACCAAAGAGAAGCCCCCCGAAGCGAGGCCAGTCGATCGCCGAGGGGCCGTTCTTCAGCTGGCGTGATCCTCGTATGTGGGCTATTCCGGTAAAAGGCCGGTCCAAATATAAGTGTTACAGACCGGCGCCTGACCTCAGGAAAAAAGGCAAGGCGCCAACGGCACAAAGACCTGCCTCTTCGCGTCTATTTCGATAGGAGTGCACTCTATGTTTTGCAGCCGGCAGAGCCCGGTTGCAATTCTCGCCAGACGTTAGAGAGCGAGCCATGCCAGACCCTCTTTCCGAGCAAAGCGCCGCGCAAGCGACAGCAACACCGTCGGCCCAGGAGGCCATGGTACGGTTGCGGGAAGAATTCCGCCGGACGAGCACCAAGGCGCACCGGCTGGCGGCGAACGGAATCCTGATCTTTATCTTTCTCGACCTCGGGTTGCTCAGCGGTTATTGGGCGACCGGAGCGGTCCGCCCTATCGAGATAACGGTTTTCGCGCTCGCAGGCTTCGGTGAGGTAGCGATTTTCCGCTTCGCCATTGCACGCGGCTGGCATCTTCAGGGTTCCGGCGTCGGTCTGGCGGCGGGAATGACCTGTCTCGTTTCGGCGCACATGCTGGTTTTTGCCTTCTATGTGCCGCAGGTGGGGCTGCTGATGCTGATGACGCTCATCACGGTGATCGCGATGACTGCCCTGACGCTGCCGATGAAGTACGCGGTCGCACTGTGCCTCATGCTCGGCTTGTGCAGCGGCGTGCTGATGGGCGTGCACGACACCGAGCTGACAATGCCGATGCGCACCTGGGTCGAGCAGGTTCTGAGTGCATTGTGGTTCACCATGCTCCTGGGACGTGGCGCCCTGCTCAATCTCAAGGGCCAGGAACTGAGGGCCGCTCTGGCGCGCAAGAACAAGGCCCTGGCGAAGGCGCTGGATCAGTTGGAACTATTGGCCACCCGGGATGAGCTGACCGGCATGCTCAACCGCCGCGCAGCGATGCAGATTCTCGCCGAGGAGGCGACTCGCTCCAGGCGCACCGAGCGCCCCTTCAGCATCGCGCTGTTCGATGTCGACAAGTTCAAACAGATCAATGACCGACTGGGCCATGGAACGGGCGACCAAGTGTTGAAGCAATTCGCAGCAGTGATAAAAACGGCCGTCCGCGATACGGACCGCTTCGCACGCATTGGCGGAGAAGAGTTCCTGCTGGTCATGCCCGAACAGCCAGACCCGCAAAGCGCCGCACAAGTCGCAGACCGCTTGCGCGTGCTGGTCGAACAGCACGCATGGGGCAGCGTGGACCAGAGCCTGGCGGTGACGGTGTCCATAGGCATAGCCACCTTGCATGCCGCGGAGACGGTGGAGCAGTTGATGGCGCGTGCGGACAAGGCCCTTTACGTCGCCAAAGAGCAAGGGCGCAATCGGGTTTGTCTGGGTTGAGCCGGCTTCCGTTCGATCGATCTTCTCCTCGAACGGGAAACGGGCTCGGGCCAGGTTTCGGACGTCGTCGCCAATCGACACCGCTTCTCCGGTCGCTGGCCAGTCATTGAGCAACGGAACCGACCGCTCCCCTCTCTCACTCATAGATCGACGTAATCATCCCACCGAGTAAGAAACGACGATGCTATGAACGCCCGTGAAATGACCCGCCAATTGCTGCGCGAATATAGCCACCAAACCAATAAGCCACATATAGAACTCAATGAGTTGGGGGCGGCTGTGGTAGCGGTCGATCCCGATGTGAAAATCACCCTCTATCTGGGCGAACAGGCCGACAGCCTGCTGTTTCTGGCTGACATTCTTTCCCTGACGCCCTCACCTCGCGATGACCTCTTGCTTCGTGCTCTGCTGACGCACGCTTTCCCCGGCTACCGCACTCGTGGTGGCGCCCTGCTTATCAATGAAGCCAGCAATAATCTGGTCTTCAGCTACGAGAAAAAATTGGCCGAGCTGGCCCCGGTTACGCTGGAAAACCTGATCGGCAACCTGTCGGAGACTGTGCTGTATTTCCGCCGCAAGGCCGCTGAATTGCGTATGGCTTGAACATGGAGATCCGAACTTTTACGAGGTTTATATGGTAGATAGCATCCGTGCCAGCGATGGGCCACAGCTCAACCCAGTTGATAGACATAATGAAAGCAAGCCGATGAGCATGCCTCCCTCTGTCGCCGGCCAGTCATCGCAGCCGGCGATGGAGGGCGATACACCGGTTGCCATGTCGCTACGACAACGACCTATGCAGCAACGAACAGCCCCTCCACAAACACCAACCACCGGCGCTACCGGCAGCCAACAGGCAGTTGCAGCGCAACAACCTGGGGCAGCGAGGGACAGCAACCAATCTCCGAGCCTCATCAACACTTTCGGAAAATTGTTTACCACGATTATTGCGGCTTCCGCCGCTTACCGTGGTATGCGTAACCCAATGGATTTCGTTCAGCATCCTGACCAGGCCATCCTGGGTACGCTTAAACTGAGTCAGCGAGCGGATGCCAATACGCTTTCCCGTGCCAATAACACGGTACTGAACCACTTCGGCCAATATATCCCTGATAACAGCGCCTGCTATAAGGCCAAGGCCGAGGTGACCTTTGACCTGCCGTCGAATACTGCCGGGAAGTTCTACATGGAGAGCAACGAGGTCAAAGTGGCGGCCTATCATCCTTTGGGTTCCCACCCCAATCATCATGCCCGCCATGAGTTCGTGCATTGCTATACCCATCCCGACTTCATGGATAAAAACAAGTACACAAAAAACGAGGAGCTTTACGAGGGTGTGACTGAACATATCACCGACAAAATGCCTCACGATATGTGGCCGCTGGATATGGATTCGTCGGCATATCACGAGTTCAAGCTGAGCAACGGAAAAACCTGGACCCAGGCCGCTAACGAGATTGAGCAGAAAGTCGGCGAGGAAACGCTGCTCAAGGCAGTGTTCAGTGGTGATAAGAACGCGATAAGCGATGTCTCGTCCGCGGCTGCAAACATTTACCCCAAGGCTTATTCGACACAGGTCTGGAACAATATTGGTCTAGTCACGGAGATGCGTGGTACCCAAGAGTTGACCGAGTGCTATGTGGGGGCCCTGGCGGCAAACGAGGTAGAGATTCCCGACACTTACAGTAAGCCCTATTTACCGGTCTCGTTCCTCGACAATATTTCCGCGCAGGATCGCCAGCAGATGGCGGAACAGGCAAAAGCCTGTCAGGAACGCATGGGCGACGTATTCAATGCGGCCTTTTTCGGTTTCGACAAGGACGGCCAGAAGGATGCGCTCAAGGCCGTACGCGAAGATGTAAAGATGTACTGGAAACCGGTGTTAAAAGACTAGAAGAGCGCTGCGCGCCTGGCCAAACCTCGTAGTACCGATCAGGCACAAGCCCTGATCGGCGTAGAGCAACGCTGGCGCCGCCGCACAACCCGCCAGGCTGAGATCCCCCTCCGAGACTTGCCAAATCTTGCGCTTTTTCACCTGCGGGGCTGGCGCTCGCCCATGTCCGGAGTAGCATGGTGCGGCAGAGGAAAGCCCATGTCGCAACTCGATCAAAGCCAGGTGTTTCTGGCGATGTACAGCTCGCCCAACTCCAAACTGTTGCACAGCGCCGAGCTGGGCGATGGGTTGGCGGCTGCGAGTTGGAGCAACAGCCACGACACCCGCGACTACGAGGCGCCGAGCCATCACACGCTGTCCTGCTACCTGGCCGGCGGCACCGGCACCTTTCGCCGCGAACGCCCGCATGACAAAGGCGCGCCGGACAAGCTGTGCATCCTGCCGGCGGGGCATGAGTCGGCCTGGGTGATCAATGGCGACATCCACCTGGTGCATCTGTATGTCAGCCAGGAGCAGTTCGCCCTGGGCGCGGTTCGCCTGCTCGATCGCGAACCCCGCGAGTTGCAGTTGCGCGAGGGCACCTTCCTCGACGACCCGCAGCAGGCCCGGCGTTTCCGTCAGCTCAGCCGGCTCGATTGGCGCGAGCCCGGCGAACGCCTGCTGACCAGCAGCCTGGCCCATGACCTACTCGACCATGCGCTGCTGTCCCAGGTCGGTCGGCGCGACGGCCTGCGCCTGACCGGCGGTTTGGCGCCGGCGCAACGCAAACGCTTGCGTGAGTTTATCGACAGCCATCTCGACGAGCCCTTGAGCCTGGGACAATTGGCCGGGCTGTGCGCGCTGTCCGAGTACCATTTCGCGCGGATGTTCAGCCTCAGCTTCGGCGTACCGCCGCACCGCTATCTGCTGGCGCGACGTCTCGAACGCGCCCGCGAACTGCTGCGCACCAGCCAATTGCCTTTCGGCGACATCGCCCTGGCCTGTGGTTTCGCCAGCGCCAGCCATTTCAGCAACCGCTTTCGCCAGGCCGTGGGCGCGACGCCGGGGCAATACCGCAGCGCATTCGCCGGCTGAGCCCTCGATCACGCCCCGTAGGATGGCGTTGAGCGCAGCGATACCCATCGAATCGTTTCAGAAATATCGCCTTCGCCAGCCCAGAGCCTCAAAGAAAAACCATGCGACAGATGCGCCCGGCCTTGCGTCCGTAACGGGCTGCTAATCCACCTGGGCTGTGCCAGAATCATCGGCTTTGTCGATCTTTGGCCGTGTCATGTCCATACCCCACCATTGCGTCGTGAGCCCCGTCTGATGGCCCTGGAAACGCTCCAGTTACGCCAGGCCGATTGGCGCGCGGAATTCGGCTCCGGCGCTTTAGAGCGCGGCCAAGGCTATGCCAAACAAGGCCGCAGCACCCTGCTGAGCATCAAGGACGGCACCCTGCTCGCCAATTGCCGCGGCTCGGGTGCGCAAACCTATCAGCAGCGCATCCTGCTGTTGCCCAAGGGCGATACCTGGCAGGTGATCGGCCATTGCAGTTGCCCGGTGGGGCGCAACTGCAAGCATGTGGTCGCCGCCCTGCTGACCCTGGAAAACCAGCAAGCCGCCGGGATCGATCTCAGCCCGTTGATCGAGCCGCGCGCCGATGTACTCGAAGAGCGCCTGGAGGGCATCCAGCCGCAACCGATACTGACCCTCGGCAGCCATGTGCGCGTGCATTTCGATGCGCGCAAAGGCCGCATGCACGAACAAACCCATCATCGCGCCGCCCTGGCCTTCGACTACCAGGGCCACCGCGCCTTCGGCAAGACGGCGAAGGACCTGGTGGTGCGCCCGGCAATCGACCGGCGTCTACGCATCGTCCGCGATGCCGAGGCCGAGGCGGCGCTGCGTAAACGCCTGGAAGACACCGGCCTGCAGCGCGCCTTGAGGCAGAGCGAGGCGCTGCCCGAGGAAGCCGGCGAACCGTTCGAACTGAGCAGCGATGGCGCCTGGCTGAGCTTCGTGCAGGAGCAGCTACCGCGCTTGCGCGAGCTGGGCTGGCAGATCCATATGCAGCCGGATTTCCACTTCAACCTGGCGCGGGTCGACGACTGGTACGGTGAAATCGAGGAGGAGCCGGAAACCGGCTGGTTCGACCTGGAGCTGGGCATCGAAGTCGACGGTCAACGCATCAGCCTGCTGCCGATTCTGTTGCAGGCGATCCGCCGCACACCTTGGCTGCTGACCAACGAGGCCGTGGCCCAGCGCCAGGCAGGCGAGATGCTGCTGGTCAGCTTGCCGCACAGCCACAAGCGCATCGCCCTGCCCTTCGCCCGCTTACAACCGCTGCTGAGCACCTTGGGCGAGCTGTTCTTCCGCGATACCGAGGAGATCGGCCAACGCTTGCGCCTGCCGCGCGCCGATGCCGCGCGTCTGAGCGGCCTGGAACAAGGCCTGGGCTTGAAATGGCAAGGCGGCGAGCAGCTGCGCGCCTTCGCCCAACGCTTGCAATCACTCGCCGAACAGAGCGTGGCCGCCCCCGCAGGGTTGCAGGCCGAACTGCGCCCCTATCAACTGCATGGCCTGAACTGGATGCAAAGCCTCTGCGAATTGCAGGTCGGCGGCGTGCTGGCCGACGACATGGGCCTGGGCAAAACCCTGCAGACCCTGGCGCATATCCTCAGCGAGAAACAGGCCGGGCGCCTGACCCAGCCGGCGTTGATCGTCATGCCCACCAGCCTGATCCCCAACTGGCAGGACGAAGCCGCGCGTTTCACCCCCAGCCTGCGCGTCCTGACCCTGCACGGGCCGCAGCGGCGTACCCAGTTCAAACTGATCGCCAGTCATGACATCGTCCTGACCACCTACGCCCTGCTGCCGCGCGACCTCAAGAGCCTGGCCGCGCAGCCCTATCGCCTGCTGATTCTCGACGAGGCGCAGAACATCAAGAACCCGCGCAGCAAAGCCGCCCTCGCCGCCGGCCAATTGCAGGCCTGGCAACGCCTGTGCCTGACCGGCACGCCGCTGGAGAACCACCTGGGCGAGCTCTGGTCGCTGTTCAACTTCCTGATGCCCGGCTGGCTCGGCGACGCCAAAAGCTTCGCCCGCGACTACCGCACGCCCATCGAAAAACACGCCAACCAGCAGCGGCTGGCGCACCTGCGCGGGCGTATCAAACCCTTCGTCCTGCGGCGCAAGAAAGAACAGGTGGCGCGCGAGCTGCCGGAAAAAACCGAAATCACCCATTGGGTCGAACTCAGCGCCGCCCAGCGCGACCGCTATGAAACCCTGCGTCTGGCAATGGACAAGAAAGTGCGCGACGAAATCGCCCGCCAGGGCCTGGCGCGCAGCCAGATCGTCATCCTCGAAGCGCTGTTGCGCCTGCGCCAGGCCTGCTGCGATCTGCGTCTGCTCGGCGACGACGATGTCCAACTGAAAAGCAGCGACTCGGGCAAGCTCAGCACGCTGCTGGAAATGCTCGAAGAGCTGGTCGCCGAAGGTCGCCGGGTGCTGCTGTTTTCCCAGTTCACCTCGATGCTGGCGCTGATCGAAACCGAACTGCAGGCGCGCAAGATCGGCTACGCCAAACTCACCGGTGCCACCCAGGACCGGCGCACCCCGGTGCAACGCTTCCAGGCCGGCGAGTTCCCGGTGTTTCTGATCAGCCTAAAAGCCGGCGGCGCGGGCCTCAACCTCACCGCCGCCGACACCGTGATCCACTTCGACCCCTGGTGGAACCCGGCCGCCGAAGCCCAGGCCAGCGACCGCGCCTACCGCATCGGTCAGGACAAACCGGTATTCGTCTACAAACTGATCGCCCGAGGCAGCGTCGAAGAAAAGATTCAGCACCTGCAAAACGCCAAAGCCACCCTGGCCCAAGGTGTGCTGGAAGGCGCCAGCCAAGGCCAGTGGCAACTCGGCGAAGAGGACCTGCAGGCGCTGTTCGCGCCCTTGAGCGACTGATTTACTTGCCCGATGTAGATCCTCAAAGTCTACGGCTTCGTAGGGCGAACATGCCTAAGGCTTGTCCGCCATCCGGATCGCCATCGGTGGACAAGGCTTCGCCATGTCCACCCTACAAAAGCCCGTTTTGTAGCCCGGATGCAATCCGGGGGAGCGATTGTGCGGTCGGCGCTGCTTCCCGAGTTGCGCTGCGTACCACCAACCGTGGGAGGCGCTTCAGCGGCGAGCTTTTCGCTCCAGCTGTCGCGGCTAAAGCC
>NZ_CAMPHN010000141.1 GCF_946885885.1 uncultured Pseudomonas sp.
GCCGCCAGCGGCGAGCGAGACGGCAAGATCCTGATCGTGCCGAAGTAACGGGACGCGTCGGTCTGCCGGGCGCTTTTGTAGCCCGGATGCAATCCGGGGATGGTGCCTCTCCGCCGCTCCCGGATTGCACCGAGGTTTATCCAACTTCGTAGGGGGGATGACGCTTCATCCATCCACCAATTAACGATGGTGGATGAAAAAGGCGTCAGCTACGCGCCCCGATCCACCCTCAGAACTCCCGGATGCAATCCGGGGAAAGCGGTGCGTGCACCGCCGCTACCAACAACACCGCATAGCATCTTGTCGGGTTACGCGGCGGCCGACGGCGATGTCGCTACTCAAAATGCGATAGTCGCCGCTAACCCGACCTACCCTAGGCGATACGTTGTGGGCCTTGCCCAAGAACATGGGAGCTACGGGTTATTCTGCTGCCGGCTTGCGGCGCTTCAACGGCGCCAACCCATCCTGGCTGACCAACACCGGCGCCTCGGCTTTCGGTTTGTTGATCGTGTTGCGTTTGCTCGGCGCCTTGGCGGCCGGCTTCTTGGCGATTTTCTTGCCGGTCTTGGGGTCGACTTTTTTCTTCTTCGGCCCGACCGCTTTACCGGATGCCTTGAGGTTTTTCGGGCCCTGGTAGATGCCTTTCAGATCCTTGATATTGCGGCGCTCGAAGCGTTGTTTGAGGTAGCGTTCGATGCTCGACATCAGCGCCCAGTCGTTATGGCAGATCAAGGAAATCGCCAGACCTTCGGCACCGGCACGCCCGGTGCGGCCGATGCGGTGCACGTATTCGTCGCCGGACCGCGGCATATCGAAGTTGATCACCAGGTCCAGCCCCTCGACATCCAGACCGCGGGCGGCCACGTCGGTGGCCACCAGAACCTTCACCGCACCCTGTTTGAGGCGGTCGATGGCCAGCTTGCGGTCCTTCTGATCCTTCTCGCCGTGCAGCACGAACACCTTGACATCCTTGGCCACCAACTTGCCGTAGAGGCGGTCGGCCTGCACCCGGGTATTGGTGAAGATGATCGCCTTCTCGTAGGTCTCGTTGGCCAACAGCCACTCGACCAGACGCTCTTTATGGTGATTATGGTCGGCAGTGATGATCTGCTGACGGGTGCCTTCGCTGAGCTGACTGACGCGGTTGAGCTGCAGGTGCTGCGGCTCCTTCAATACTTTGTCGACCACCTCGCGCAGAGCGGCGCCACCGCTGGTGGCGGAAAACAGCAGGGTTTGACGCGCGGCGTTGCACAGGCCGGCCAGGCGCTGCACATCTTCGGCAAAGCCCATGTCGAGCATGCGGTCGGCTTCATCGAGCACCAGCACCTCGACTTCGTCGAGCAGCAGATTGCCGGCATTGGCGTGTTCGATCAGACGCCCGGGCGTGCCGATCAGCACATCGACCCGGCGCAACATCGCCGCCTGCACTTTGAAATCTTCGCCACCGGTGATCAAGCCGGCCTTGAGGAAAGTGAACTGAGCGAAACGCTCGACTTCCTTGAGCGTCTGCTGAGCCAGCTCGCGGGTCGGCAACAGAATGACCGCACGCACGCTGACCCGCTGCGTGGAAGCGCCTGTACCGAGCAAGCGGTTGAGCATCGGCAGCACGAAAGCCGCGGTCTTGCCGCTGCCGGTCTGCGCGGTTACCCGCAGATCATGCCCTTGCAGCGCCGGCGGGATGGCCGCCACCTGCACCGGCGTAGGCACGGTAAAATTCAGCGCAGCCACGGCTTTGAGCAGGCGTTCATGCAGGGCGAATTGGGAAAACACGGGGGCGACCTCGACGAAAAGCATAAAATCAGCCGCATAGCGTAACCCGTTCCGACGCTATGGCCGAATTTCTTTGCATTCGTCTACTCGGCCATAGTTGAACGGCGCCCTGCCCAAGGGTTTAAATCAGCCGAGCCAATCGCCGCGATTGGCATGGAGATCACAATGAACAGGCCATTTCGTATCATGCTGACCCGCTCCACCCTGGCTTTTACCCTGATGACCGCCCTGGCGACGCAAGGCACATCCGCCGCCCCCAAGCACGATCACCCCGGCAAGCAAGCCGACGCTAAACACGGCGACGTCAGTGTCAGCGTCAGCGGCCCGTCGATCGATATCGGTCGGGTGCGCATCGTGCTGGGGCAGAACCGCGATCTGATCGCCTCGGCCTCCGCACTACCGCCGGGCATCGCCAAAAACCTGGCGCGCGGCAAGCCGCTGCCGCCGGGCATCGCGAAGAATTTCGATAGCCGGGTGAGCAGCCAGCTTCCGCACTACGAGGGCTACGAATGGAAGCAGATCGGCACGGACGTGGTGCTGGTGGCGATCGCCACGGGCATCGTCTATGAAGTGCTGAGAAACGTACTGGATTGACGCCTGCGGGTTAGCGGCGCTGCTGCTTGAGCAGCAAGCGTCCGCTGTCCCAACCGACCAGCACCACCGCCAGCCAGATCGGCAGGTAGGTCAACCATTGGCCAGGGTCGAAGGTTTCGCCCAGCACCAGCAAAGCCATGAGAAATAGCAACACCGGTTCGACATAGCTGAGAATGCCGAATAACCCCAGGGGCAACAGCCGGCTGGAGGTCATCATCGCGGCGAACGCCAATGCGCTGAGCAAACCCAGGCCGGGCAGCAACCACCAGAGTTGTGGCGCCGCCTCGAATACCGCCCGCGGCCCCCAGACAAGGATCAACCACACCGCCAGCGGCGCCAGCACGAGCATCTCCAGGACGAAACCGGACAAGGCGTCCAAGCGCATCCAGCGCCGCAACATGAAGTACGGCGGATAGCCCAGCACAGTCACCAGCACCACCCAGGAGAACGCCTGGGTGCGCCATAATTCATGGGCCACTCCGGCGAACGCGCAAACCACGGCCAGCCGTTGCAGCGGGCGCAAACGCTCGCCATAAAACACCCGCCCCACCAGTACCATCGCCAGCGGCAGCAGAAAATAGCCGAGGGAAACCTCGAGCATACGCCCGGCCAAAGGCGCCCAGACGAACAACGCCCATTGCACACCCATCAGCACGGCGGCCAGCGGCAAGGCGGTCAGCAACCAGGGCTCGCATCGCAAACGCGCCGCTGCCGCACGCAGCACCGCCCACTGCTTCGATAGCGTGACGAGCAACAGCACGGCGGGAATCGACCAAAGCACGCGCTGGGCGAAAATCTGCACGCCATCGAGCGGCGCCAGTTGCTGCACGTAGCCAGGAATCAGGGCGAATAGAATCGATGCGAAGACCGACAGCGACACACCACGTCCGGACAGCTGCATTGCGGCACCTTGGGCGAATGCGCAGGGCATGTGCGCAGCGATAATGAGGAAGCCGCCGCCAAACGCTTACAGGAGCGCCCGCGAACCGGCCCGGCAGCCGAGCGACGGCGCACCCTATGACAGGGGTATTACGCGGTGCAGTATAGCCGCACCCGGATCGATACGGAGATGCACTAAAAAGCCGGGATATATCGGCTACGTTGATTTATACAAACCCGCACATTAGTCTCGTGGCGCATTCATTTCGGCTCGCAGGTCAACTCGACGCGCAGGCGGATGATGCTACGGTTGGATTTGTAGGTCAGATTATGGCTCTGCCCGGCAGCTAGCGAGGCTTTGCGCGTGCGCGGCGTTTCCGGACCATTGCGAAAGATCGCCGAACACTCGGCCGCGGCCTGACCATAGTTGTACAGACGCACCGCGCCCATGTTGTGGTCGATCTCCACGGTAGTCGCGGAAACTTCCGCGCCGTTGAGCTGTTTTTCCACTTCGATGGGATAGGCGAAGGCAGTCAACGGCAAGCAGGCGAGCACGGCACAGCAGTAATATTTCATCCGGCGGTCTCCAAATCGGGGATGTCAGTGTAGAGCGAGTTCACCAGGGATTGCATCCCGGCTGGCGCGCCAGACGGTCATAAAGGAAACATTATGAAAGCCCCCCGCGTCACGCTGGACCAGTGGCGTACCCTGCAAGCGGTGGTCGATCAGGGCGGTTTTGCCCAGGCTGCCGAAGTTCTGCACCGCTCTCAATCGTCGGTCAGCTATACGGTCGCACGCATGCAGGAACAACTGGGTGTGCCTTTGCTGCGCATCGATGGACGCAAAGCGGTGCTCACCGACGCAGGCGATGTGCTGCTGCGCCGCTCGCGGCAATTGGTCAAGCAAGCCAGCCAATTGGAAGATCTCGCTCACCATATGGAGCAAGGCTGGGAAGCCGAAGTGCGCTTGGTCGTGGACGCCGCCTACCCCAACGCGCGCCTGGTGCAAGCGTTGACCGCGTTTATCCCGCAAAGCCGCGGTTGCCGGGTGCGCCTGCGCGAAGAAGTGCTGTCCGGCGTCGAAGAAGTGCTCAAGGAAGGTATCGCCGACCTGGCGATCAGCAGCCTGAATATCCAGGGGTTTCTCGGCGCGGAGATGAGCGCGGTGGAATTCATCGCAGTCGCCCACCCCGATCACCCGCTACACCGCTTGCAGCGCGAACTGACTTTCCAGGACCTGGAAACCCAGATGCAGGTGGTGATTCGCGATTCCGGCCGCCTGCAGCCGCGCGACGTCGGCTGGCTCGGCGCCGAGCACCGCTGGACGGTGGGCAGCCTGGCCACCGCCGTCACCTTCGTCAGCAATGGCCTGGGCTTCGCCTGGCTGCCACGGCATATGATCGAGCGCGAACTCAGGGAAGCTTTGCTGAAACCGCTGCCGCTCGATCAGGGTGGCTGCCGCAACCCGCTGTTCCACCTTTATTCGAGCAAGGATAAACCTCTCGGCCCCGCCACCCAGATACTCGTGGAGCTGATCAAGCGCTTCGACGCCGTGCCTTTGAATGCAGCCATCGCTGCCTCCTAGCTCTCAGCCTGACAGGACGTTGCCCATGCCTTATTTCGATAACGACGGTTGCCAGTTGCACTACGAAGACTACGGCCAGGACGAATACGGCCAGGGCGCTCCCGTATTGCTGCTCCATGGCCTGGGGTCGAGTACCCGTGACTGGGAATACCAGATACCCGAACTGGCCGCGCACTATCGGGTGATCGCACTCGACGTCCGCGGCCATGGCCGTTCCGACAAACCGCGCGAGCGCTACAGCATTCCCGGTTTCGCCGCGGATGTGCTCGCCCTGATCGAACACCTGCAATTGGGGCCCGTGCACCTGGTCGGCATCTCCATGGGCGGCATGATCGGTTTCCAACTGGGGGTCGACCGCCCTGAACTGCTGAAAAGCCTGTGCATCATCAACAGCAGCCCGGAAGTGAAGGCCAAAAGCCCGCGCGACTACCTGGAAGTCGCCAAGCGCTGGACGCTGTCGCGCCTGTTCAGCCTGGACAAGATCGCCAAGGCGCTGGGCAGACTGCTGTTTCCTAAACCGGAACAAGCCGAGCTACGGCGCAAAATAGAGGAGCGCTGGCCGCAGAACGACAAGCGCGCCTACCTGGCGAGCCTCGATGCGATCATCGGCTGGGGCGTGCGCGAGCGACTGGCGCGCATCACCTGTCCGACCCTGGTGGTTACCGGCGACCACGACTACACCCCGGTCGCGCGCAAAGAGGCTTACGTCAAAGAACTGCCCAATGCCCGCCTGCTGGTGATCGAAGATTCGCGCCATGCCACACCACTGGATCAAGCGGAACGCTTCAATAACAGCCTGTTGAGGTTCCTCGCCGAACAGCAACCGACCGCCCCTACTCACCCCCAACAATGAAAGGACCCACGAGAATGCTGAAAAAACTCGCCCTCGCCGCCTGCTCCCTGCTGCTGACCGCCAGCGTAATGGCCGCGGACAATCCGAAAGTGCTGCTGAGCACCAGCCTCGGCGAAATAGAAATCGAACTGGAAGCCGAAAAAGCCCCGATCAGCGTGGCCAACTTCCTCTCCTACGTCGACAGCGGCTATTACGCCGGCACCCAGTTCCATCGGGTAATCCCCGGCTTCATGGTGCAAGGCGGCGGTTTCGATGCCGGGATGGAGCAAAAGCAAACCCTGGCGCCGATCAAGAACGAAGCCGATAACGGCCTGCATAACGTACGCGGCACCCTGGCCATGGCCCGCACCCAGATCCGTGACTCGGCGACCAGCCAGTTCTTTATCAACCACAAGGACAACGCCTTCCTCGACCACGGCTCGCGCGACTTCGGCTACGCGGTGTTCGGCAAAGTGGTCCGCGGCATGGACGTGGTCGACAAGATCGCCCAGGTACCGACCGGCAACCGCGGCGGCCACCAGAACGTACCGCGCGAACCCGTGCTGATCGTCGAGGCCAAGCGTTTGTAGTCCCCCTGTAGGATGGGTTAGCCGCCAACCGAGTACTCAGGCAAGCCATCCATTTAAGGCGGCGTAACCCATCGTGGTAGTGGATACCGTTGTTGGGTTACGCGGCAGCTTGCCTAGCATCGTGACGAAGGCCATGCAGCCCGTCCCACCTACTCACTTGCTGATCCCCAGTCCCTATCCCGAGGAAAGGGCAATTCGCGCTTGGCCGCGGTGATTAAGCGATAGAATCGCCACTCACCATTCGGCAGGACGCCCGACCTTATGCTGTTCCAACGCTTCGAAGCACTGATCGACGTATTCAAAGCCACCCCCGACGTCGAACCGCCCCAGGCCCTATTGCCGTTTTACGCCCACTACCTGCGCCAAGTCTGGCCGCTGATGCTCGCCGTGATGACGGTCGGTTTTTTCGCCGCGCTGATCGAAGTCGCGCTGTTCAGCTTTCTCGGTCAATTGATCGATATGACTCAGGCGACGCCGAGTAGCGAATTCTTCGTACGCTACCGCAACGAGCTGCTGTGGATGTTGCTGGTCGCACTGATCATCCGGCCGCTGGTGTTCGGCCTGCACGATCTGCTGGTCAACCAGGCGATCTCGCCGAGCCTGACCAACCTGATCCGCTGGCAAAACCATCGCTACGTGCTCAAGCAGAGCCTGGGCTTCTTCCAGAACGATTTCGCCGGACGCATCGCCCAGCGCATCATGCAAACCGGCCCCTCGTTGCGCGATTCGGCGATGCAGGTGGTCGATGCGCTCTGGCATGTGCTGATTTACGCCGGCAGCGCTATGTACTTGTTCGCCGAAGCCGACCCGCGGCTGATCGTACCGTTGCTGCTGTGGATCGGCGGCTATTGCCTGACGCTCTGGTACTTCGTGCCGCGTATCAAACAGCGCTCGAGCATCGCCTCGGCGGCGCGCGCCAAGCTGATGGGACGGATAGTCGACGGCTACAGCAACGTCACCACCCTGAAGCTGTTCGCCCATACCCAGGAGGAGGAAAACTACGCCCGCGAAGGCATCGAGGAAGTGCTCGACAAGGTGCGCATCCAGACCCGCACCGTGACCGCCCTGGATTTTTCCGTGACCTGCCTCAACGGCTTGCTGATCGGCGCCACCGGAGCACTGGCGTTGTGGCTGTGGAGCCAGGGCAGCATCAGCACCGGCGCCATCGCCTTGGCCATCGGCCTGGTGATCCGGATCAACAACTTGGCCGATTGGATCATGTGGGTGGTCAATGGCATCTTCGAGAACGTCGGCACCGTGCACGACGGCATGCAGACCATCGCCCGCCCGCGCCAGGTGCTCGACCGCGCGGAGGCGAAACCCTTGGTGGTCAGTCAGGGCGCCGTGCATTTCAATGACGTGCATTTTCACTACGGCAAGGCCGAGGGGGTGATCGGCGGCCTGGATTTCAAGGTGCACGCCGGCGAGAAAATCGGCCTGGTCGGACCATCGGGCGCGGGCAAGTCGACCCTGGTCAACCTGCTGCTACGCCTCTACGACCTGCAGGATGGGCGCATCCTGATCGATGGACAGAACATCGCCGAGGTCACCCAGGAAAGTCTGCGCGCACAAATCGGCGTGGTCACCCAGGACACCTCGCTGTTGCACCGTTCGATCCGCGACAACCTGCGCTATGGCAAACCCGGTGCCAGCGATGCGGAGTTGCTGGAGGCGGCGCGCAAGGCCCGCGCCGACAGCTTCATTCCCTTGCTCGACGACGGCCAGGGCGGCCTGGGCCTCGATGCCCAGGTCGGCGAGCGCGGGGTCAAGCTGTCCGGCGGGCAGCGCCAACGCATCGCCATCGCCCGCGTGCTGCTGAAGAACGCGCCCATTCTGCTGCTCGACGAAGCCACCTCGGCGCTCGACTCGGAAGTCGAAGCGGCGATTCAGGAAAGCCTCGATACCCTGATGCAGGGCAAAACGGTCATCGCCATCGCCCACCGCCTTTCGACCATCGCGCGCATGGACCGCTTGGTGGTCATCGACAAGGGGCAGATCGTCGAAAGCGGCAGCCACAGCGAGCTGATCGCCAAGGGCGGTCTTTACGCGCGCCTATGGCAGCACCAGACCGGGGGCTTTGTCGGGGTGGATTAAAGCCCCAGCTCGCGCGCCCTGGCGCTGTAATGCGCAGCCTGCTCGGCATCGGCCGGTAGGCCCGATGCACCCTGGCGATAGAGTTCGGCCAGACGCTGCGCCGCCAGGGGATGGCCGGCATCGGCGGCGATCTTCCAGCAACGCGCCGCTTCGCCAGCGTCCGGTGCTTGGCGGGTATCGCCGGCCAGGCTCGACACGCCCACTTGATAGGCGGACTTAGCATCGCCGGCGCCGGCGGCCAGACGCAGCAACCGCATGCCCTCCTCCCGTGCACCGAAGCCTTGGCCGCGAAACAGCAGAATATGCCCATAGAAACTCTGCGCCGCGACGTTGCCCAGGTTGGCCATACGCGCGAACCGCCCTTCCATCCAGCGCCACGCCCGCGGCTGCTTGACCAGCCAGGACCAATGGAACAGACGTCTGGCCACGGCATAACTCAAACGGGCCCGCAGATGGAGCAGCATCGAGGTTCCAGTCATAAGTGAGGATTACCGCTGCCTGTTAAATGTCTTCGGGATAACTGAATTCGAACACCCGCACCACCTCGGCAGCATGCCAGGACGCCGCCGCGACCCCATCGGATGCGCCGCTGAAGCGTCCCAAACGGGTCACGCAGTCGAAGAACCCGGTGCGCGGCAGACGGCTGGCGCCCTGACTGATCACCAAGGCGCTACGCAGCGGGCGCTCGGCCCGCGCGTCCAGGGTGGCCAGATACTCCAGAGCCGCCGCCAAGGTTTGCATCGCCGGGCTGGGCAGCGCTAAACGCTCGATCAAGGCGCGATACGTCAGCAAATGGCGCTGGCGGCGGGCGGTCTCCAATTCGTCGAGCAGGGCTTGCCAATGTTGTCGGCTGATACGCACGCTCAAGAATCCGCCTCCCAACCCGCAATACCGAGGTGCCAAGCCAGCGAACGGCGAATGGCCGCATCGGGCTCGCGCTCGCCACTTTCGATCATCGCCAGGTAGTGCGGGCTGATCCCCACCGAGCGCGCCAGTTGCTCGGCAGCCAGCCCCTTTTCTTCGCGTAAACGCTTGAGTTCTTTCAACGCGGGACAGCCGCTAGCGGAAACGGCCTCGGCCTTTTCCCCTCCACGACCAGCGGCCTGCAATAAAACTTGGTAATCGGCCCAGGGCAACACAGCGTATTCAGGCTCGCCGTCGCGTTCGATCACTTGCACATTCATCGTTACATCTCCGTCCTTGCAGACGGCAATATTAACAGCCATGCGCCATAAAGGGCGTGTCTTGCTGCCGCACGCACATTTGCATGGGCTGGGCCGGGTCGATGCCTGCACGCAGAACGCCATCTGCAGCGCTGCGATACCACTCGCTGGCGGAACGCGATCCCCTTCCGATCAACCCTCGGCCCGATCCAGCTCCGGCAGATGTTCCAAAAGCGCGACATGCTCGGGTGTCTGCGCATCGCGCCACACACGGAACGCCTGCAATTCATCGCGCCAGGTGCGTAACACCCAGGCCAATACCGCCAGGTCGTCGATAAAGCCCACCGCCAGCAACCAGTCCGGCACACCGTCCAAGGGCGTTACCAGGTAAATCAGCCCGGCCACCACCGCCAACAGCGCCTGGCGGCTGATAGCCCGGTACTCGCCGCGCCACCAAGCCACGCACAGGCTCTGCAAAAGGCGCAAATCGTCCTTGACGGTGGCAAAGCGACGCCCCTGCCTATCGCTTTTGCGTACCACTGCCTGGAGCAAAAAAGGTAACCGGCCGCGGCTCAAAAAATTCTGCGCCAGGGACAGGTAACGGGGGAAATTCCAAGGTGATTTCATGGTTCATCCTCCTCAGCCCGCATGCCGACTGGGCTGCTTCAGGTTATCCACCGAATCTGTGGATAACCTTGTGAACAGATTCTTCATTAGCCTAGCAAACGCCCAGCCCATGCGGCCTCTACACAGATCGGGCATTTTTTACTCAGCCAACAAAATCCATATAAATCAATAAGTTAATAATTGCAAAAGATTTATATACGGTGCCGTGTCAAGACAGCGCGCAGACTGCGACAAATGTGCATAACCGTAACATCGGACCCGCCTCCGCAGTACTTTCAGACAACCAAGTCAACCCCGAATCGACATTTTATTCCCCCTGAAACGACAACGCCCCGTCGAAACGGGGCGCTGTGCGAACGACTCGGTCTTACTGCTCGGTGGCAGCGGCCTCGCCAGCTTTCTCACCGGCGGCAGGGGCTTCTTCGCCGGCTGCCGGGGCTTCTTCAGCACCCTTGATGCCCAGCAATTCGAGATCGAATACCAGCACCGAGTTGGATGGGATGGCCGGCGTCGGGCTTTGCTCGCCATAGGCCAGTTCGCTCGGAATATAGAGCTTGTACTTCTCGCCGACATGCATCAGCTGCAGACCTTCGACCCAACCCGGAATCACGCCGCCAACCGGCAGCTCGATCGGACTACCGCGCTCGATGGAGCTGTCGAACACGCTGCCGTCGGTCAGCTTGCCTTCGTAGTGAACCGTCACCACGTCGGTCGCCTTGGGCTGAGCGCCATCGGCTTTCTTGATGATTTCGTACTGCAAACCGGATTCGGTGGTGACCACGCCTTCACGCTTGGCGTTTTCTTCGAGGAATTTTTTACCGGCCTTGGCCGATTCCTCGTTCATTGCCGTCATGCGCTCCTCGGCGCGCTTCTGCAGGAAGGCGAAGGCTTCCATCAGCTCTTCGTCCTTCAGGCGTTGTTCTTTCTTGCCGATTGCATCTTCGATGCCCTGGGCTACGGCTTTCGAGTCCAGATCATCCATGCCTTCCTGAGCCAGGCTCTTGCCCATAT
>NZ_CAMPHN010000142.1 GCF_946885885.1 uncultured Pseudomonas sp.
AAATCGAACTAGGGTTCAGGGATATCAAAAGCTCGATGCAAGACAACACGCTGACATTCATTAAAAACCGCCCCAGGCCATCGACGCCCAGGACGGTGAATATGTCTAAGAGCCGCTACCCGGTTGACCGCAAAGCTGCTCCGCTTAAGTGAACAGCATTGCGCTTATCGGCGGGGCTTTTTCATGGCTCTGTACCCGTTATGTGTTGCAGTGTGTGGGCCGGATAAGCATTGTCTGGGTACGGCAATTCGTAGGGTGGGTTAGTGGCGCGGAACCGGGATGGCGAAGCAACTGCAATATCTG
Organism: uncultured Pseudomonas sp.; assembly: GCF_946885885.1. The sequence goes on from NZ_CAMPHN010000142.1 coordinate 304, forward strand.
TGCGCCACGTAACCCACCAAGCGGTCTTCGGCCTGGCCCCGCTGGTGGGTTACGGCGCAACTGATTTAGGCATCGACAGATAGCCCGTGGTCATGCGCCTAACCTGCGCGGCCCGACCCACCCTACAAAAGCGCCTGCAACACGTTATTGGGACATAGCCTTTTTCATAGCCATGTCCCAATTGGTTGTTGAAACAGCTAACAGGCCAAAACAACGCGCCTGTGGGAGTCAGCTTGTTGTGGTTCGGCACTCCGACGAGGCTTTTCGCGGTGAGATGGATCGCCAGCAAGCTGGCTCCTACGAAGAGCTTCGGCTCCTTCGCGCAACACAAAACTGGGACATAGCCTTTTTCATGGCTGCCAAAGGCTTATTGCAAAAGCATTTGCCCGACGGCGGGGTCTTTGAATGCCCGGGTCAGTGCATCGCTCATCACATCGCTCACCAGCTTGGTATTGGTTTCCTGATTCGGCGCCATGCCCGAGCGCTGGTTCAATGAAGCGCCGTAACGGCCGCTGTAACGGCGCGAGCTGTTCTGCACCTCGAGGCGGAAGTTTGCGGTGATATTGGCCTCGGTGACGTACAGCGTGTCTTTCGGCGACTGATATTTCAGCTCGGCCAAGGTCAAGGTCAGTTGCGGCGCGTTATAAGCATTGGCGCTCGGGGTGAAGCCGAGCAGGCGCACGGCGGCCTCGGCCTGGGCTTGCAGCTTGGGCAGAATATCCTGGCCGCTGACGCTGACCGCGCTGGTTTCCGGATACAGGCCGCCGCGCGTGCCCAGAACCGGCGACGGGCGTCCATCGGCAACCCGCACGACCACGGGCTGGCCCTGGCCGACGGCGACCAAGGGGCTATTGATTTTCGGTTGCGGGCTAAGCTGTTGCGGACTGTGAGCGCAGCCGACCAGGGTCAGGCTGACGGCGGTAATCAAGCCAAATAACAGGCGATGCAGCATGCTCGTCTCTCCAGGTTGGATGCAAAGTGGCGGGCAGTATACCAGCGCGCCGATGTGCTAACAGTGTCGACGGAAAAGTGTTCCTAAGGGTTCCTGTCACGGTCTTGTCACAGCTTGCTGGCATAAGACTTTAGTCGTCATTCGACTGGAGTCTCACGCCATGTTTTCACTAGGATCATTGCTCGAACGCCGGCGCCCCATGCGTACATTCGCCCTGCTCGATCAGGCTGGGTTGTGCCGCGCCTTCCGTCAATCGCGCCAGGCGCCACTGGGCGCGGGCTGGGTCGAGGTGGATCGGCAATGTCTCGCCTGGCTGCAAAAGCCCCTGCCGACCAGCGCCAAAATCGCCACGAACGGCACTCGTCCACGCCCGTGCGAAGCGCTGACCGCCTGACCGGCGGAAAGAAGAAAATTCATAGCAGGCGATCTATTTTCCTGCTTTCGCCTTATAATCTCGCCCCGATTATAAGGACGCCTCCTGAATCGGGCCTCGCCGTCTCGCTGATGCACTAGCCATCGGCCACGCCCCCCCAGAGAGTCGCCCACTTCGTGCTGCCCCTTCCGGCTAGCCGCCTTCGCCCACTCTTAGCAGGCCGTTGAAACCACTGCGCTCGGCTACGTGGCGTTGAAATCGATTCGGGACACGCCTGTACGGCTCGTACGCGTCGCTCCCGACCGAGCTCATCCGCCCCGCCTCGACCCGCATCGTTTTCAGTGGCCGGTAAAAACGCATCGCAGTCATGCCATGCGGGTGGAAAGCGCGCGGATGCAGACACGAACTTTTGAGGTTCACGCTCCAAAAGAGCGTGAAAAACACGGTTTTAACAACTTCACAAGAGTGTGGCGAAAATGAACGATCTTGCGGCAGGCATATACAGCAGGACCCCTTCTCCCACGCCCCGGGAGCAGCACGGCACTCGCTAACAGGCCGTTGAAAAACGTAGGCGAGGCAGCCAGTGCAAGGCAAAAACAGGCGAAAAAGCGGAGTTTACGTGTTGTAAATGAGCATTTTGAGCCTGTTTTTAACGCAGCAATGGCAACGCAGGTAGTTTTTCAACAGCCTGCTAACCGCGTACGTCGCTGCATAGGCCTTCGGCCGTCCTTTGGGTGCTGAATTTTCGGAGAAGTAGCAATGGCACGAAACGATTACCAAAAAGTGGATGCGGTGCTGGTCGGCGCCGGCATCATGAGCGCGACCCTGGCCGTGCTGCTGAAAGAACTCGACCCCGGCATCACGCTGGAAGTCGTGGAACTCATGGCATCGGGGGCGATTGAAAGCTCCAACCCCTGGAACAACGCCGGTACCGGCCATGCCGGGCTGTGCGAACTGAACTACACGCCGGAAGCGGCGGATGGCTCCATCGATATCGGCAAATCGGTGACCATCAATACCCAGTTCGAAGAATCCAAGCAGTTCTGGGCCTATCTAGTGGAGAAAGGCGCCTTCGGCACGCCGAAAAGCTTTATCAACCCGGTACCGCACCTGAGCTTCGTGCGCGGCCATGAAGGCATCGGGTTTCTGAAGAAACGTTTTACGGCGCTGACCCAGCACCACGCCTTCGCCGAAATGGAATACACCGAAGACCGGGCCACCATGGCCAAGTGGATGCCGCTGATGCTGCCGGGCCGCGACCCGAACGAGCCTATCGCCGCAACCCGCGTGGAGGCCGGTACCGATGTCAACTTCGGCACCCTGACCAAACACCTGCTCGATCACCTGAGCAAGCAGCCGGATGCCGTGGTCAAGTGCAGCCAGAAAGTCACCGGGCTCGAGCGCAACCAGGACGGTTGGCGCGTCAGCATCAAGAACCAGGACGACGGCAGCCATCGCGAAATCCAGGCCAAGTTCGTCTTCCTCGGTGCTGGCGGCGGCGCCCTGCCCTTGCTGCAATTGTCCGGCATTCCGGAAGGCAAAGGTTTCGGCGGCTTCCCGGTCAGCGGCCAATGGTTGCGTTGCGACAACCCGGAAGTGGTCAAGCAGCACCAGGCCAAGGTCTACAGCCAAGCCGAAGTGGGCTCGCCGCCGATGTCGGTACCGCATCTCGACACTCGCGTGGTGGACGGCAAGACTTCCTTGCTATTCGGCCCCTACGCCGGTTTTTCGACCAAGTTCCTGCGCCATGGCTCGCTGCTCGACCTGCCGCTGTCGATACGCCCGAACAATATCGGCCCGATGCTCGCCGTGGCGCGCGACAATTTCGACCTGACCCGTTATCTGGTCAAGGAAGTGATGCAGTCCGAAGAGAAGCGCCTGCAGACGCTGCGCGGCTTTTACCCGGAAGCGAAGGCCGAGGACTGGCGCCTGGAAATGGCCGGGCAACGCGTGCAGATCATCAAGAAGGACCCCAAGCGCGGCGGCATCCTGCAGTTCGGAACCGAGCTGGTCGCAGCCCACGACGGCTCCATCGCGGCGCTGCTCGGCGCCTCGCCGGGTGCGTCGGTCACAGTATCGATCATGCTCGATCTGATTCACCGCTGCTTCCCCGAGCAGGCCAAGTCCGAGCCATGGACCCGCAAGCTCAATGAGATATTCCCGGCAATGAGCAAGGTACTCGCCACCGACGCCGAGCGTTACCGCGAAGTGCAAGCACGCTCCAATGCGTTACTGCAGTTGGACCAGCCCACACCTTTGCCGGCTTAAAAACCGCCATGCACAGGCCGTGCAAACGGCCTGACAGGTCAGGCTATAAAAGCAAACGCCCCGACAGGTTCGGGGCGTTTGCTTTATTTGTAGTAGGCAGATGTCGGTATGGGATGAAAACTGAAATAGTGACGCAACGCTTCGACCATCTCGACATATTCGACGGGCGGAAGCTCCAGGGAGAAGCCGGAATCGTAACTGCCGGGCGTCACGTCTTCATGGCACCACTGGCAGATCGCGGAAAAATCGATAAAACGCGGGGAGTCCGGGCCAGGTATTTTCAGGCGCATATCGAAGCTCGCGTTTACCAACATCGGCAACTGGCTGATCAAAAGCATACCATCGACCGACACATTGCCGATGTAACCCACCGGCTTGTCGGTGATGCGATTGAACACCTTCAGGTAGTACGGTAACTGATGGCGCTCTATTCGACGCTGAATCTGCATGATATCAAATCGCTACTAGTGACTTCCGAGTATGGCCATACTGCCACGCCTAAACAAGCTTCAGTTGCAACGCTCTGATATCCGGTCGCTTAACTGACGACGAGCGGTATCGACCTCCGCATCGCTATAGTAGCTGCGCTCGCCATTGGCGTCGGTTTTATAATAGCGCCACCCCTCAGGTATGCCAGCCAATTGCCGACGCAATTCGCCACATTCTTTCTCTTGCTGGGTTTTGCGCTCCGTCGCCGCGGCCGCGGCCTGCGCCTGTTCCTCACGCCGCGCCTCGAAAAAACGCGTGGCGCGCTCCTGCCGCTCGACGGTTGCGGCATCGCGCTCCACCACCTGGGGCTTGACCTCGACTTGCTCAGCGCCGGGTGTCGGTCGCTGATCAAAATGCACCTGACCATTGGCATCGACCCAACGGTAAATCTCCGCCATGGCCAACCCTGGCAATAGCAGCAGGCAAAGCAGTACTCGCATGGCTTCCTCCTTGATTGAGGCGGCTAGCTTACCGCGTTGGCCGCTGACCTCGCGCATCCGACGATCAGCGGTTCAGTTTGCGGGAGCCGCATCGACGCTTTTGCCGACCTGGACGGCGTCCTGGTGCCCCAATTGGCGCAAGGTTTCCAATCGCGCGCGGGCGCGGTAGGCATATTCGCTGCTCGGATAACGGCCGATGATGAACCTGTAGGTTTGCACGGCATCCAGGAACAGGCTTTGACGTTCCAGACACTGGCCACGCAGCAGGGAGATTTCCGGCTGGATATAGTTGCGCGATCGGCTGCTGCGTTCGGCCTTCGACAGATCCAACATGGCCGTATCGCAATCGCCCTGATCATAAGCGCGGTAGGCGCTGTCCAAATGACGGTCGAGGCTATAGCGGCTGCAACCAACGGCGCCGAGCGCCAGGAGTACGATCAACAGGGTTTTCATGGGTTTATCCTCCGATGGCAGTGTATCGACTGGACATAAGCATTCTGTAGGGCCATCCCGCACCGCCATGCCCCGGCTGAAACGCCCGCGGGAATATCCCGCGCAGCCTGTTCGAGGGGCCGGCAAACGAGTATCGGAGCCGGTTGCCGTCTAAGCTGATACAGATCAAGTCTGCCGGGGCCTCTTTGCGTTGCAATGGCCCCGTCACAGCATCGCTCATAGCAAGGTCAGCGCCATGAAACTGCAAACGCTTTTGGTCGTCATCGATTCCCAGCAGCCGAGTCAGCCGGCGCTCGAGCGCGCGGTCTGGCTGGCGCGCAAGAACCAGGCGCAACTCCACCTGCTGCTGGCCGAATACCATACGGCTCTGGATACCAGCCCGCTATTCGACAGCGCCTTGCAGGCCAAAGGCCGTGCGGCGGCACTGGAGCAGGCCGGCACCTGGCTGGAGGATCATGTAATCCCGCTACGCGCCGAAGGGCTGGATCTGCACCTGGACGTTCGCTGGGGTAAGCCGCTGCACAAGGTGGTCCTCGGCAAGATCGACGAATTGCAGCCTGACCTGGTGCTCAAATCGGCTGCTCGCAACAGCATGCTGCGGCGCCTGTTGCTGACCAATAGTTGCTGGCAACTGATCCGTCATTGCCCGGTGCCGTTATGGCTGGTGCACCACGGCGCCTGGCAAGGTCGACGCCTATGCGCCGCCCTCGACCCCTTGCACAGCGGCGACAAGCCCGCAGCCCTGGATCATCGTTTGATTCGCGCGGCGCGCGAACTGAGCGAGCAACTCGGCCTGCAAGCGCACTACCTGCACACCTATGCGCCCTTGCCTCGCACCCTGGTGTTCGATGCCGAGCTGGTCGGCGACTATGAAAGTTACGTCGAGCGTAGCGCCAAACAGCACCGCGACGCCTTCGAGGACCTGATCGGCCAATACCCGATCGCCCGGCCCGACACCCATCTGGTCGAAGGTTTCGCCGAAGAAGTATTGCCGCGTTTCGTCCGCGAGCAGAACGTCGATTTACTGCTGATGGGCGCGGTCGCCCGTGGGCAGCTGGATACCGCACTGATCGGGCATACCGCCGAACGGGTTTTGGATGCCGTCGAATGCGATTTGCTGGTGCTCAGACCCGAGGAAAAAAGTAGTGGCGCGTAAAAATGACTACAGGGTGACAGCGTAGTAGCCTCGCGTTCTGCTTGATCTCAGGAGCCTGTGCATGACCATTCGCCGCACCAAAATCGTCGCCACCCTCGGCCCGTCCAGCAACTCGCCCGAAGTTCTCGAAAAACTGATTCTCGCCGGCCTGGATGTGGCCCGCCTGAACTTCTCCCACGGCTCGCCCGACGAGCACAAGGCCCGCGCCAAGCTGGTACGCGACCTCGCCGCCAAACACGGACGCCACGTCGCCCTGCTCGGCGACCTGCAAGGCCCGAAGATCCGCATCGCCAAATTCGCCAATAAGCGCATCGAACTGAAAATCGGCGATCGCTTCGTTTTCTCCACCAGCCACCCATTGACCGAGGGCACCCAGGAAATCGTCGGCATCGACTACCCGGACCTGGTCAAGGACTGCGGCGTCGGCGACGAACTGCTGCTCGATGACGGACGCGTGGTCATGCGCGTGGAATCGGCCACCGACGATGCGCTGCATTGCGTGGTGACCATCGGCGGCCCGCTCTCCGACCATAAAGGCATCAACCGCCGCGGCGGCGGTTTGACCGCACCGGCGCTGACCGAGAAAGACAAAGCCGATATCAAGCTGGCCGCCGAGATGGAGCTGGATTACCTGGCGGTGTCCTTCCCGCGCGATGGCTCGGATATGGAATATGCGCGCAAACTGCGCGACGAAGCCGGCGGCAGCGCCTGGCTGGTGGCGAAGATCGAACGTGCCGAAGCGGTCGCCGACGACGAAACCCTCGACGGCCTGATCCGCGCCAGCGACGCCGTCATGGTGGCCCGTGGCGACCTCGGCGTGGAAATCGGCGATGCCGAGCTGTGCGGCATCCAGAAGAAAATCATCCTGCATGCCCGCCGCCATAACAAAGCGGTGATCACGGCCACACAGATGATGGAGTCGATGATCCAGAATCCCATGCCGACCCGCGCCGAGGTGTCGGACGTGGCCAACGCCGTGCTCGATTACACCGACGCGGTCATGCTCTCGGCGGAAAGCGCCGCGGGAGCTTATCCGCTCGAGGCGGTCCAGGCCATGGCGCGGATCTGCCTGGGTGCGGAAAAACACCCGACCAGCAAGAAATCCAGCCACCGTCTGGGCACCGAGTTCGAGCGCTGCGACGAAAGCATCGCCCTGGCGGCCATGTACACGGCCAACCACTTCCCCGGGGTCAAAGCCATCATCGCCCTGACCGAAAGCGGCTATACCCCGTTGATCATGTCGCGCATCCGTTCCTCGGTGCCGATATTCGCCTTCTCCCCGCACCGCGAAACCCAGGCCCGCGCGGCCATGTTCCGCGGCGTCTACACCGTGCCGTTCGACCCGGCCGCCCTGCAGCCCGGCGAAGTCAGCCAGGCCGCGGTGGACGAGTTGCTCAAACGCGGCGTGGTGCAGGCCGGCGACTGGGTGATCCTGACCAAGGGCGACAGCTACCACACCATCGGCGGCACCAACACCATGAAGCTGCTGCACGTCGGTGAGGCGCTGGTGTAAAGCGCAAGTAATGCGCATTCTCCCGCAGGAGCCCAGGAACGATCATCGCGTAGGGTGGATGACGCTTTATCCATCCACCACATCGCAGTGGTGGATGAGAAAGGCGTCATCCACCCTACCCCTGCGCCATAACGCAAAAGGCCGCTCAATTGAGCGGCCTTTTGCTATCTATAGGGTGCGCCATGCGCACCGGCATTCCAATAAACTCTGGTGCGCGCAGCGCACCCTACGCGAACGCGCTAAAGTCCGGCACGCGCCTCTGCATAAAGGCGGTCAGCGCTTCGACGGCTTCCGGCGAACGCAAACGCTGGCTGAATAGCACGCCCTCCTCCTCGATCACCCGGCGCAGTTCCTCGCGCCCCGGTGCACGCATCAGACGTTTGCTGTCGATCACCGCCGAAGGCGCCAAGCGCTGAAAGCTCAGCGCCACTTCACGCGCCTTGGCCAAGGTCGCGGCGCCGTCTTGCAAAGCCTGGTTGGCGATCCCCCACTCGACCGCCTGCTCGCCGGTAAAGCCCTGCCCCAGCAACAACAGCTCGGCGGCCCGGGCATGGCCGAGCAGACGCGGCAGAATTACACTGGAGCCGTATTCGGGGCATAGCCCCAAGTTGACGAAGGGCATCTTCAAGGCTGCATCGCAGCTGACATACACCAGGTCGCAATGCAGCAGCAAGGTCGTGCCGATCCCCACCGCCGGGCCGCTGACCGCCGCTACCACCGGCTTGCTGAACTCGAACAGTGCGCGCATGAACTGGAAGACTTCGCTGCTGTTCAGGTCGCTGGGCGGAGCCTGGATAAAGTCGCTCACATCGTTGCCGCTGGTGAAACACTGCTCACCGCCAGTGATCAAGAGCGCACGCACGCTTTTATCCTGATCGGCCTGGTCCAACGCGTCGGCCATGGCGCGGTACATCGCGCGGGTCAGGGCATTTTTCTTATCCGGGCGGTTCAGACGCAGGGTCAACAATCCTTGTTCTCGGTCAATACGCAGATGCTCGTTCATGACGTTTCCTAATGAGGATGGGCAAAAGGCCCAATGAAAATTAAGAGTCGTACGGCGACGCGCCGGAGAAATCGGCGTGTAACGACAGATCAGGGCAGACCCGCGGGAACTCACAGGACTCGATTTTTCTCGCCTAAGCGTGGGGCAAGAACAGGTCGGAAAACATCTGATTGCGTGGCATACCGGCCAAATAAAGGCGCCGGGTAAAACTCTCGACATTATTCGGGCTACCGCAGAGTAAGGCGAGGGTTTGCCGTGAGACAAGTTTCAGTTCGGTCAAAGCCGCTGGCAATTCTGCCGCGCAGAGCAGCTCGACCTGCACCTGCGAATGGGCGGCCGCCAGCTGGCGCAACTCGGCGGCCAGGTAGTGCTCGGCACTATCGCGGGCCAGGTGCAGCAGCCGGATCTCGCCGCGATGCTCTTGGCGCAAGGCCTCGCGCAACACCGCATAAAGCGGTGCCAGCCCCGTGCCCGAGGCCAACAGCCAAAGCGGCCGGCTCTGCCAGTCGAGATCGTAATGCAGCGCGCCACCGCGCAGCTCGCCGAGCCGCAAACGCTGGCCGGGAACGAAATGCCGTGCGGCATCGCTGAAGGCGCCGGGTTGCCGGCAATCCAGGTGAAACTCCAACCAGGGGTCTTCGCCCGGTAGACTGGCCAGCGAATACGGCCGGGCCACGCCGCTCTCCGTCCACAACACCAGGTGTTGCCCGGCGCGGTAGCGCAGCGGCTGTTCGGGCAACAGGCGCAAACGCAGCACAGTGGGGCTGAGCCAGTCGCAACTGTGGACCAACGCGGGCAGACCATCTTTTAGCGGATCGAAGACCTCGATCTGCAGGTCCTCGACCAACCGACATTGACAGGCCAGCCGCCAGCCCTGCTCGCGGCGGGTCGCAGCCAGAGCATCGGGTTTGTCATCCTGTGGCTCGCCGCGGATGCAGCGCACCAGGCAGGCATGGCAACTGCCGGCACGGCAACTGTAGGGGATGGCGACGCCGGCCTCATGCAAGGCATCGAGCAGGTTGCGCCCGGGGGCGATCGGCAGTCGTCGTTCGCCGACCTGCAACTCAGGCATCGGCATGTTCCCAAGCGGCGGCGCAGCGATTGCGGCCGCTGTTTTTCGCCCGATACAGCGCCTGATCTGCCCGATTCAGCGCCTCGTCCATATCGTCGCCCGGGCTCAACAGCGTCATTCCGACCGACAGGCTCAAGTTCTCCAATCTGAGGCCCAGCGGCTCGGCCTGCATATAGGCTTCGCGCAAGCGTTCGCAGCACGCGGTGACTTGATCGGCATCGGTATTGGGCAACAACAGAACGAACTCCTCACCACCGTAGCGGGCAATGATATCGGCATCGCGCAGACAGGCGCGGGCCACGCTGGCGAAGGTTTGCAACACCCGATCGCCAGCGGCATGACCATGGATGTCGTTGATCCGTTTGAAGTGATCCAGATCGATCAACGCCAGGCCATGCCGACGATCGGCGCGCAAACCGTTCAATTCGCGGGTGGCCAAGCGCAGGAAATGCCGGCGGTTATACAAGCCCGTGAGTTCGTCGGTGGAGGCCAGGTCTTCCAGCTGGCGCATCATCCCACGCATGGTGTCCTGGTGCGCCTGCAAGGCGAAACGCCGCTGCTGCATACGTTTGCGCATCGATTGGATGTAACTGGCGAACAGGCTCAACCAGGCCAGCACCCCCGCCAGGACGCTGACCTGCATGAAGGCCAGCGCCGGCCTGCTCATCTGAAAGGTGTAAGCCTCGTACAGGTTGACCGCGACGAAACCGAAAAACGCGAAAAGCGCGCACCGCACGAACACTTTCGGCGGCAGGTTAATGATGCCGAACATCAGAATCAGCACATACACCACCAATAGACTGCCGCGCCCATCGACGCATAACGCCATCAGCAGGGTGTGCCAGAAGAGCGCCACCAGTACCT
>NZ_CAMPHN010000143.1 GCF_946885885.1 uncultured Pseudomonas sp.
CCAGGCCACGGCCTGGCAGCGTTTCACCGATGACGGCCCGCTGGCCTTCCTGCCTCTGGACGGGCCGGCCGGCGAACACTGGTGCTCGATCGTCTGGTCGATTACCCCGACTGAAGCCGAGCGGGTGATGGCGCTGGACGATGGGGCGTTCTGCGCGGCATTGGGCAAGGCGTTCGAATGGCGCCTGGGCGAGGTGCTGCACGCCGACCGCCGTCTGTGCATCCCGCTGCGCCAACGGCATGCCAAGCGCTATGTGGAGGACGGGCTGGCGTTGATCGGCGATGCCGCGCACAGCATTCACCCGCTGGCCGGGCAGGGGGTGAATATGGGCTTTCTCGACGCAGCGGTATTGGCCGATGTGCTGAGCCATGCCCTGGCGCGTGGCGAGCGTCTGGCCGATGAGCGGGTGCTGAGCCGTTACGAGCGCAAGCGTATGCCGCACAACCTGGCGATGATGGCGGCGATGGAAGGCTTCGAGCGGCTGTTCCAGGCCGACCCCTTGCCGGTGCGCTGGTTGCGCAACGCCGGGCTCAATTGGGTCGACGAGCTGCCGGAAGCCAAGGCGTTGTTCGTGCGCCAGGCGCTGGGGCTTTCGGGCGACCTGCCGGAGCTGGCGCGGGCCTGACTCGGTACCGGCAGCTGGCAGGCGCTGCCGTCAGTGAGCCGATGACGAGACTTGGGCGGCCCTGTCGCTGCACCGTCGCTCCTGTTGGCCCATGCTGTGCTACGGCGCAAGGGGCGGTCGGGAGACTTAGCTGTCTGTGGCCGCCGGCCGTTCAATCGTATTGGTAACCCTTGAGCACGCTGCGCAACTCGTCGGCCAAGCCGCCGAGCTGCTCGGCGGCAGCGGCCGTGCGTTGAGCGTTCTGACTCGTCATCTGGGCGACGTCGGTAATGCGCAGCACGTTGCCGTTCACATCCTCGGCGACCACGCTTTGCTGTTCGGAGGTGCTCGCGATCTGCACGTTCATATCGTTGATCCGGGCCACCGCCTCGGAGATCGCATTGAGCGCCTGCGCCGCACTCTGAATCAGCTCCACGCCTTGGCGCGCGCGCGCCTGCCCGGCCCCGACGCGCTCTGCCGCCTGTCTGGCGCCGCCTTGCAGGCGCTGGATCATGCCTTGAATTTCTTCCGTGGAGGCTTGCGTGCGTGACGCGAGGGTGCGGACTTCATCGGCCACCACGGCAAAGCCCCGCCCTTGCTCGCCGGCCCGGGCCGCCTCGATCGCCGCGTTCAGCGCGAGCAGATTGGTCTGCTCGGCGATGCTGCGAATCACCACCAGGACACCGCCAATCCGCTCGCTGTCTTCGGCCAGCGTCTGCATGACGCTTGCCGCTTGCTCGATTTCCTCGGCCAGGGTGTGGATCGCCGCAACCGCGCCGTCGACTACTTGGCGGCCCTGTTCGGCTTGCGCGTCGGCGGCGCGAGTGGCTTCGGCCGCTTCGACCGCATTGCCGGCGACCTGGGCGACGGTAACGCTCATCTCGGTCATCGAGGTGGCAACCTGATCGGTGCGATTGCGCTGGTCGATAACGCCATCGACCGTTTGCGCGGTCACCCCGGATAGCTCGTCCGCCGCCTGCGACACCTGCTCGGAGGCCAGCGACACTTTGCCGATGAAATGGCGCAGGGCGGTCTGCATCTGCTCCAGAGATCCCAGTAGCTGACCCACTTCGTCGACGGTGCGAATCTGCACGCTGTTGTCCAGACGCCCTTCGGCGATGCTCTTCGCCATCTGCACGGCCTGGGCCAGCGGCTGCAGGATGAGGCGCTGCGAGAGGACGCGCAGCACCAGGACCATGATCAGTAGAATGCCCAGTCCTATCGCGATCACCACTGTTATTTGGTTGCTCATCAAGGCGCTGACTTCCGCGTCCGGATAGGCGGCGAGAATGCTGTAACCCCAGGGATCGAACGCCGTGCGGCGTACGGTCCAGCCGGCAACTTCGCCGTCCGCAAGGGATTGCACCACCTTGGCGTCCGCATGCTTGCTGTGCATGCGCACGCGCCCCCGGTCATCCACCAGGGCGATGAAGCCCTGATCGAGAATCCGGCTGTCATGGATGGCCGCCTCCAATACCTTGAGGTCGGCCCGATAACCGACATACCAGATGCCGATGGTTTGCCCTTGCGCATCGCGGATAGGGGCATAGCCAGTCAGGAACGGGCTGCCGAGAATATCCACCTGGCCGTAGAAGGCTTCACCCCGGCGAATGGCGGCAATCGCCTGCCCCTGCGGGTCCAGCGATGTGCCCACGGCGCGCTGGCCGTCACGCATCACGTTGGTGGCCACGCGGATGAATTCACCCCCCTGTTTGACGAACAAGGTCGCCGTACCGCCCGCGATCGCCGTCACGCCATCCACCAAGCCGTAATCGCCCACTTGCGATTGCGCGCCGAACAGCAGATCGGCTACCGGTCGATCGCCGAGGTCGCGTGGCGTACCCAGTGTTGCGGGCCCCAGTGCCGTGCCGCGCTCCTGCAGCAGGGTCATCGCGCCTTTGACCCGCTCTCCCATGATCACGTCGGTCACGCTGAGGATGCGCTCAGCGCTGTCCATCCAGGCGGCGGCCTCGGCATCCACATCGGCGCGAATCGCCCGGCTTTCCCAAACCCCGGTGAGAATCACGACGATCGAGGTCGCGAGCACCAGAACGATGGAGATGGCGAGTGTCAGCTTGGCTTTCAGGCTGTGCTTGAACATGTAAAAAAGTTTTCCTTGTTCCTGGCTTCTCGGTATCCGGCAAGGGGGGGCTGTCCGGCCGCTACCCTTGTTTCGGTCGAGCGGGGTCTGAACTTTAGCGGGTCGTTGCATGTGGCCAGGAGAAATAGCCGAAACGCGAACCGGGTCGATCTCTCAGCAGCTCTCGACTATGGCTGATCTGGATCAAGGCAATTGCACTATATCCAGAAGAGTGGTTGAGAAGCTAAATGCTATTCACTACTATTTGCCGTCTCAGCTAGTCTACTTCAGGAGGCAGTCCCCATGCAGCTCAGCAAGCGTTTGTTCGCCGCACTCACCCTCACAGCGCTGGCCAGCGCCGTACAGGCCGCCGATGAAGTGGTGGTTTATTCCGCGCGCATCGACGAGCTGATCAAGCCGGTTTTCGATGCCTACACCGCCAAGACCGGTGTGCCGGTGAAGTTCATCACCGATAAGGAAGCGCCGCTGTTGGCCCGCCTGAAAGCCGAAGGCGCCAATACCCCGGCCGATATGCTGATCACCGTGGACGCCGGCAACCTCTGGCAAGCCGAACAGGAAGGCGTGCTGAAAGCGCTGAAGTCGGATGTCATCGCTGAAAACATTCCGCCGCAGTACCGCTCCAGCACCGGTAGCTGGACCGGCCTGTCGCTGCGTGCGCGGACCATCGTCTACTCCCCCGAGCGGGTCAAGGCCGGCGAGTTGAGCACTTACGAAGCCCTGGCCGACAAGAACTGGGAAGGCCGTCTGTGCCTGCGTACAAGCAAGAAGGTCTACAACCAGTCGCTGACCGCCACCCTGATCGAAACCCATGGCGCCGAGAAAACCGAAGCCATTATCAAGGGGTGGGTGAACAACCTGGCCACCGATGTATTCCCGGACGATACCGCGCTGATCCAGGCCGTCGACGCCGGCCAGTGCGACGTCGGCATCGTCAACACTTACTACTTCGGTCGTCTGCACAAGCAGCAGCCGGACCTGAAAGCCAAGCTGTTCTGGCCAAACCAGTCCGACCGCGGCGTGCACGTCAACCTCTCCGGCGCCGGCGTCACTCAGCATGCCCCGCATGCCGAAGCGGCGCAGAAACTGCTGGAGTGGATGACCACCGAAGAAGCCCAAGGCCTGTTCGCCAGCCTCAACCAGGAGTTCCCGGCCAACCCGAAAATCGCTCCTTCCGAGGAAGTGGCTGCCTGGGGTAGCTTCAAGGCCGACAGCATCCCGCTGGAAGTGGCCGGCAAGCGTCAGGCCGAAGCAACCATGTTGATGGACCGCATGGGCTGGAACTAAACTCCAGAACCAATGCAGCTCTGAAAACGCCCCGCCCCGCCTCGTGCGGGGCGTTTGCGTTAGGGCTGCTGCTGGCGCAGGTTGTGTTTGAGCACGTCGCTCACCGCGGCGGTCATCACCGCCGTCGAGACGCCGAACATGAGGATGCCGTTGGCCGCTTCCAGGGCGCTGAGCAGGCGCCAGTTCGCGGAGAGCACCAGGTCGCCGTAACCGAGGGTGGCAAAGGTCACCCCGGAGAAATACAGGGCCGTGGTAAAGCTGTCGAACTCACCCAGCAGCATGAACACCGCCGCCCACAGGGCCATCTGCAGGCTATTGCCGAGTATCAGCAGTAGCATCATCGCCAATAGCAGCAGGATGTCCGGCATGATCGCGGTCGAGGCCTGGGTGTAAGGGCGAAAACGCACGTAGGTACGCAGGCAAAAAGTGACAGACGCTGCCTGTAGTCCCAGGCAGAGAAGGATGACCGGCAGGCCGGTGAGCAGGTTGATCAGCATGAGCGAGGCTTCTCTGGATGGAAGGCAAAGGTCTGGGCCACGCCATGGCCATTGGCGCCGTCGAGCACTGACTGGCAGCCACGCGGTTAGCAGGTCTGTTAGCTGGGTGGCTGTTCAGTCTCGGCCTCCGGGGCGTCTGTGACCCACTGCCAGAACAGCTGGTAACCGACCGCCAGCATCACCGGGCCGATAAACAGGCCGATGATGCCGCTGGTGACCATGCCGCCGAGGGCGCCGATCAGGATCACCGGCATCGGCACCGCTACGCCGCGCGCGAGCAGCAGCGGTTTGAGCACGTTGTCGGCCAGGCCGGCGATGAAGCTGTAGATGGCGAAGATAACGGTTGCCGTGTTGACGCCTGTGGTGGCGAAGACGAAGGCGATCACCGGGAGGGTGATCAGGGTGGCGGGTAACTGCATGATGCCCAGCAGCAGTACCGCCAAGGCCAGCAGGCCGGCACCGGGAACACCCATGATGACGAAGCCGCCACCCACCAGGAGCATCTGGATAAAGGCGATGCCGACCACGCCCTGGGCCACGGCGCGAATGGTGGTGGTGCAGAGTGAGGCGATCTGTGGGCCGCGCTCCGGGCTGGAAATACGCGAGGCGATCTGCTGGGCGCTGCGGCTGCCATTGTCGCCATAGGCCATGAAGATGCCGGCGATAATCAGGGCGACGATGAACATCAGAAAGTCGAGGCCGATCCCGGCCAATTTGCCCAGTACCGCCAGGCCCATGGTTTTGAGTTGCGGTGCCGCTTGCTGCAACAGGCCGGTGAGGTCGGTGGCGGCCTGCAGCCAGAAGGCGTGCAGACTGTTGCCCACCAGCGGCCAATTGGCCACCGCGTCGGACGGCGGCGGAATGTGGAAGTCGCCGCTTTTCACCACGGCGATGCTCTGTTCGATGGAGTGGGCCAGCGAGTCCCCGAGCAGGTAGGCCGGTATCAGCAGGAGGATGATGGCGATCAGCACTTGCAGGCTGGCTGCCCGTGCATCGCTACGGCCTAGCGCGGCCTTGAGCTTGCGGTGCAGCGGATAGAGGGTAATGGCGAGAATCACCGACCAGAGCATCAGGTCGAGGAAGGGGTGGAAAATTTGATAGCAGCTGATCGCCAGGATGGTGATCAGGCCAGCGCGAATCAGTACGTCCAGCAGGCCGTCGTACGGCGTGTCCTTGGGCAGCATCGGGTTGCTCCTCGCGGGTAGTATTAACGATACGCTGAGCACGGTTCTGTCCTGAGTTCAGATGAGCGCAGCTCAACGCGTTGGCCGAGCAGGGGCGGTGCCCAGGCGCGACATGCGCAATGGGTCACGGTCCGCCAGTCCCGGTTATACTGCGCGCCGTTTGGCTATGAAGCTGATTTTTCGAGGAAGTTGCATGGCTCATCGTGCTCAGCGTCGCTGGTATCCCCTGGTGTTCGGCATTGCCGCTTTGGTGCTGCTGCCGCTGAGCGTGCTGTTGCTCAGTTGGCAACAGGTGGATGGCGAGATCTGGGCGCACCTGTGGGCCACGCAGATGCCGCGTCTGCTGGGCAACACCCTGCTGCTGGTGACCGGTGTCGGCTTCGGCGTGACGCTGCTGGGAGTCAGCCTGGCCTGGTTGACCAGCCTCTGCGAGTTCCCCGGGCGGCGCTGGCTGGACTGGGCGCTGATGTTGCCTTTCGCGATTCCCGCCTATGTCCTGGCCTTCGTTTTCGTCGGCCTGCTGGATTTCGCCGGGCCTCTGCAAAGCCTGTTGCGCGACTGGTTCGGCGCCGGCTTGCGCTTACCACCCGTGCGTTCAACCGGCGGTGTGATCGTGGTGTTGGTGCTGGTGTTCTACCCCTACGTTTACCTGCTTGCGCGTAATGCCTTTCTGGCCCAGGGCAAGGGCCTGATGGAGGCCGCGCGAGTGCTCGGGCTGAACCCGTGGCAAGCCTTCTGGCGAGTCGCTTTGCCAATGGCGCGCCCGGCCATCGGTGCCGGGCTGGCCTTGGCGATCATGGAAACCCTGGCCGATTTCGGTGCGGTCTCGGTGTTCAACTTCGATACCTTCACCACCGCGATCTACAAGACCTGGTATTCCTTCTACAGCCTGACCAGTGCGACCCAATTGGCCAGCCTGTTGTTGCTCGCGGTGATGCTGGTGCTCTATGGCGAGCGACGCGCCCGCGGTGCGGTGCGCCCGGTCAGCGAGCGACCGCGCGGTAAGGCGCTGTATCACCTGCATGGCGCTCGGGCGCTGGCGGCCAGCGCCTGGTGCGGCCTGGTGTTCGCCTGCGGTTTCGTGATCCCGGTCCTGCAGTTGCTGGTGTGGTTCTGGCAGCGCGGGCGTTTCGACCTCGACGAGCGCTACGCCGCGCTGATCCTGCATACCCTCTACCTCGGCGGCATGGCCGCGCTGATCACGGTCAGCGTGGCCTTGCTGCTGGCATTCGCCCGACGCTTGGCGCCGACCCGGCTGATGCACGGCACCGTCGGGGTGGCCAACCTCGGCTATGCATTGCCGGGTTCGATGCTGGCGGTGGCGATCATGTTGGCGTTCAGCTACCTGGACCGCGAACTGGTGATTCCGCTGTCCGCCTGGCTCGGCGGCGCCGGCAAACCGCTGCTGCTCGGTAGCCTGTCGGCGTTGCTGCTGGCCTATCTGATCCGTTTCATGGCGGTGGCCTACGGGCCGCTGGAAAATAGCCTGGCGCGGATTCGCCCATCCTTGCCGGAGGCGTCGCGCAGCCTCGGAGTGGGCGGTGTCGGATTGTTCTTCGGGGTATATCTGCCGCTGCTGGTACCGGGCGTGTTGTCGGCGGCGTTGTTGGTCTTCGTCGATGTACTCAAGGAAATGCCGGCGACCTTGTTGATGCGCCCCTTCGGCTGGGACACCCTGTCGGTACGGGTATTCGAGATGACCAGCGAGGGCGAGTGGGCGCGCGCCGCGTTGCCGGCCTTGACGCTGGTGGCGGTCGGGCTGGCGCCGGTGATATTGCTGATCCGCCGTTCGGCACGGCGGGTCGGGTAGAGAAGGCGTATAGCCAAGATGACCCGTCCCGGTGTTGCGGCTACAATGCGCGCCATTCGCAGTGGCCCGTCATCTCGATAGCCCGTGCCCGTATCCGTCGTCAGGGTTCGGCCGGGTTGCCGCTGCACTGCCCAGCCCGCAAGGAGACACCCATGGGACAGCGCACACCCCTCTATGACCTTCACCTCGCCCTGGGGGCCAAGATGGTCGACTTCGGCGGTTGGGATATGCCGTTGCACTATGGCTCGCAAGTCGAGGAGCATCATCAGGTGCGTCGCGATTGCGGGGTCTTCGATGTGTCGCACATGACCGTGGTGGATGTCGGCGGCAGCCAGGCCAAGGCTTATCTGCAACACCTGCTGGCAAACGATATCGAGCGCCTGCAAGTACCCGGCAAAGCCTTGTACAGCGCGATGCTCAACGAGCAGGGCGGGGTGATCGACGACCTGATCGTCTATTTGCTCGATCAGGGCGGTTATCGCCTGGTGGTCAATGCCTCGACCCGCGATAAGGACTTGGCCTGGATGCGCTTGCAAAGCGCCGGTTTCGCGGTCGAACTGCAGGAACGCAGCGAACTGGCCATGCTGGCGATCCAGGGGCCGCACGCGCGCAGCAAAACCGCCGAGCTGGTGAGCCAGTCGCGCGCCGCTCTGATCCAAAGCCTCAAGCCCTTCGAGGGCAAGGCCGATGGCGATTGGTTTATCGCGCGCACCGGCTACACCGGTGAGGACGGTCTGGAAATCATGCTGCCGACCAGCGAAGCGGTGGCCTTCCTCAACGAGTTGGTCGGTGCCGGTATTCCGCCCATCGGCTTGGGCGCGCGCGATACCTTGCGTCTGGAAGCGGGGATGAACCTCTATGGCCAGGACATGGACGAAAACGTATCGCCGCTGGCCGCCAATATGGCCTGGACCATCGCTTGGGAGCCGGCTGGCCGCGGTTTCGTTGGGCGCAATGCGCTGCAACGGCAGAAGGCCGAAGGCGTCGCTGCCAAGCTGGTCGGCCTGGTGCTGGAGGAGCGCGGCGTGCTGCGCGCCCATCAGGTAGTGCGGGTCGAGGGGCTGGGCGAAGGCGAGATCACCAGCGGCAGTTTCTCCCCGACCCTGGGCAAGTCCATCGCCCTGGCCCGGGTGCCGGCGGCGACCAGCGAGCGCGCCGAAGTGGAGATCCGTGGCAAGTGGTACCCGGTGCGGGTGGTCCAGCCGACCTTTGTCCGTAACGGTAAAGCGCTGATCTGATAACCACCGCGCAGCACTGCCGGCGCTGCGGCATATCAAATAGACAAAGACTTTCTTTCAGTACGGCTAACGCCTGCTAAATTTCCATGACGGCATCGTTGCCGCCATGCCAGATGAGGAACGAAACATGAGCACTATTCCCGCCGATCTGCGTTACGCCGCCAGCCACGAGTGGGCGCGTCTGGAAGCCGATGGCAGCGTGACCGTCGGTATTTCCGACCATGCTCAGGAAGCTCTGGGCGATGTGGTGTTCATCGAATTGCCGGAAGTGGGCAAGGCGCTGAGTGCAGGTCAGGAAGCCGGTGTGGTGGAGTCGGTGAAAGCCGCCTCGGATATCTATGCGCCGGTCAGCGGCGAAGTCATCGCGATCAACGAGAGCCTGACCGATAGCCCGGAAAGCGTGAACAGCGACCCTTACGGCAGCTGGTTCTTCAAGCTCAAGCCCAACGACGCCAGCGAGTTGGACAAATTGC
Organism: uncultured Pseudomonas sp.; assembly: GCF_946885885.1. Next base: position 9,192 of record NZ_CAMPHN010000143.1, read on the forward strand.
TCGACGCTGCGGCCTACAAAGCGGCTGCCGACTCCGACGCCTGATCCCCGCCCTTCACAGCGTCGTCAAATGCCACGCCCCTGCCTCAGGGGCATGCGCACGAGTCGCCTGCTATCGCTGTTCGGTTGCCAGAATCGCCCTGGCCAGCTCGAGATCGCTGGCCTGTAGGTGTGGGTTCTCGCTGCGCAGTCGATGCAGCGCCGCTTCGAGATAGGGCCCGCGAATCGCGCCATCGCTGGCGACGAAACTGCTGGCGTCGTCGCGTGCCGGCACTATCAATTTCTTATCGAACGTCAGGTAGGTTGAGGCGGTGGTCGCCCCGGACGAAAGAATGTCGCGTACCAGGCTGTCGGCCAACAGCGTTGGGGCCGACAACACGAGCGTGGCCGCGAGAGCAGTTTTCAGCAGGCGCATGGCAGGACTCCTGAGTTGGCAACCTGCCTATAGGAGTGCTGCCGGCGCGACGGGTTCAACCTGTCGGACAGGGGGCTGCTGAGTGTCAACGGCTTCTTTGCAGGTAGCGCAGATGCAATCCGTCGCGCTGCAAGTCCCCGGTTTGCTGGAACCCGTGACGACGATAGAGCGCCAGGTTACGTGGCGCGGCGGTTTCCAGGGCGACCTCGGCGACGCCGCTGGCATCCAGTTGTGCCAGGCACGCGCCGAGCAATGCGCCGCCGATGCCCTGGCCTTGCACATCCTCGGCCGTGCCGATGAATTCGATACGTGCGCTGTCGCCCGCCGTTTGCTCCAGGTGCCGGTCGAAAGCGGCGATCAAACCATCGAGGCGCGCCAGGCAATCCTCGCCGCAATGCGTGCGAATGTCTTCGCCGATGCGCAGCAGGCTGGCGGCGTCCGGTTGCTGCTCGGCCGTGCTGAAGTAGCAGACCCCGACCAGGCGCTCGTTCCGCCAGGCTGCGAGCGCCGGCATCCGGTTATCACGGTGAAAGCGCTGATAGCTGGCGAGGTAAGCGCGGCGGCGGCCGGCGTAGGCCGGACGCTCGGCGTGTAGGTACCAGGCCAGGGTCGGGTCCTCGGCAAAAGCCTGGTCGAGCAGAGTGAGCGCGGCGGCATCCTGCGCCGCCGGCAGCGGCGCAATATGCAGGGAGGTCATTGGCTGGCTTCGACCTCGAGCACCACACCGTCCTGACCGATCACCTTGACCGTGCTGCCCGCCGGTAGCTCGGGGCCGGTGACCAGCCACAGCGAATCGCCGGCTTTGATCTTGCCGCGGCCATCGAGGATGGCTTCATGCAGGACGAAGCGACGCCCCAGCAGCTCGCTGCCACGGCTGTTCAGCCCCGGTTGGTCGGAGGGTTTGGCAGCGGTGCGCTGGCGGCGCCACCAGAGCACCGCGGTCAGCACCGAGAGTACGCCGAACAGGATGAATTGCAGCGTCCAGGGCAGCGCGGGAAAGGCAAAGGTAATGACCCCGACGCTGGCTGCCGCCAAGCCGATCCACAGCAGGTAGCCGCCAGCGCCGAAGACCTCGAGGATCAGCAGCACGGTGCCGAGCGCCAACCAGTTCCAGTAGGACAGGTGTTGCAGGCTTTCCCACATGGCTTAACCCTTCTTATCGCTGCCGAAGGTGGCTTTGACGATCTCGCCGATGCCACCCACCGCGCCGATCATCTG
>NZ_CAMPHN010000144.1 GCF_946885885.1 uncultured Pseudomonas sp.
GCAGCGACATCGTCCTAGGCCGCCGCGTAACCCAACAGATCCTATGTCGGCACGAGACCGCGTAAAGGTCTTGTTGGGTTACGCGGCGCTCGGTAGCGGTGGTTCTTGTGCGTTCTGTGTGCGCCGCTAATCCAACCTACGAAACTTCCGTAGCCCGTAGGTTGGTGTTAGCGGCGATTCTTGCGGTTCAAGCAGCGACATCGTCCTAGGCCGCCGCGTAACCCAACAGATCCTATGTCGGCACGACACCGTGTAACGGTCTTGTTGGGTTACGCGGCGCTCGCTCGCGGCGGTGTTTGTGAGTTCTGTGCAGCGCCGCTAACCCAACCTACGAAACTTCCGTAGCCCGTAGGTTGGTGTTAGCGGCGATTGCTGCGGTTCAAGTAGCGACATCGTCCTAGGCCGCCGCGTAACCCAACAGATCGTATGCCGGCACGACACCGTATAAAGGTCTTGTTGGGTTACGCGGCGCTCGGTAGCGGTGGTTTTTGTGCGTTCTGTGTGCGCCGCTAACCCAACCTACGGGATGCTGCTTGCTTTAGGGCTGTAGCCAGGCCGGGTTGGCGGATCAGGGCGGTTTGCCATTCGCCTGCGGTAAAGGTGTCGGCCTGTTGCAGCAGTTGGATCTTGCCGGCGATCAGGCTCGCCACGGGCACGCCGTCGCGGTACAGCAGGCGGTTGCCGGCCACGGCCGGCACCTTGTTGCCGGGCAGCAGGGTGCCCAGCAGGTTCAGCGGGTCGCAGGCGGAGAGGCTGACGAGGGTTCCGTCGCTCGGGCGTTTGCGCACTTCGCGCAGCAGGGCGACGGCTTCCGGCAGGGCGAACTGTTCGCCGACCACCCCGGCGACGAAGCGCCCGCCGCGGATTTCGCCGCGCGCCTCCAGGCGCTGATACACCCGCAGCAGTTCGCGCCAGGTCGGCAGCCAGTCGGCTTCGCGCTCCAGCAGGCGCCAGCAGACCACGCCATAGCGACGCAGCAGGGTGCGCGCGATATGTTCCAGGGCCTCGGCGTTCGGCTTGCTTTCGGCTTCCTCGGCGCGGCCGCGCAGCAGCGCCCAGCGACCGGCGTCCTGCATATTGGCCAGGGCGCGGTGGGCGTGGCGTTTCTGTTGGCTGCGTTTGGCCGCCGGCAGCAACAGCGAGCGCAGGCCGGCGAAGCTGTCGGCATTGGCCAGGCCGAGGGCCACGAGTTCGCCGAGGCAATCCTCCAACTCGCTGCGCAGCAAGTGCGCCTCGTCCTGCAACTCGTCGAAGAACAGCGCGCCCTGGCTGGCCAGCACCTGGCGCAGGCGTTCGGCGCGCGGCGAGGGTTCGGCGGTTGGTGTTTCGCCCAGGCAGGCGCGCCATAAACCGAGGCTCTTGCGCGGCAGCAGGACGATTGGCGTGCTGCGTAGCGGGCCGCCGGCGCTGCGGTTGCGCCCGGCCAGACGACACCAGACCAGGCGCCCGGAGCGGCACAGGTCGTCGAGCCAGTTGATCCCATAATCGGCGACCCGGCTCGGCAGTATCTCGCTTTCCCAGGCGCCGGCTGCGGCCTGGAAGCCTTCCAACTGACCGAGAACCCCGGCCAGGGCTTCGGCGCCGCGCCCCCGGTTGTTCGGCGCCACGCGCTGCCAGTCGAACAGAAAGCGCATGAAATCGGCACGGTCCACCGGCTCTATCTCGCGGCGCAGGCGACCCACCGTGTAGCGGTGGATGCGTGCCAGCAGATGGCGTTCGCACCATTGTTCTTCGCTCGCGCCCGGGGTGAAGCGCCCGCGCAGCACATAACCTTCGCGCTCCAGGGCGAGCAAGGCGAGGTTGATCGCGGGTTCTTCCTGCTGCAGGTCGGCGGCGATCCGCGCCAGGGGCAGGGGGCCGAAACCGCTAAGGCGGGCGCGCAGCAGTTCGACCAGGGCTGGCTCCGTTTGCCAATCGGCATCGTAGCCAGCCGGCGCCTGGATCGTCGGTTTGGACAGGGCGTGGGGATGCAGCGCTTGCCACTGGCTAAGACGTTCAGCCGCCAACCATAGCGCCGGCGCACCATCCAGCTGCAGACAGGTGGCGCGTTTGCCCTTGGCCAGCTGGGTCAGCCAGATCGACCAGCCGCTATTGGCTTCAGCCTCGGCCTGGGTGACGGCGCCGAGGCTGAGCAGGGCGTCGTGCATCTCGTCGGCATCGCTCACCTCGGGCCAAGCTTCTTCGCGCACTGCCTCAATGGCATCGGCATCCAGGGCGCCGAGGTCGTCGCTGGAGGCCGGGTCGCTCCAGCGTCGGCTCTGCACCGCCTGGGTGCGCCGTTCTTCCAGAGGTGCGTCGTCGAGGTAGGCATAGGGCCGGGCGTTGAGAATTTCCGCAGCCAGCGCCGAGGGCGCCGGCAGGTCGCGGGCGATCAGCTCGATATCGCCGGCCTCCATGCGCCGCAGCAGGGCCAGCCAGGCCTCGCTGTCCATGGCCTGATGCAGGCAGTCGTCGAGGGTCTGCGCCACCAGCGGGTGATCGGGGATTTCGCGTTCGCCGATGATATTTTCCAGGCACGCCACCTGATCGGGGAACACTGTGGCCAGCAGGTCTTCGCTGCGCATGCGTTGCAGCTGCGGCGCCACCTTACGCCCGCCGGCGAAACGCGGCAGGGCCAGGGCCACGCCGGCGTTCCAGCGCCAGCGCACGGCGAACAGCGGCGCATCCAGCACGGCCTGGATCAGCAATTGTTCGGCGCTGTTGGAATGTACATAGCGCCAGACTTCGTCGAGCGGGAAGCTATGGCTGGTAGCCAGCGACAGGATCAGCGCATCCTCGGTGGCGGCGGCCTGCAATTCGAAGTTGAAGCTGCGGCAGAAGCGCTTGCGCAGGGCCAGGCCCCAGGCGCGGTTGAGGCGGCTGCCGAACGGCGAATGGATGATCAGCTGCATGCCGCCGGATTCGTCGAAGAAGCGCTCCATCACCAGCCGCCGCTGGGTCGGCAGGCCGCCCAGGGCGGCGCGTGCGCGGGCCAGGTAGTCGACTATCTGTTGCGCTGCGGCTTGATCGAGGCCGATGGTTTGCATCAGCCAGGTGGTGGCGTTCTCGAGCGGACTTTCGCCGCCGAGCAACTCTTCGATCTGCTCGCGCAGCCGCGCCACCCCGGCCGACAGCTCGTCGCTGCGCCCGGGCGCCTCGCCGAGCCAGAACGGGATATTCGGCGGCTGGCCCTGGGCGTCCTCGACCCGCACCTTGCCCGGCTCGACGCGCAGGATGCGGTAGGACTGGTTGCCCAACTGGAACACGTCGCCGGCCAGGCTCTCGACCGCGAAATCCTCGTTGAGCGTGCCGACCTGAAAGCCCTGGGGTTCCAGCAGCACGCTGTAATCGCCGGCGTCGGGGATGGTGCCGCCGCTGGTGATGGCGGTCAGTCGCGCGGCTCGCCGGCCGCGCAGGCGGCGGTTCACCGCGTCGCGGTGCAGGTAGGCGGCGCGCACGCCCTGGCGGCCGCTGTAGCCTTCGCTGAGCATCTTCAGCAGGGCGTCGAAGCTCGCGCGCGGCAGGTCGGTATAGGGCGTGGCACGGGTCAGCAACTGGTAGAGATCGTCCTCGCCCCATTCGCGGCAGGCCACCTCGGCGACTATCTGCTGGGCCAGCACATCCAGCGGCGCCTGGGGGATCTGCAGGGCGTCCAGCTCGCCGCGGCGCACGCAGTCGAGCAGCGCGGCGCATTCGATCAGCTCGTCGCGCGATTGCGGGAACAGCCGGCCCTTGGGCGTGCCGCCGACGCTGTGGCCGGAGCGTCCAACCCTTTGCAAAAAGGCGGCGATGCTGCGCGGCGAGCCGAGTTGGCAGACCAGCTCGACCTCGCCGATATCGATGCCCAGTTCCAGCGAGGCGGTGGCCACCAGCACGCGCAGTTCGCCGCGCTTGAGGCGCTGTTCGGCATCCAGGCGCAGCTCCTTGGCCAGGCTGCCGTGGTGCGCGGCGACCGCGGCCGTACCCAGGCGCTCGGACAGATGACGGCAGGCACGCTCGGCCAGGCGCCGGGTGTTGACGAACACCAGGGTGGTGCGGTGTTGCTGCGCCAGTTCGGCCAGGCGCTCGTAGACCTTGTCCCAGGTTTCGTTGCTCATCACCGCTTCGAGCGGCACCGGCGGCACTTCGATGGCCAGATCGCGGGCGCGGGTGTAGCCGATATCGACGATATGGCAGGTGCCCTCGGGCGCTGGGGCCGCCGTGGCGTTAGGTTGTGCGCCCTGGCTGCCGAGTAGAAAGCGCGCCACCGCATCCAGCGGTTTTTGCGTGGCGGACAGGCCGATGCGCACCAGGCGCCGTTGGCACAGCGCTTCCAGACGTTCGATGCTGAGCATCAGGTGGCTGCCGCGTTTGCTCCCGGCAATGGCGTGGATCTCATCGACGATCAGGCTGCGGCAGTCGGCGAGCATCGCCCGCCCGGACTCGGAACCGAGCAGCACATAGAGCGATTCCGGGGTGGTCACCAGGATATGCGGCGCCTGTTTGCGCATCGTCAGGCGCTCGGCCTGGGTGGTGTCGCCGGTGCGCACCGCACTGCGGATGCACACATCGGCCAGGCCCTGGCGTTGCAGCTCGGCGCGGATGCCGGCCAGCGGTTCTTCGAGGTTGATGCGGATGTCGTTGGACAACGCCTTGAGCGGCGAAACGTAGAGCACACTGCAGCGGTCTTCGAGCACCCCGTCGTTGGCCAGGCCTTCGTGCACCAGAGCGTCGATGGCGGCGAGGAAGGCAGTGAGGGTTTTGCCCGAGCCGGTGGGCGCGGCGACCAGGGTCGAGCGGCCGGCGGCAATCGCCGGCCAGGCCTCGATCTGCGCTGGCGTCGGCGCGCCGAAGCGCTGGCGAAACCAGGCAGCGACCGCGGGGTGAAAGGTCGCCAAGGCGGTGTCGGCAGGGGCGTGGTCGGGAGTCGGCTTCATGCGCCCATAATGCTAGCGCGGCGCACCGGCCTCAAGCGCCGTTGGGCCAGCACCCCGTAGGATGATTTGAGCCCGTAGGATGGGTTGAGCGCAGCGATACCCATCAATCATGCGATGGGTAACGCCGCTGCGCGACTAACCCATCCTACGGACTGGCGCCCCAGGGCAGGAAAGTACGCCGGAGCAGGGCGGCGCTGGCTCGCCCGGCGCCTCAGGCCTCCACCAGCACCTCAAAGCCGCCGTAGATCAACCGCTGGCCATCGAAGGGCATGGGGTTGCGGTCCGGCTGCAGGCGCGGGTCGGCCATGACCTTCTGCATCCCCGCATCGCGCAATTGGCGGGACGGCCAGGTCACCCAGGAAAACACCACCGTCTCGTCGTCCTGGCGTTTCACCGCCATCGGGAACGACGTCAGCTTGCCCTCGGGCACGTCATCACCCCAGCACTCGACGACGCCCAGCGCGCCGTGCTCCTTGAAGACAGCCGCAGCAGCCTGCGCATGCTGGCGGTATAACTCGCGGTTGGCAGTGGGTACGGCGGCAACGAAGCCATCGACATAGCTCATGTTTAATCTCCTGCTAGAAGGAAGGGGGGCGCAGGCAGCTGCGCGGGATCGGCGGACAGCACGGCTAGGCCGATCTATAACTAAGTCGATCCGCCGGGCCACGGATCGACAGCACCGGCGGCAGAGAGAGGAAGTTGCCGACCAGCGGTTGGTGGGGGGCGGCCAAGTGCGATCATCCATGAGCGGCAGTAGTCGATCTGAAGCTGGCGGAGATGACGGGCAGCAATCGGCCCAGGAGCAGCCAAACTCGGAGGCGCAGATTCGGGCGTTAGAGCAGGGAGAAAATCTGTGATTTTTTTTGCGAGCCTGGCGCCTGAAGCAAGCCAGAGATAACTTAGGCTCCGACCTCGGATAATCGAAGGATTGATCATGTTCAGCCAGAAGTTTATTGACTCTATATCAGAGCGTGAAGCCACCATTGAGTGCTTCAACATCACTCTCACTCAAAATACATCTAACTCCCCACTGATTTTCAATGGGCCAGGCTGCTTGTTTTTTGATGATAATATTTTAAAAGTAAAGTTATATTCTGGCTCGACGACATCAGGGTCCACTGAAATAATTAATTTATTTTGGAGTGATCACGTCGGCATAGTTCCAGAGGATAGGTACTTTACGCTAGAGGCTGAAGATACTTCCGGAAAAATCTGGAGAAATACCCGCACCCTAGTTCAGCGAGGAGTAGATATATATCCATCAGGTGCGGTATTGGTGCTTGCTCTCAATAACGTTAGATCAGTCTCTCAGCTTAAAAATTCAGTCGACGGCGGTAGTGCTCTGATAATGGTGAATGGCATTTATCGACTGCCGTTTAATGAGTTCATTGACAACGGGAAAGGATCGAGGAAATTGGCAAAGCTAGTCCTTTCACAGGGGGCGAAAACTGTAGAGATAACTCAAGAAGAAAGCAAGCTAAGCATTAATATATTAGACAGTAAAGACCCCGTAGAATTATCTTCGCTGTTCTATGTTCTAGAGGGCATAAGTATCGCAATCGGCCAGCTCCTAGAAGCGTCGTTCATAATCACGAGAAACGGAAAAGCCTACGAGGCTTACATTCAAGGGAGCGTGGCCAAAAGCACGTATACATTGGCAGATCCTATCGTTGAACTCTTTCCACGGAAAGAGGCCGGTTTGCATGATTTCTTGCAGATGTACATAAAAGCTAGGCCTAAAGGCCTCAATCATTTAGCGAATTACTGGCATCGCCTCAAAGATATATCTACGGCAAATACTGAAGCTGCGGCGCTAGTGCTTTGCGTAAACATCGAAGGAATGGTGAAAAACTATTTCTCAGGAAATATAGATTTGGACGAGAAAATCCTGATGGAAATTTGTGATACGCAGAAATTCATTAAAGCTTCAAAGTCCAGCATTCCCGAGACAGGAGTAAATGCGATTCTAAATTTTTTAGGAAGCCTGAAAACCAAGACAGTCTCAGCCATTCTCACTGACATGGGCACGTCCGGAGAGGTCGATAAAGCACACGTTAAAAGCTGGAAAGATCTTCGACACACACTAGCTCATGCAGACAATGCGGTGATTTCTTCGGGGAATTTTGAGAAATTTGTTTTTGATCTCCAGAGTTGCTTAGCCCTATTCGGCAAGCTTATCGAACTGTGCGTAACTCACTTAGCTGATGAAAGCGTTATGACAATAACCGCACTAGAAGATCTGGATGTCTAGGAGTAGATGATCTAATTGCTATTCAGCAGGCGATCTATAACTCTAACGCGCTTGGCAATATCTATCATCGCCAAATAAAAATAATTGCCAATTTTAGGAAGGGAGAATCATGTGACGAAATACGGATTTGCAAAAGGGTATGCCCAAGTGTCGTATGAAAGACTTTTACTCACCCAGCCTGACTTTAACTTGCAGGGACTATGGGAGAAAGATGGCAGGTACTATATAGTTTGTAGCGATATCGCGACTGCTATCACTTCAGACGGAACGCCTCTAAAAGAATGGTTTGATGAGCACTGTAGAGTAATTGCCTATCAAGTAGATCTGATAGCGACGCCGCCGCCGGGTGCAACTCGACTACCCGCCCGCACAGTAGAGCAGCTGTCGCAGTTACATGGTGCCCCACTGAACGCTGTTCAATTCTCTCTGGAAATTAAGCGACAACTGCCGAAAAACTTCCCGAAATTCAGCATTCAAGATTTTCCTGACAAATTAATCTTCACATCAACCAAACCTTTAGACCCTGACCAAATTACGGAAGCAAACATAGCCGTTGCCAACCTCGGACTTAACATCGACACCGAATTTAAGACTGCCGACACCACCCCCTTGGTCAACGCTGCTCAATTCGCCTCATATCGCGGACGAACAGCCTGGCCAGCAGCAGTGCTAGATGTCCATGATGAAAGTGAGCAGAGGTGGTTTGATACCCGCATCTCACTTTTTACCGATGTCCCTACTGCAGCTGATGTCCGTAGAGATTCTGGCACTGCGTGCTTTATAGACTGCTCGTTAGGCACGCCAGGCAATATTCGGAACTACCTAACAACCTATAGCGATATATACATTGCTCCACCATTAGGAGACTTTGAGCCATTATTAAAGCATCTCAAAATCACTAGCAGCGATTTGAGAACCTTAATTGAAAGACGACGAGTAACCTTGGTACTTCCGCATGATCTACACAAATATGACCCCAAAGGACTGGCGGAGCACTTAGAGCTATGTTCCAGCAATACTGTAATGCATAGAAAGCTTGCGGTAGCAACCATTCAAGACTCGAGGAGAAGAAATCCCTTGATGTATCCACCAATTGACAATGAGTCCAGAAGAAAATTATTGGACCTAATGATTGGTGACGCTGAAAATCTTGACCGCAAATTCTTAAGGATTGCCCGCGACCATTTTGGTGCTAGTTGGTCCTCCCTAGAAGCAGACTATTCAACGTTGGGAGCGGTTGCAGGCCTGCAACACGGCTCAGCAAGGCTGCTTGCAGAAATGGTATCTGTCTCAACTGGCCAGGATCTTAATCCATTGCTGATGTACAGCACGCTCTCTGTTGAGTGGTCAGCAGCGTTGAATGCTAATTTCTGCCCTACAGATGCCGGGGGCGCGAATATCGAAGCGATGGCAAGTGCTGCCGCCAGCTTTATAACTGGAGTTCCAAATAAAAACTTCATAGACCCTATCACGAAACTCGACACTATCATAAGCGGCCTACTAGTTCTGGATAACACGGCGCCAATTCACGAGGTACTCGATGCATTTCAAGCTGAAGAAATATCAAGACTTAACAAAATATTAAGAGCCTGTAATTTTGAGGTTAATGCAACCAATCAATACATCTCTGATATCAACGAGAGGGTTAAGCAATTTGAATACATCCAAAATGGAGCAAAGAAGCGGGATATTCTGGGCTTGGCCGGGGCATTAATCCCCGCTGCACTAGCAGGAGCCACAGGTAGTCTTGGGATTCTCGCTGCGTGGATTCCGTTCGGCGTCTATGTCGCACAAAGAATAACCGGCAATGAAGGTAGAGAAGGAAATCCGGTCACAGACTGGCTGAAAGCGAAGAACACCTTTACCACTAGTGAAACGGTATTTATTAGCCGCATGCGAAAACGTGAATGAAATAACTAGAGCGTGGTGCAGCAAACCTCACGCCTTTTATCAACCTGCCCTTGCGGGAGAAAAGGGACAGATTTGAATGGCACTTACTTAGCGCTAAGTAAGTGCCATTCGGCCCAGATTTATTTATAGGGTAGATCGTCCGCTCCTGGCCGATTCTGTTGAAAAAGTAGCGGCCTCCCCATGCCGTTGGCAAAATTGCTCTATCAGCGAGCGTGGGGGCGAACAGTATGATGGGACAGCTACCGGGAGGGCAGCAGCGCCTGTTCTACTCGTTCAATCTGGAAGATCACGTCCCGGCCCAACACCTCCTGCGCAGCATCGACCAATGCCTGGATCTCAGTGATCTGCGCGCCTACCTGGCGGATTTCTATAGCCCCATCGGGCGTCCCTCGATTGACCCGGAATTGATGGTGCGCATGCTGGTCGTCGGCTACTGCTATGGCATTCGTTCCGAGCGGCGATTGTGCGAAGAGGTGCACCTGAACCTGGCCTATCGCTGGTTCTGCCGGCTGGGTCTGGAAGACGAAGTACCCAATCACTCGACCTTCTCGAAGAATCGCCACGGCCGTTTTCGTGACAGCGATCTGTTCCGCTGGTTGTTCAATGAGGTGCTGCGGCGCTGCATGGCGGCCGGCCTGGTCAAGGGCGAAGGTTTCGCTGTCGACGCCAGCATCATCAAGGCGGATGCCAGCCGGCAACGTGGGTTGGCGGGAGATGAGGTCGATTGGAACGATCCAAAGCTCAGCAGCCGCGCAGTGCGCGAGTACCTCGAAGCCCTTGATGAAGAGGCGCTGGCTGAGGCTCTTCCGAAGAAAATTTCGCTCACCGATCCTCAGTCCCGTTGGACAGCAGCGCCAGGCGGCCCGGCCTTCTTTGCATACTCCACGAATTACCTGATCGACACTGAGCACGGTGTGATCATGGATGTGGAAGCGACCCCGGCGCACCGTACCGCCGAGGTCGATTCGACCAGGACGATGGTCGAACGTGTCGAAGCGCAGTTCGACCTCACACCGGAACGCCTCATTGGCGACACCGCCTATGGCACCGCCCCGATGCTGGCCTGGATGGTCGAAGAAAAGGACATCGAGCCGCATGTGCCTGTGTGGGACAAGACCGAGCGCAAGGACGACAGCCTCTCCAGTAACAGTTTCCACTGGAATCAGGAAGCCAATGAATATCGCTGCCCAGCCGGGAAACCGCTACGCAGTGAGTGGCGCGCCTTCACCCAGAAAAGATCGCGGGTGACCAAGGCCAACACCATCATCTACCGCTCCAGCCAAACCGACTGCGCTACCTGTTCGTTGAAAGCGAAGTGCTGCCCCAGCACGCCGAATCGGAAGATCGTCCGCAGCATCCATGAGGCTGCCCGCGACGTGGCCCGACGCATCGCCAAGACACCGGAATACCTCATCTCTCGTTGCGAACGGAAGAAGGTGGAGATGCTTTTCGCCCACCTCAAGCGGATCATGAAACTTGACCGCTTACGGCTGCGCGGCCTGACGGGTGCGACTGACGAATTCACCTTGGCTGCGACCGTGCAAAACCTGCGACGCATGGCCAAGATTTTGCCTCAAGGGCCACCGCTCACGGGATAGGTACGCCTGCTACGAGCAGAAACCCTCGAATTAACTCTCAAACCTGAGCAAGGACGCTCAGTGAAACACCGAAAGGCAACTTGAAGTGGCTTTCAGCCACTTCGACAGCAGGGACACCTGACCGGCAGGATGCCGCTGAAGCTACTTTTTCAACAGAATCGG
>NZ_CAMPHN010000145.1 GCF_946885885.1 uncultured Pseudomonas sp.
GCAATGGCGGCTGGCTGATGGGCAACCTGCTCGGCGAGGATCGCGCGCTTGGCGGATTGAGCGCGGAGCGTCGGCGCGCCGGGTTCGAGTTGCTGCACGGCATCCCCGATGAAGTGGCGGATGTGCTACAGCGCGAGGGCATCGAGTGCGATTACCGCAAAGCCGGCGTGCTCTATTGCGCGGCGCGCTACCCGGAACAGGAACAGCGCCTGCGCGCCTGGCTCGCCCAGCTGCATGAAGAGGGTCTGAGCGAAGCCGATTACCGTTGGCTGCCGCCCGAGGAGCTGAACCAGCAGTTACGCGTCAAGGGCCCGCTTGGCGCCATCCACAGCCCGCACTGCGCGACCATCCAGCCGGCCAAGCTGGTGCGCGGCCTGGCCCGGGCGGTGCAGCGCCTGGGCGTGCAGTTGTTCGAGCAGAGCCGGGTGAGCCATTGGCAAACCGGACGGGTGCGCACAGACCAAGGCGAATTGCACGCCGACTGGGTGGTGCCGGCGGTGGAAGGTTACGCCGCCAGCCTGCCGCCGCTCGGGCGCTATCAACTGCCGGTGCAGAGCCTGCTGATCGCCACCGAGCCACTGTCCGCGAGCCAGTGGGACGAGATCGGCCTAAACCGTGGCCAGGCTTTCAGCGAGTTCAGCCGTCAGGTCACCTACGGCCAGCGCAGCGCCGACGACCGTCTGGTCTTCGGCGCGCGCGGCGGCTATCGCTTCGGCGGCCGCCTGCGCGAGGACTTCAGCCTCAGCACGGCGGAAGTCGAGCTGCGCCGTTATCTGTTCGGCGAGCTATTCCCGCAGTTGCGTAATGTCGCCATCAGCCACGGCTGGGGCGGCAACCTGGGCATGTCGCGGCGCTTCCAGCCGCATATGCTGCTCGACAGTGAAAACCGCATCGCCCTGGCCGGCGGTTACGGCGGCGAAGGCGTCGGCGCCAGCAATCTGGCCGGGCGCACCCTGGCGGACCTGATGCTCGGCCACGACAGCCTGCTGATCGAACAACCCTGGGTACTCCGCGAGCGGCCATTGAAGGCACTCAAAGCCTGGGAACCGGAACCCTGTCGCTGGCTCGGCTACAACGCCATCGTCCGCAGCTTCGCCCATGAAGACCGGGTACTCGCCGACCCACGCAGCGCACTCTGGCGCCGCGGCATGGCCAGCCGCCTGGCGGACTTTATGGAAGGCTTGATGCGTTGAAAGCTGCACATCGCCCTGAGCCGACGCAGCTCCCGGATTGCCTCTGTGGGAGGGGCGGTCAGCGCAGGTTAGCGGCGCCCCTGCAATCGCCATTGACACCGCAAAACGACCTTGTCGGGTTACGCGGCGACAAATAGCGATGTCGCCGCCTCAACCACGATAATCGCCGCTAACCCGACCTACCCGGCAGGGCTATGCCATCACGGCCGTATTCAAATCAATACATCGTAATGATTTAAATACGGATCACCCGAAACACGATTCTGCGTGGCCCGTAGCGACGCCAATGAGCCTATTTGCGCCACGCGTATCGATTTCAATACAAACGCCCAGCGGCCAGCTCTCTAAAAAACACACAAGTTATTGATTTAATTGATAAAAATAACAATGGCACTACCTTTGCTATGGATTCTCCACCAGCGCTCTGCTCCGGCACGAGCATTCCGATCATCGCCCGCATGAAAAAGGGCGAGTCCAGCACCCTTGAGGAGTACACATGAGCGAATTGCGTTTTACCGTCGATCACGAATGGCTGCGTCAGGACGCAGATGGTCTAGTCACTGTGGGCATCACCGCCTACGCTCAGGAAGCCTTGGGTGACGTGGTTTTCGTGCAACTGCCAGAGCTGCAGAGCTACGCCACCGGTGCCGAAGTCGCGGTACTGGAATCGGTAAAAGCCGCCAGCAATATCGCCATGCCGCTCGACGGCGAAGTGCTCGAAGTGAACAGCGCACTGGAAGCCAGCCCGGAGCTGGTCAACCAGGATCCGCTCGGCGAAGGCTGGTTCTTCCGCTTCCGTCCGGTCAATGCCAGCGCCGTCGCCGACTTGCTCGACCAAGCCGCCTACGAGCGCCTGCTGAACGCCAACGCCGACGCCTGAGGGATCGACATGACCGACCTGACCACCCAGAACGAATTCATCGCCCGGCATATCGGCCCGCGCGAGGCCGACACCGCCGAGATGCTCGCCACCCTCGGCTATGAGTCCCTCGACGCGCTGACCGCCAGCGTGATCCCGGAAAGCATCAAGGGCACCAGCATCCTCGGCCAGACCCCGGGCCTATCCGAAGCCGACGCCCTGGCCAAGATCAAAGCCATCGCCGGCAACAATCAGCAATTCAAAACCTATATCGGCCAGGGTTACTACGGCACCCACACGCCGAGCGCGATCCTGCGCAACCTCCTGGAAAACCCGGCCTGGTACACCGCTTACACCCCCTACCAGCCGGAAATTTCCCAGGGCCGTCTGGAAGCGCTGCTGAACTTCCAGACCCTGATCATCGACCTCACCGGTCTGTCGATCGCCAACGCCTCCTTGCTTGACGAAGCCACCGCCGCCGCCGAAGCCATGACCTTCTGCAAGCGCCTGTCGAAGAACAAGGCCAGCAACGCCTTCTTCGCCTCGCAGCATTGCCACCCGCAAACCCTCGACGTGCTACGCACCCGTGCCGAACCCCTGGGCATTGAAGTGGTGATCGGCGACGAAAGCGCCATCACCGATGCCAGTGCCTACTTCGGCGCGCTGCTGCAATACCCGGCGAGCAATGGCGACATCTTCGATTACCGCGAGCTGGTCGAGCGCTTCCACGCTGCCAACGCCCTGGTCGCGGTAGCCGCCGACCTGCTGGCGCTGACCCTGCTGACCCCGCCCGGCGAGTTCGGTGCCGATGTGGCCCTGGGCAGCGCCCAGCGTTTCGGCGTGCCCCTGGGTTTCGGCGGCCCGCACGCCGCCTACTTCGCCACCCGCGACGCATTCAAGCGCGACATGCCGGGCCGCCTGGTCGGCATGTCGGTCGACCGCTTCGGCAAGCCGGCCCTGCGCCTGGCCATGCAGACCCGCGAACAGCACATCCGCCGCGAGAAGGCCACCAGTAACATCTGCACCGCCCAGGTGCTGCTGGCCAATATCGCCAGCATGTACGCCGTGTACCACGGCCCGAAAGGCCTGACCCAGATCGCCCAACGCACCCATCAGCTGACCGCGATTTTCGCCCAGGGCTTGAGCAAGCTGGGCTATGTGGTCGAGCAGGCGCAGTTCTTCGACACCCTCAGCGTCGCCAGCGGCGCACGCACCGCGCAACTGCACCAGCAGGCGCGCGCGATGGGCATCAACCTGCGCGAGATCGACGGCGAGCGCCTTGGCCTGTCCTTCGATGAAACCACCGATCAGGCCGCCGTCGAGCGCCTGTGGGAAGTCTTCGCCGAGCCGGGCAACAGCCTGCCGGACTTCAATGAGCTGGCCGCCAGCGTCGCCTCGCGCCTGCCGCAAGGCTTGCTGCGCCAATCGGCGATCCTGCAGCACCAAGTGTTCAATCGCTATCACAGCGAAACCGAGTTGATGCGCTACCTGCGCAAGCTCGCCGACAAGGACCTGGCCCTGGATCGCAGCATGATCCCGCTGGGCTCCTGCACCATGAAGCTCAACGCCGCCAGCGAAATGATCCCGGTGACCTGGGCCGAATTCGGCAACCTGCACCCCTTCGCCCCGGCCGAGCAGAGCCAGGGCTACCAACAACTGACCGACGAACTGGAAGCCATGCTCTGCGCGGCCACCGGCTATGACGGTATTTCCCTGCAGCCGAACGCCGGCTCCCAGGGCGAGTACGCCGGCCTGCTGGCGATCCGCGCTTACCACCAGAGCCGCGGCGACGATCAGCGCGACATCTGCCTGATCCCGCAATCGGCCCACGGCACCAACCCGGCGACCGCCAGCATGGCTGGTATGCGCGTGGTGGTGACCGCCTGCGACAGCCGCGGCAACGTGGATATCGCCGACCTCAAGGCCAAGGCCGAAGAGCACAAGGAGCGCCTGGCCGCGCTGATGATCACCTACCCGTCGACCCATGGCGTGTTCGAGGAAGGCATCCGCGAGATCTGCCAGATCGTGCATGACAACGGCGGCCAGGTGTATATCGACGGCGCCAACATGAACGCCATGGTCGGCCTCTGCGCCCCGGGCCAGTTCGGCGGCGACGTCTCGCACCTGAACCTGCACAAGACCTTCTGCATCCCCCACGGCGGTGGCGGCCCTGGCGTCGGCCCGATCGGCGTCAAGTCGCACCTGATTCCGTTCCTGCCCGGCCACGGCCATATGGCGCGCAAGGAAGGTGCGGTCAGCGCCGCGCCGTTCGGCAGCGCCAGCATCCTGCCGATCACCTGGATGTATATCAGCATGATGGGTGGCGAAGGCCTCAAGCGCGCCTCGCAGATGGCGATCCTCAACGCCAACTACATCGCCCGTCGCCTGGAAGAGCACTACCCGGTGCTGTACAGCGGTGAAGGCGGCCTGGTCGCCCACGAGTGCATCCTGGATATCCGCCCGATCAAGGACAGCAGCGGCATCAGCGTCGACGACGTGGCCAAGCGCCTGATCGACTTCGGCTTCCACGCCCCGACCATGTCCTTCCCGGTCGCCGGCACCCTGATGATCGAGCCGACCGAGAGCGAATCCAAGGAAGAACTGGACCGCTTCTGCGACGCCATGATCGCCATCCGTGAAGAAATTCGCGCGGTGGAAGCCGGCCGTCTGGACGCCAACGACAACCCGCTGAAGAACGCCCCGCACACCGCCCTGGAACTGGTCGGCGAGTGGACCCACGGTTACAGCCGCGAACAGGCCGTGTACCCGACCGCCACGCTGATCGAAGCCAAGTACTGGCCACCGGTCGGCCGCGTGGACAACGTGTTCGGCGACCGCAACCTGGTCTGCGCCTGCCCGTCGATCGAGGCGTATCAGGACGCCTAAGGTGCCTATGCCGCTGACTCCCGAGGGTCAGCGGTAACCGTAGCCCGGATGAAATCCGGGGAGCTTTCGAAAATCCCCCCGGATTTCATCCGGGCTACGGCATCGCTTCAACCCAGAATTTTCGACTCACCCCTATCCGGGGCGGGTTGGCTGCACCTCATATAAAAATCAGAGGGCCTCACCATGTTCAGCAAACACGACCAACTGCAAGGCTACGACGACGCCCTGCTCGCCGCGATCGATGCCGAAGAGGCACGCCAGGAAGACCATATCGAGCTGATCGCCTCGGAGAACTATTGCAGCCAGCGGGTGATGCAGGCCCAGGGCAGCGGCCTGACCAACAAGTACGCCGAAGGCTATCCGGGCAAGCGCTACTACGGCGGCTGCGAGCATGTCGATGTGGTCGAGCAGTTGGCCATCGAGCGCGCCAAGCAGCTGTTCGGCGCCGACTACGCCAACGTTCAGCCGCACTCCGGCTCCTCGGCCAACAGTGCGGTGTATCTGGCCCTGATCAACGCTGGCGATACCATCCTCGGTATGAGCCTGGCCCACGGCGGTCACCTCACCCACGGCGCCAAGGTGTCGTCGTCCGGCAAGCTGTATAACGCGGTGCAATACGGCATCGACGAGAACGGCCTGATCGATTACGCCGAGGTCGAACGCCTGGCCGTCGAGCACAAGCCGAAGATGATAGTCGCCGGCTTCTCCGCCTATTCGCGCACCCTGGATTTCGCCCGCTTCCGCGCCATCGCCGATAAGGTCGGTGCTTACCTGTTCGTCGATATGGCCCATGTCGCCGGCCTGGTCGCCGCCGGTCTTTATCCAAACCCGATCCCTTTCGCCGACGTGGTCACCACCACCACGCACAAGACCCTGCGCGGCCCGCGTGGCGGCCTGATCCTCGCGCGCAAGAACGAGGAGATCGAGAAGAAACTCAACTCCGCGGTATTCCCCGGCGCCCAGGGCGGCCCGTTGATGCACGTGATCGCGGCCAAGGCAGTGTGCTTCAAGGAAGCGCTGGAGCCTGGTTTCAAGGTCTACCAGCAACAGGTGATCGACAACGCCCGGACCATGGCCGAGGTGTTCGTTTCGCGCGGTTATGACGTGGTCTCCGGTGGCACCGATAACCACCTGATGCTGGTCAGCCTGATCAAGCAGGGCCTGACCGGCAAAGCCGCCGATGCGGCCTTGGGCGCGGCGCATATCACGGTGAACAAGAACGCCGTGCCGAACGACCCGCAGTCGCCCTTCGTCACCTCCGGCATCCGCATCGGTACCCCAGCGGTGACTACCCGCGGTTTCAAGCAGGGCGAATGCCGCACGCTCGCCGGCTGGATCTGCGACATTCTCGATGAGCTGGAAAACCCCGAGGTGATCGAGCGGGTTCGCGGTCAGGTCAGCGACCTGTGCGCGACCTTCCCGGTCTACGCTGATTAGACAGACAGGCTCCTTTGCTGAAATGCAGGCGCGGTTATAGGCCGCGCTGCATCAAATGCCGACCCACAAGGTTGGCCCAGATCAGAAATTCGGAGAACAAGATGTCACTTAGCGTTTTTGACCTTTTCAAGATCGGCATCGGCCCGTCCAGCTCGCACACCGTCGGGCCGATGCGCGCCGCGGTACGTTTCGTCGAGGGCCTGCGCCGCGACGATCTGCTGGCGGGCACCGAGTCGGTCAAGGTCGAGCTGTACGGCTCGCTCGGCGCCACCGGCAAAGGCCACGGCAGCGACAAGGCGGTGCTGCTCGGCCTGGAGGGCGAACAACCGGATACCGTCGACACCAGCACGGTGGACGCGCGTATGGCGGCGATCCGCGAATCCGGCGAACTCAAACTGCTTGGCGAAAAAAACATCCGCTTTGTCGAGAAACAGCACCTGGCGATGATCCGCAAGCCCCTGGCCTACCATCCCAACGGCATGATCTTCCGCGCCTTCGACGGTGCCGGCTTGCAGCTGCGTTCGCGCGAGTACTACTCGGTGGGCGGCGGTTTCGTCGTCGACGAACAGGCCGCCGGCGCCGACCGCATCGTCGAGGACACCACAGCGCTGCAATACCCCTTTACCACCGCCAAGCAGTTGCTGGCCCATTGCACCGAGCACAACCTGTCGATCAGCCAGGTGATGCTGGCCAACGAAGCCGCCTGGCGCCCGGAAGACGAAACCCGCGCGCGCCTGCTGGCTATCTGGCAGGTGATGCAGGATTGCGTCGAGGCCGGCTGCCGCAACGAGGGCATCATGCCCGGCGGCCTCAAGGTCAAACGCCGCGCCGCCGCGCTGCATCGGCAACTGTGCCAACACCCCGAAGCCTCGCTGCGCGACGCGCTCAGCGTGCTCGACTGGGTCAACCTCTACGCCCTGGCGGTGAACGAGGAAAACGCCAGCGGCGGCCGCGTGGTCACCGCACCGACCAATGGCGCGGCCGGCATAGTGCCGGCGGTGCTGCACTACTATTGGCGCTTTATCCCCGGCGCCACTGAAGACGGCGTGGTGCGCTTCCTGCTCACCGCCGCCGCCATCGGCATCCTCTATAAGGAAAACGCCTCGATCTCCGGCGCCGAAGTCGGCTGCCAGGGCGAGGTCGGCGTGGCCTGCTCGATGGCCGCAGGCGCCCTGTGCGAAGTGCTCGGTGGCAGCGTCCAGCAGGTCGAGAACGCCGCGGAAATCGGCATGGAACATAACCTCGGCCTGACCTGCGACCCGGTCGGCGGCCTGGTCCAGGTGCCCTGCATCGAACGCAACGCCATGGGCTCGGTGAAGGCGATCAACGCCGCGCGCATGGCCCTGCGCGGCGACGGTCAGCACTTCGTCTCGCTGGATAAAGTAATTCGCACCATGCGCCAGACCGGCGCCGACATGAACAACAAGTACAAGGAAACCGCCCGCGGCGGCCTGGCGGTCAATATCATCGAATGTTAAGGGCGGCGGCAAGCTTCAAGCCACAAGCTCCAAGTTAAACCACTGTTTCGCTGCCTCTGCTTGCGGCTTGTCGCTTGCAGCTCGCAGCTTCCGAAGGAGAGATGCATGACCACTGAAACCCTGGCGAAAACCCCGTTACACGCCCTGCACCTGGAACTCGGCGCGCGCATGGTGCCCTTCGCCGGCTACGACATGCCGGTGCAATACCCGCTCGGCGTGATGAAAGAACACCTGCACACCCGCGAAGCGGCCGGCCTGTTCGACGTCTCGCACATGGGCCAGATCGTCCTGCGCGGCCCGAACGCTGCTAAAGCGCTGGAAAGCCTGGTGCCGGTGGATATCGTCGACCTGCCGGTGGGCATGCAGCGCTACGCCATGTTCACCGATGAGAACGGCGGCATCCTCGACGACCTGATGGTCGCCAACCTCGGCGACGACACCCTGTTCCTGGTGGTCAACGCCGCCTGCAAGAACCAGGACCTGATGCACCTGCAAGAACAGATCGCCAGCCAGTGCAAGATCGAATCCTGCTTCGACCGCGCCCTGCTCGCCCTGCAAGGGCCGAAAGCGGTCGACGTACTTGCCCGCCTGGCGCCGGAAGTGAACAAGATGACCTTTATGCAGTTCGCCCCCGTGCGCCTGCTCGGCGCCGACTGCTACGTCAGCCGCTCCGGCTACACCGGCGAAGACGGCTTCGAAATCTCGGTGCCGGCTGCCCATGCCGAAGCCCTGGCGCGCAGCCTGCTGGCCGAGCCGGAAGTCGAAGCCATCGGCCTCGGCGCCCGCGACTCGCTGCGTCTGGAAGCCGGCCTGTGCCTGTATGGCCACGATATGAGCACCGCCACCACGCCGATCGAAGCCAGTCTGCTGTGGGCCATCTCCAAGGCGCGTCGCGCCGATGGCGCCCGTGCTGGCGGCTTTCCCGGCGCCGAGCGGATCTTCGCCCAGCAGCAACAAGGCGTCGCCAGCAAGCGCGTCGGCCTGCTGCCGCAGGAACGCGTGCCAGTACGCGAAGGCGCGGAAATCGTCGATGCCGACGGCAATGTGATCGGCAGCGTATGCAGCGGCGGCTTCGGCCCGACCCTCGCAGGCCCAGTAGCCATGGGCTATGTGCAAAGCAGCCACATCGCCCTCGACACCCCGGTATGGGCCATGGTGCGCGGCAAGCGCGTGGCGATGAAAGTCGCCAAGACCCCGTTCGTGCCGCAGCGCTACTACCGCGGCTAAGACCTCGGCCAGCGGCGGCAGCGGTGCAACCCACCGCCGCATGCAGTAGGTCCTATGTACCGATGCAAATCCAGGCTACGAAGCGTGGGAGGCGCTTCAGCGGCGAGCTTCCCACGGTGGCTGTCGCGGCTGAAGCGGAGCGCCGCCCGGCCCATCCCACAAGGGCCACTGGTTCAGTGCTCGAATGGCTGAAGGGCAGGCGACACTGGGTAGCCCGGATGCAATCCGGGGAAGATCGAGAGCCAGCTCCCGGGCTGGTGGCCCGTGCAGATCCCGGCAGGAGGGCCACGCCCGTTCTCGTCCATTCCTGGAAATACTGGCTCCCGGCATTTTCCCAGCTCCCCCATCCATGGGGCCGCTGACCGGCTTGCGGCATTTCCCACATCCATGTGGGTCACGCGCCCCGCGGCGAATGTAACCCGCAGTCCTTTACGAGACGGGCAAGTCGAAGCGCAGCAGCAGCCAGATCCGGGCAGCGAAAGACACTCAGGCCCTGTCCAGCGGACTCAACACCGCCAGGCCTCCGCGATTGAGCACATGGGTGTAGATCATGGTGGTCTTCACATCGGCGTGCCCCAGCAGCTCCTGCACGGTACGGATATCCTGGCCGCTTTCCAGCAGGTGGGTGGCGAAGCAATGGCGTAGCGTATGCGGCGTCGCCGGCTTGACCAGGCCAGCGCCGCGTACCGCCTCACGTATCGCGCGCTGAATGGTCTTTTCATGCAGGTGATGGCGGAAAATTCCCTCGGAGCGCGGATCCTTGGAGCGATTGACTGAAGGAAAAACGAACTGCCAACCCCACTCCATCCCAGCATGCGGATACTTGCGCGCCAATGCATTAGGCAGATTGGCCCGGCCAAACCCCTCGGCCAGATCCGCCCGATGCAGTAGCTGGACTTGCTCCAAGTGCTCCTGCAGCGCCACCACCACCCGCTGTGGCAACATGGTTACCCGATCCTTCTGGCCTTTGCCATCACGTACCAGAATCTCGCCGCGGCCAAAGTCCACATCCTTGACGCGCAAGCGCAGCGCTTCCAACACACGCAGCCCCGAACCATAGAGCAAATTGGCCACCAGCCAGTGCACGCCCGATAACCCGGCCAAAAGCCTGGTCACCTCCTCACGGGTCAGCACCACCGGCAAATGCCTGGGCTTCTTGGCCCGCACGATCCCCTCCAGCCAAGGCAGCTCGACCTTCAATATCTCCTTGTATAGAAACAGCAGCGCCGCCAGGGCCTGGTTCTGCGTCGAACCCGCCACATTGCGATTGACGGCCAGATGGGTAAGAAAAGCCTCGATCTCGGGCGCCGCCATCTCCGCCGGATGGCGATAGTGGTGAAAGCGGATATAACGCTTTACCCATTCGGCATAGACAGTCTCGGTCCGAATGGAATAGTTTCTAAGGCGAATCTGCTGGCGCAGCTGATCCAGCAGCTTGGGCTTGCCGTCATCCATGTCGCGTTTCTCCCTTGGCATTGTCGCGTTGGCCGCGACAACGCCAAGGCTAGACAAGGACTTGCAGGACGACAAGGAACGTTATACGACATGCCGTCGCATGTAAAAGCGACATAGCATGTCGCCTAATAGTAGTTAGGCAGCTCCGGGAAAATTTCCTGGTTTAATTTTTACCTGCAACATCGCGTC
>NZ_CAMPHN010000146.1 GCF_946885885.1 uncultured Pseudomonas sp.
GGATGTTCGCCAAGTGGAAACTGCGCTTCCTCGAAGACCCGAAAAAAGTGTTCGGCGACGACGAGCACGTCGACACCGTCGCCAACCCAAGCCTGGCGACCAAAGCCCCCGAAGCCTTCGCATTCCTGGAGAACTTCTCCTGGCGCGGCGAAGAAGTCGGCGCGGTGATGCTCGCCATCAGCGAAGGCGCCAAACCGGACCAGGCCGCCAAGGACTGGATCGCGAAAAACCCGGAACGCGTTGCCGGTTGGTTGAAGTGACCGCCAAGTAATACAGCTACGACAGAGCGGGCTTCGGCCCGCTTTTTCGTGGGCGGTTTTTAGTTTGATGATGGTTTTTTTAGACTAACAGTGTAAGTTGATTGCCTGCTGAACACGTATGCCTTGATTAATTGCCAAGATCATCCAGCCACAACTAGACAAGAAAGGAGAAACAGCATGTCTACAATAAATCTCGGAATCGTCTATGAGCCTTACCCACTAGAGCTTTCTGAACTAAGCTCATCAATTATTGATTTAACTGGCACTCCTCCAGAAAAGGAGCGCGTAATAGCATACGACGGCCCTAATGAAATTGTTCAACTGCTAGTAGATGCAGCCAACTGGAAGCATGCCCTTAGCTTTATAGCCGTTGTATTGGGCGGGAAATTCGCTGCGAGCTTCGCCACTGAACTCGGCAAACAAGCCGCAGCCGAAGTATGGAGAGAGAAGAGAAATTATTACGATGCAATAAAGTCAAATACCATCGCCCCATTTCAACGCATAATCAAATCCATCCAAGCACTACGTGCCAAAAATCAAACCGTAACAATAGCAGTAAAAATTCCTGGCACCCCGAGAAACGCCGGACTCGTTCTTACTTCAAATGATCAGACAGAAATAGCATGGCAAATTGCCAACGTAATACGTTATGCAGAAGAAATTGAACGTACTGTGAAAAAGTTACTTGAGGAAAATCCTCACTTATTGGACAGCGGACAGAATGCAGATATGAGCTTCGCCATTGATGTTCTAGAAAATGGCGACGTACGTATCCTTGGTATCACATTAACCAAGTAAAGCACCCGAATAAAATAAAATTTATTGTCCGCCCCGTTTAATCAATAATTAAATCGGGGATACGTGCGGAGTTGCTGACAGCGTCCAGCCGGACTGACTTTAATATTGCCCCCCATTCGGAAACCTGACGCCATGAGCACCGCCGACCAGGCGATCTACCGGGCCCGCACCCACTACCGCAAAGCGTGTACCAGCAAAGGCTATCGCCATAGCCTGGAGCTGCTCGACGAGGCCACGCAGCAGGTGATGGCGACCTGCGATCTGGTGGGGCGGGCGAGTCTGGGCGAGTTGCTATTGCTCGATGAGCGCCAGCAGCCATGGCGCATGCGTCCGAACCGCAAGCTCATGCCATCACGCTGGATAGTCACGGACCCGCAGCAGCGCATCGCCATGCAGTTCGAGCAGAACATTCTCGGCAAGCTGAGCAACCCGCTGCACAAGGTCGCGTTCAGTCTGCTGGATGGCGAGGACCAGTTGGTCTATCGCCTGCTCGATCCGCGCAGCGCTATCGCCGATCGACTATTTGGGGTCGGCCCGGACGACTGGGCGATCAGCGACGGCGAGCGGCTGCTGGCCAAGCTGATAAGGTTGCCGCAGCCCAAGCGCAAAGCCCGGGGCCTGTTCGACGCACTGAGGTCGCTGCTGACTGCGGCGGACCCCGCGATTGCCAGCCTCGGCCCCAGGCACCTACTCCCGGCACCCGTGGCGCTCGCCATGCTGCTGCTTTTCCAGGAACTGACCGACGCCTCCGCAGGCGCTTGAGCGCTGCGTCTTACCAAGCCCCCAGCGACGCCCTTATGCGCGATCGACCCGGCACTGGAAGCAGTTGTATTTCGAACGCACATGCACATAGGCGATGCTGGAGTCGCCAAGGATGCTCCGGCAGCTTTGCGCAATATCCTGGCCCGCCACCACATTGCCGGTGTCGTAGCGAATCCAGTCATTCTCGTCGTAGCCCCTGACGATTGCCGGGGCGAGATAGTCGAACCAGTACGGCAAAGTGTCGCCCTCGTAGCGCTGGCAGGGTTGTGCATGGAGAAAGATCGGCCCCGTTTCCGCATAGGGGTGCAGGCCATCGAAGGGGCGATGCGCCAATACCAGTTTCTCGCTACCGGCGGAGATCAGTTCGAGACAATGCCGACAGGGGTTGGCCAAGCCCTCGGCAATTCGCAGCAGGGCCGGCTGACCGTTGGCATCCGGGCCGCCGCGCCAAATGCGCTCGCATTCGTCCGTCGAAATCCCTTGGATCTTAAGTTTCATTGCGCTCTCCTCATGGCCGAACCGGCTGGTGAGGCGCACTAGAACATTCGCGACCAACGCCTATCTATCCGCTTCTCGCTTTCAAACTTTCCCGACCCGTGATCACCCCACTTTTGATTCACAGCGATTTGTTCGCGGCCGTCCTATAGCACCCCGAGAACGAGCAACCCTCCGGCAACCAGCGTGATAAGCCCCAACATGATGGTCAGGCCATCTTTGGCCGTGAGGCCCAAACCGAACAGGCAGATGGCGGCGAACGGCACAGTGCTGGCGAATGGCAACAGTTCCAGCGGCGGCACCGAGGTGGCCAGGATCAGGCACAGCAGCGCCAGCGCGCGCACGAAGGATGGGCTGGTCGCCCACTGCAAGCGCGGGTGGATGGCCTTGTCCAGCCAGCGCATCACCGGCCGCACTTTGTTCAATCCCGTTTCCAACTTGTCGCCATTGACCGAGCGACGCGCCAGGAAGCCCGGCATCCAGAAGTGCTCCCGACCGAACAGCATCTGAATGGCGAATAACGACACGATCAGCGCGAGCAGCGTCGGCACCCCGGGAATGCCGCCGAGCGGGCTGATCTCGATGATCGCGGGCACGAACAGAAAGGGCCCGAAACTGCGCTGGCCGATTTGCCGCTGAATATCGCCGATGGACACTTGCCGCTCGCGCTTGCCGAGTTGGATCACCCTGTCGATGACCTCTTCCAGACGGCGTTGCTCTTGCTGGCTGTGTTCTATGGTCATAAACACCTCTTTCCATGGTTCAAGAGCAGGGCGATTTCTCGGTAGGTCGCGGGCGGGGCAAGGAAGTTCAGGCGCGAAATCGCCATACCGATGAACGACCGCCGCCCAGCGGCGCGCGGCTCAGCGCTGGGAACACCAGCCAGCGGGCCGGGTCTGGTAAAGAACTCAAGCCAGGAGCAGCTCCCCATGCAACGTGCGACCTTGTTGTCGCTGGGCAGTATCAACGCGGATTTCCAGGTCCGCACCGAACAGCCGCCGGGCAGCCGGAAAATGCAGTTGGCCAGCGGGTTTCGCAGATTTTCCGGCGGTAAGGCGAGCAATACCGCTTGGCTGGCCGCGCACTTCGGTCATCGCAGCCAACTGCTCGGCCGGGTCGGCGACGACGACCTGGCCGAACAGGCGCTCGGGCCGTTGCGCGAGGCTGGCGTGGACATCGCCGCGGTCGGCCGCGCGCCCGGCCAGCCGACCGGCGTGGCGATGATCATGGTGCCGCCGGATGCGAAGAAATACATAGTGCTGGCCAGCAACGCCAACGATTGTTGGGATCAGGTCGCCGTCACCGACATGTGCGAGGTCATCGCTCGCGCGTCGATGCCGGCCGGTTTGGTGCTGAACTACGAAATTCCCCCCGAGGTCGCCCGGCAAGCGCTGGAGGTGGCCAGTGCACGGGGCATGCCGGTGGTGCTCGACCCGTCGTTCCCCGAGCGTGTGGAGCACGATCTGCTCGACGGCTTGCTCGCCATCACCCCGAACCTCAGCGAGGCCAGCAGTCTGGTCGGCTTCCGCATCGACTCGCTGGAGCAGGCCGCCCATGCGGCGCGGCGTTTGCGCGAAGCGGGGGTCGCCATCGTCTGCCTCAAGCTCGACGACGGCGGTTGCGTGCTCGATTGCGGCCAAGGCGCGCTGCACATTCCCGGCGGCTCGGTCGAACCGGTGGATACCACTGGCGCCGGCGACGCTTTCACCGGGATACTGGCGATCGCCCTGCTCGAAGGCCGCGAACCGCCGGAAGCGGCGGCCTGGGCAGTGACCGCGGCGAATATCGCGGTGACCGGCTACGGCTCGCAACCCGCCTACCCGCCGCGCGCCCATGTACTCGCCAACGCCGCCAGGCTGCTGCGCAGGGCCAGGTGCCTGGATGGCTGACAACCCTGCCCGACAGATCGGCTTCACCCATTTCGACCCCGCGGACGAGCGCCGCCGCGAAGCCTTGCTGGCGTTGGGCAACGGTCGCCTGTGCTGGCGCGCCAGCGCACCGGAGGCCGCAGCCGCCCCGCAAGCCGAGCGCGACACGCACTACGCCGGACTGTACCGCGCCGGCTGGTACGACGAGGCGCCACGCCAGGTCAACGGCCAAACGGTCGGCATGGCCACGCTGGTCAGGCTGCCGGACCCATTCGGCCTGAGCATTTCCGTGGATGGCGGCCAGCAGTGGTTCTACCCGCACCCCACCACGCTACTCGACTACCGGCAATGCCTGGATCTGGAAGGCGGACGGCTGCTGCGCGAGATCCGCTTCGTCCTTGGCGGACATAGCCTGCGCCTGTGCGAGGAGCGCTTCCTGAGTATGTCGAACCCACATCTGGCGGCCCTTCGCTGGGAGCTGGAAGTGCCGCCCGAGGTTGCCTCGCTACGCGTGCGCAGCGTGCTCGACGGCGAAGTCGAAAATCGCCTGGTGCTGCGCAACCGGGCCTACGAGGGGCGCCGCCTGCGCCAGGTCGCGATCGAACAGGATAACCAAGGGCGCGCCACGCTCAGCGCCAGCTTGAACGATCCGGCGCGGTACATGGCGATGGCCGTGGACACCTGTGTCGAAGGCCAACACGGGGTTTGGACGAGTCGCCTGGTCGGCGCGCGCTTGCTACAGGAGACCGACTGCCACCCGGATAACGACGGCCGGCTGATTCTGGAAAAACGCGTATTAGTGCAGCACGAGCGCGAACTGCCGGCGGACCCGGCGGCCGCCCGCCGCCAGGTGGCGCAGTTGCTGCCGGACACCCCGTTCGCGACCCTGGTCGAGCAGCATCGCCGCACCTGGCGCCGGCTCTGGGCATACCTGCCGTTGCGGTTGTCCGCCCCGGACCTCGAACGCCCCTTGCGCCTGCATGCCTTCCACCTGCTGCAAACCCTGGCACCGAACAGCCGCGGGCAGGACCTCGGTTTTCCGCCGCGGGGCTGGCAGGAAGGCTATTACGGTCAAGTGTTCTGGGATGAGATTTTCGCCTTTGGGCTGCTCGCCACGCACCTGCCGACACTGGCGCGCGAACTGCTCGGCTATCGCTATCGGCGCCTCGATGTGGCCCGCGAACGCGCCCGGCGAGCCGGTTTGCGCGGCGCGATGTTCCCCTGGCGCAGCGCGCGCAACGGCGAGGAGGAGACGCCGCCATTTCAGTGCAATCCGCTGTCCGGCCGCTGGATGCCGGACCACACGCACCTGCAACGGCATATCGGCGCGACCGTGGCCTTCGATGCCTGGCAGCTGTACCTGGCGACCGGCGACGAGGCACTGCTGGCCGGTCAGGTCGGCGAGCTGATCGTCGAGGTCGCGCGCTTCTGGGCCAGCATCGCGAGCTACGACGAGGTGCACGGCCGCCATGTGATCCGCGGGGTGATAGGCCCGGACGAGTACCACAATCTCTATCCGCACGCCGAACATCCTGGGCTGGATAACAATACCTACACCAACCTCATGGCCGCGTGGACCTTGCGCCAGGCACTGGAATTGTTCGAGGTGCTGCCACCCGCCAGGGCGGCGGCACTCTGCGCCCGCCTGCGCATCGAGCAGGAAGAAATGCAGCACTGGGAGCGTATCAGCCGAACCCTGTACCTGCCGACTCTCGAGGATGGCGTGCTCAGCCAATTCGAGGGTTTCGAGTGCCTGCAACCGGCACCGGCGGACTGGCTGCACGACGAACAGCCGCGCCTGGATTGGTGGCTGGAGGCCAGAGGCGACAGCTGCGACCGTTACCAGATCAGCAAGCAGGCGGACGTGCTGATGCTGCTGCACTTGTTTCCGCCCGCACACCTGCACAGCCTGCTGGAATGGCTCGGCTATCCCCTCGACGAGCAGGCATTGCGGCGCACCCTCGACTATCACCTGGCGCGCATCAGTCATGAGTCGAGCCTGTCGCGGGTGGTCTGTGCCGGGGCCCTGGCCCAGTTCGACCCAGCGGCCTCCTGGGGATATTTCCAGCAGAGTCTGCAAGTCGACCTGGATGCACCACCCCGCGGCGGCACCCTCGAAGGCGTACATCTGGGCGCGATGGCCGGCTCGCTGGACGTTCTGCAGCGTCACTACCTCGGTCTTTGGCTGGCGCGCGACGGTTTGCACGTGCAGCCCAAGGCGCCGGCGGCGCTCGGTGACGTCGACTGGCAACTGCGCTACCGCGGGGCCAGGTTGCAGGTGCGACTGGAGGGCGAAACGCTGCGCATTGCCGCGGACGTCGCCAACGTCAGCCACTGCCTGATCCGGCATAGCGGCGGCCGGGCCTGGCTGCGCCCGGGCGAAACATTGGAACTGTTCTGCCCGCGCGCCTGAGCCATACGCGTACCCAGCAGTGACACTGCCAGGCGGCATCATCGCCTGAACTTAGTCCGCAACGCCTCGGTCGGTATTCAACAATTACCGCGCGGGCCCGGTATTGCTTGCACCAAGCCGCCGGGGGAGCGCTCGATGGAAAACCAGGCCGAATACCTGCGCAAAGACGCGATACCAGCCGACATGGGCATGGAGCAGCATATGCAGATGATGGCGCGCCGGCGCGACGCCACGCGCTGGTGTCATTTCGTCAATATCGCGTTGGGTTTCTGGGTGCTCAGTGCGCCCTTTATCTTCGGCTACCTCGGAATCGCTCCAAGCGACCTGGATCTGCCGCGCCTGGCCAGCGAACGTTCGCTGGCCGCCGTGGAAACCCGCGCACTGTGGATGACCTGGAGCGATGTGCTCAGCGGTGCGCTGATCGTGGCGTTCTCCGTGCTCTCGCTGCTGCGCATCAGCTGGAGTCAATGGGCCAACGCCGGCATGGGACTGTGGCTGATGTTCGCCCAGCTATTGTTCTGGACGCCGTCGCCGGCCGGCTATGGCAACGGCCTGCTGGTCGGCGCCCTGGTCATCGGCTTTTCCGTGCTAGTGCCGATGATGCCCGGTATGAGCATGTCCGGCATGATGCAAAAAGCCTCGGTACCGCCCGGCTGGGATTACAACCCATCGACCTGGTTGCAGCGCCTGCCCATCGCCGTGCTCGCGCTGCTCGGCATCCTCCTCGCGCGCTACCTGGCGGCGTACCAACTGGGTCATATCGACAATGCCAGGGACCCGTTCTTCGGTGCCGAACCCAACGGCACCGAGACCATCATCACCTCCGAGATGTCCAAGGCCTGGCCGGTGTCCGATGCCGGGGTCGGCGTCATGGCCTATATGCTGGAACTGCTGATGGCGGTGATGGGCGATGCGCGGCGCTGGCGCACCATGCCCTGGATGGTCGCGGCCTTCGGCGTGGTGGTGGTGCCGCTCGGCGTGGTGAGTATCTTCTTTATCATCGCCCAGCCGATTTTCATCGGTACCTGGTGCACCCTATGCCTGCTCCAGGCCTTGGCGATGCTGATGATGATGCCCTACGCCCTCGACGAACTGGTGGCCATGGGGCAATTCCTCAAGGATGCGCGGCGCCGCGGCAAACCCTTCCGACGCAGCTTCTTTATGGGCGACGCGATGGAGGGCGCGCGCGAAGACCGGCACCGCGAGTTCGAGGGCGGCCTGGTCCAGACGAGCATAAAGAGCCTGTACGGGGTAAACCTGCCGTGGAACCTGGCGGCGCTGTGCCTAGTCGGCGTCTGGCTGATGTGCACCCGGCTGATCTACGGCACCGCCGGTGCCATGGCCAACAGCGACCATTTGATAGGCGCGCTGCTGATCACCCTCTCGGTGCTGGCCATGGCCGAGGTCGCGCGGCCGTTGCGCTGGTTGAATATCCCCATCGGCCTGTGGCTGCTCGCCGCGCCCTGGATACTGGCCGGCGGCGGCCTTGGCGCGACGATCGGCAGCATGATCGCGGGCGTATTGATAGTCGCGGCAAGCCTGCCGAAAGGACCGATTCGCCATCGCTATGCCGGATGGAGCGAGTTGCTGCGTTGATTCGCTCACGCCACACTCCTGAATATTGCCGCATTCGCCGATTGCGCTAATCTGCACAGACGTCGCCCTGCCACTCGAACGTGCGCAGATGCGCCAAGGACGCGCAAAACAACAGGGACGCATATGCACGTTGACCACACGCTGATAATCCGCCCCGCCCGCGAAACGGACTCGCCCGCCATCGCCGCACTGATCGACAGCCTCGTCCCGCATATTCTCGCCGCCCCTGGCGCGCCTGCCGCCGAGGCCTTTATGGCGAGCATTTCCCCAGCAGCTATCGCGGGCTATATCCGCAACCCCGACTATCGCTACTTGCTGGGTTTTATCGGCGAAACCCTGGTCGGCGCGGCAGCGATACGCGACGACAATCATCTCTATCACCTGTTCGTCGATGGGCAGTTTCACCGTCGGGGCATCGCCACGGCGCTTTGGACGCAGTTGCGGGAAGCGGCCATGGAGGCCGGCAACACCGGCGAATTCACCGTCAATTCATCGATCAACGCCATCGCCGTCTACTCCCGACTCGGCTTTGTCGCCGTGGGCGAAGTGCAACACAAAAACGGCTTGCAGTTTCAGCCCATGCGGCTGGCAACCGAGCGCTAACCAGCCCTGATCACCAACCAGGAAGCCCGATGAGCATCAAACAAACCCTTATCCCCCTGCTACTCGCCCTAGCGCTCTCGGCTTGCGGCAAACCGGTGCCCGCGGAAAAAGCCGCTTACGTCGGCGAATGGCAAGCGCCAGCCATGTACCTGCTGATCACCCAGGATGGTTCGGTGCGCTACAAGCGCCTCAAAGGCGGCGCGACCACCTCGGTCGAAGGCCCGCTCAAAGGCTTCGTCGGCGATAACTTCGAAGTCGGTATCGGCCCGATGGCCGCGACCTTTGTCGTCAGCAAACCGCCTTACCAGGATGGCGGGCAGTGGAAAATGGTGGTGGATGGCGTGGAGCTGAGTAGAAGCCTGGACAGAGGCATATAACCGCGCCTGTGAACTTTCCGGGGACCGAGGTCACGAGTTGGCGCTTTTTTAGCAGGCCAGAGGTGCTAAACCCAGGTCTACAAACAGCAGCGCCAACCGGAATTATGTGATTCGCTTCACGCTCCGCCGCCCGTATAGCGAATGTCTTACACGCATCCGCAGCAATACGCCCTGTTGTCGTCTTAGTTCAACGCCTAATCTGTGTCCATCAGCTGCTGCGCAGGACGCGCACAGGGATCACGGACGATCGACCATGGCCCGGATGGCTACCGACAGGATGTCGGAATGGTCTGAGAAAAAACCCGCCTCGGCGGGTTTTTTGTTGTGCGCGATTAAAGCGCACGACAGCGACTGCGCGGCCTGTGAGAAGCTGGGCAGCCCCAAACCCCACCCGAGCCTGATTGCCATGTTTGGAACGCAAGACCTGCTGCTGTTCATGATTACCGGCCTGTTGTTGAACATGGCCCCCGGCCCCGACTCGCTGTTGATCATGGCGCGCAGCGCTGCTCATGGCTGGCGAGCGGGCTCGGCGGCAGCGCTGGGTATCGGTGCCGGCACGTTCGTGCATGTCTTCGCCGCGGCGATCGGTTTGTCGGCGCTGCTCGCCACCTCGAGCACGGCGTTCGCCGTGGTCAAATATCTGGGCGCGGCCTATTTGCTGTATGTGGGTTTCAGCATGCTGATCGCCCGGAAAAAGCCCGCAGCCGACGCGTCAACCACGCTCGCGCCGCCACCCGCGTTGTCTTATCGCCGCGTCTTCGCCCAGGGCTTTCTGACCAATGTGCTGAACCCGAAAGTCGCGGTGTTTTTCCTCGCCTTCGTGCCCCAGTTCATCGCGCCGGAGGCGTCGAACAAAGCCCTCGCATTTATCGTGCTGGGCTGCATCTTCAATTTTAACGGCATGCTCTGGTGTCATTTCCTGGCGGTGTCGTCGGCATT
Source organism: uncultured Pseudomonas sp. (assembly GCF_946885885.1). The sequence continues at coordinate 10,112 of NZ_CAMPHN010000146.1, forward strand.
CGCCAGCCGACGCATTCAGGCCAGCGAGACGGTTTCGCACTGGTTGAACCGGTTGATTGGCGGCCTATTCATCTCGCTCGGGATCAAGCTTGGACTCGCCGAGCGTACTTAGACGGCAGGGGCCAAGCCCCAGGGCGCGGCGCCTTCACGTCATGGCGCTGCTGTGCCTACTTGGCCTGTTATTGCCGCCGCTCTCGCACCTGCTCGCCGACTCGGCAGGCGCGCCGGCCTGGCTGATCGACCTGGCCAGCCATTGGCAGTGGTTGTTCTTACCGGGCCTGGCGCTGTTCGCCGGGCTGGCCAGTTGGTGCGACAGGCGCTGGGCCGTTCTGCTGTTAGCGCTGCCCCTGCCCTGGTTGACGGCATCCGCACCGGCACCGACGGGCGATCCGCAAGCCCCGGCGTTTTCCGTGGCCAGCGCCAATGTCAATTTGCATAGCCGCGACACGCGGGCACTCGCCACTTGGCTGACCGGGGTGCAGGCGGATGTCGTGGTGGTGCTCGAGGTTTCGCCGGCTTATGCGACGGGTTTACGCGCTTTAACTGACTACCCCTTTCAACGCATAGTCGCGCAGGACAGCCCTTTCGGCATCGCCTTGC
>NZ_CAMPHN010000147.1 GCF_946885885.1 uncultured Pseudomonas sp.
ATGGCCACTACCACCTCAAGGTAGCGTGTCTACCAATTCCACCACCTCGGCAAAATCGCTTGTTGCTTACAACCTGTTACTGCTCTGGAACTTGAGGTACGTCAGCTGCTTCAACAGCTGGCTTTTGTTCTTCGAGCACCGGGACGTCTTCGACGACCGGTTTTTCCTGCACTTCCATCACCGCCGGGTCTGGTAGACCTACCTCGGTCAAACCATCAGCTTTCTCTTTAGCAAAGAATGCTAAGCCCATACTGGTTATGAAAAAAGCGGTGGCGAGTATAGCAGTAACGCGACTCAAAAAGGTAGAGGAACCTTGACTACCAAAAACGGTAGCAGAAGCACCCGAACCGAAAGACGCGCCAGCATCGGCACCCTTACCCTGCTGCAACAGAACCAGCACAACCACGCCGATCGCACCGAGCAGATGAAGAACAACTACGACTGTTTCCAGCATTTTTCAGTTTCCTGCGGCGCGACAGATCGCACCGAACTCATCCGCATTCAGAGAGGCTCCACCCACAAGCCCCCCATCGATATCCGGCATACCGAATAACTCGGCAGCATTGGCGGCCTTCACACTGCCACCATAAAGAATCTTCACACCCGCCGCGACCTGAGCATCTTGCCCAGCCAATTGCGCGCGAATCGCCGCATGTACCTGCTGGGCCTGCTCGGGCGAAGCGGTCAACCCCGTACCAATTGCCCAAACCGGCTCATAAGCGACTACCGCTTTGGCGAAGACATCAATACCCAAGGCATCGATCACTTCGGCCAACTGCCGCCCCACAACCTCCAGCGTCTGCTCAGCCTCGCGCTGCTCCAGGGTTTCCCCAACACAGAGCACAGGCGTCAAACCGCAGGACTGCGCCGCAGCAAACTTACGCGTCACATCCGCATCGCTGTCACCGAGAATCAAGCGACGCTCGGAATGCCCCACCAACACCAGGGAGCAACCAGCATCCTGCAACTGGCTTGCGGCCACCTCGCCAGTCAACGCACCGGGCGCCGACTCGACGGCGCAATTCTGTGCACCGACCGCAACACGCCTACCATCCAGACCTTTTACGACCTGAGCGATATGCAAACAAGACGGAAAAACTGCAACTTCGACCCCTACAGGTAACGCTTGCCGAGACAAACCCTCGATCAGCTCTGCAACGCCGGCACGGGTGCCATGCATCTTCCAGTTACCAGCTACCAATGGGTGACGCATGCTTCACCTCGTCGGTCAAAGAGGGCGCAGATGTTACCCAAGAGCGCCAAGACTGGCAAGCCAATCAATAACATAGAATGCCAACCAGCGATTGAACCTCACTGCGGGACCAGCGGATGGGCTCACCCCGCTGCTTCGCACCTCACCCCTCGCAGGCTTCGCTCACGACCCTGGCCAACTCGTCGGCATAGCCGCGCACCTGAACCTCATCGTCGCCCTCGACCATTACCCGCACCAACGGCTCGGTTCCCGACTTGCGCAGCAGCACCCGACCACGGCCCGCCATCATTTCGGTCACGCGCGCACTGGCATCCTGCACGGAGGGACTATCCAGTGGATCGAGGCCACCGGCGAAGCGTACGTTGATCAGCACTTGCGGACACTTGCGCAACCCCTGGCGCGTCTCGGCCAGGCTTTGACCGCGCCGTTGCAGCGCCAACAACACTTGCAAAGCCGCGATGATCGCGTCCCCGGTGGTGGTGTGATGGAAACACACCAGGTGCCCGGAATTCTCGCCGCCGAGTTGCCAGTTACGCTCCAGCAGGTCGGCAATCACATAGCGGTCGCCGACCTTGGCGCGCACGAAGGGAATCCCCAGATCCGCCAACGCCAACTCCAGCCCCAGGTTGCTCATCAGCGTGCCGACCACCCCACCCTGTAATTTGCCACGCTCCTGCAGATCGCGGGCGATGATGAATAACAGTTCGTCGCCATCCACCAGAGCGCCGGTGTGATCGACCATCAGCACGCGATCGGCGTCCCCATCGAGGGCGATGCCCAGATCGGCTTGCCGCGCCAGCACCTCGGCCTGCAAGGCTTCGACATGGGTCGAACCGCAGCCGTCATTGATGTTCAATCCATCGGGATGGGCGGACAGCACCGAAACCTCGGCACCCAGCTCGCGCAATACGCTGGGCGCCACTTTATAGGCGGCACCATTGGCGCAATCGAGGACAACTTTCAGACCGGCGAAATCGGTGCTTGTCGGTACGCTGCTTTTGCAGAATTCGATATAACGCCCGGCCGCATCGTTGATCCGTGAAACCTTGCCCAACTGCGCCGACTCGACCACGGTCATCGGCGTATCGAGCAGCTCCTCGATCATTTGCTCGATCTCGTCCGGCAGCTTGGTGCCCTGCCCGGAGAAAAACTTGATGCCGTTATCATGATGAGGATTATGCGAGGCACTGATCACGATGCCGGCTTCGGCATGAAAAGTACGCGTCAGGTAGGCGATGGCCGGGGTCGGCATCGGTCCCAATAACATTACATCGGCACCGGCCGCGGACAAACCGGCCTCCAGCGCCGACTCGAACATATAACCGGAAATCCGCGTGTCCTTACCGATCAGGATGCGGCACTTACCCTGTTTGCGAAACGCCATGCCCGCGGCCCAGCCGAGCTTGAGCATGAAATCCGGCGTAATCGGAAACTCGCCGACACGCCCACGGATACCATCGGTACCAAAATATTTTCTGACCATGACCATGCTTCCCTATTATTTTTTCGTATTCAGAGGCTCGTCACTCGGCCGCTGCTACCGCTGCGAGCATGCGCACCACATCGACCGTTTCGGCGACATCGTGCACGCGCAGAATCTGTGCACCCTTACCTATGGCCAAGGCCGCCAATGCCAGGCTGCCATACAAGCGCCCGCCGACCTCATGACCCAGCACACGGCCGATCATGCTTTTGCGCGAGACGCCGACCAAAAGCGGCCGCCCTAACTCATGCAGGGACTCCAAATGCTTGAACAAGCGCAGATTGTGCTCCAAGGTCTTGGCGAAACCGAAGCCCGGATCGAGGATCAACCGCTCGGCGGCAATCCCGGCTGTCGCACAGGCGGCCATGCGCTCGACCAGGAACCCCCTGACCTCGCTCAGAATATCGGCGTACCGGGGATCCTGTTGCATGGTTGTCGGTTCGCCGCGCATGTGCATCAGGCACACCGGCAAACCGCTATCGGCCGCCGCAGCCAATGCGCCTTCGCGCTGCAACGAGCGCACGTCGTTGATCAACCCGGCGCCCAAGCGCGCCACTTCACGCATTACCGCAGGCGTCGAAGTATCGACCGAGATGATCACATCGAGTTCGCCGGCGATAGCCTCGACCACCGGCGCGACCCGCTCCAGCTCCTCGACCGCGGATACCGCCCGCGCACCGGGACGAGTGGATTCGCCGCCAACGTCGATCAGGCTGGCCCCCGCGCGCCACATCGCTTCCGCATGACGCAGGGCGGCATCGCGCTGCGCGTAACGACCGCCATCGGAGAATGAATCGGGGGTGATATTCAGGATACCCATCACCTGCGGATGGGTTAAATCGAGAAACCGGCTACCACATGGCAACCGGCTCGTATTACACACGTCAGACATTTGCGCCCTTAATGCTCGGCAGCAGGACCACCAATTGGCTTCTCAGGACGATCCGCCTCGTCGCTGCTCACCACCGGCGTGCCCGCATCACCGCTGCCACCGGTCCAGTCGCGCGGTTCGCGAGCGACACGGCCACTCATGATGTCTTCGATCTGCTCGGCATCGATGGTCTCGTACTTCATCAAGGCGTCGGCCATGGCGTCGAGCTTGTCGCGATTTTCTTCCAGCAGGCGCTTGGCGGTGTCATAACAACTGTCGATGATGCTGCGCACCTCGAGGTCGATCATCTTCGCCGTATCGGCAGACACATTGGTGTGCTGGCTGCCCATGCTACGCCCGAGGAAAACCTCACCCTCTTCTTCGGCATACATCAGCGGGCCGAGCTTTTCCGACAATCCCCACTTGGTCACCATGTTCCGCGCCAACTGGGTGGCGCGCATGATGTCGTTCGACGCGCCGGTGGTCACGCCATCGAAGCCCAGGGTCATTTCCTCGGCGATACGACCGCCGAACAACGAGCAGATCTGACTGGTCAACGCCCGCTTGCTCAGGCTGTAACGATCCTCTTCCGGCAGGAACATGGTCACGCCCAGGGCGCGGCCACGGGGAATGATGGATACCTTGTAAACCGGGTCGTGCTCGGGCACCAGGCGGCCGACGATGGCGTGGCCGGCTTCGTGGAACGCCGTGTTGAGCTTTTCCTTTTCCGACATGACCATGGTCTTGCGCTCGGCGCCCATCATGATCTTGTCCTTGGCCAGCTCGAACTCCTTCATTTCCACCACACGCTTGCCAGCACGCGCAGCGAACAAGGAGGCCTCGTTGACCAGGTTGGCCAGATCGGCCCCGGAAAAGCCCGGGGTACCACGCGCAATGACCGCCGGCTGGACGTTCTCGCCCATCGGCACCTTACGCATATGCACTTTGAGAATTTGTTCGCGACCGCGAATATCCGGCAAGCCCACCACCACCTGGCGGTCGAAACGACCTGGACGCAGCAGCGCCGGATCGAGCACGTCGGGGCGGTTGGTGGCGGCGATGACGATGATGCCATCGTTCATTTCGAAGCCATCCATCTCCACCAGCAACTGGTTGAGGGTCTGCTCGCGCTCGTCGTGACCGCCACCCATGCCGGCGCCACGATGGCGACCGACGGCGTCGATCTCGTCAATGAAGATGATGCAGGGCGCGTGCTTCTTCGCCTGCTCGAACATGTCGCGCACACGGGATGCACCGACACCGACGAACATTTCGACGAAATCGGAACCAGAGATGGTGAAGAACGGCACCTTGGCCTCGCCGGCGACCGCCTTGGCCAACAGCGTCTTACCGGTACCCGGCGAGCCGACCATCAACACGCCGCGCGGGATGCGCCCGCCGAGGCGTTGGAATTTACCCGGATCGCGGAGGAATTCGACCAATTCGCTGACCTCTTCCTTGGCTTCGTCACAACCGGCGACATCGGCGAAGGTGGTCTTGACCTGATCTTCGGACAGCAGACGTGCCTTGCTCTTGCCGAAACTCATCGGCCCGCCTTTACCGCCGGCGCCGCCCTGCATCTGGCGCATGAAGAACATGAACACCGCGATGATCACCAGAATCGGGAAGCTCGCCACCAGCAACTGGGTCCAGATGCTTTGCTGCTCGGGTTGTTTACCGACGATCTCGACGTTGTTGTCGATCAGATCCTTGATCAGGCCGTTGTCCTGGATCGCCGGACGCACGGTCTCGAAAGACGAACCGTCCCCGCGCACGCCGCTGATCACGTAGCCGTCGACGGTCACTCGCTTGACCGCCCCGCTCTGAACCTGCTGGATGAACTCCGAGTAATTGAGTTTGTTCGACTCGCTCGGGCTGGAAAAATTGTTCATCACCGTCACCAGGACGGCCGCGATGATCAGCCACAGGACCAGATTTTTTGCCATGTCGTTCAATTAGCTACCCTCTGCAGCAGGCCTCGTCTCGAAGCGTGCTTCGCATGACGACCAGTTATGTACCGATCTAACTTACTACACAACGCCCGCACCTGGCAGACGCCGTCTGTAACCCTTTATTTACCCGTGCGCCCTGTTTCACTCAAGCCCACGAAAACCGCGCGCGAGCATATATTGTTCGCGCGAGCGGTCACGCGAGGACAAGGGCTTGCGCATCTGCACCTTGTCGAACATCTGCCGCACCTGTTTGTGGTACTGATCGAAACCTTCGCCCTGGAAAATCTTGATCAGGAAATCACCACCCGGGCACAACACGCGGGACGCAAGATCCAACGCCAACTCGCACAGATACATCGCCCGCGGCTGATCCGCGGCTCTCACACCACTCATATTGGGGGCCATATCGGAAATCACAAGGTCTACCGCCTTATCGCCGATCGCCTCGAGAATCTGCGCGAACACCGCATCATCGGTGAAATCGCCCCGGATGAAGGCGACATCGGGGATGCTGTCCATTTCCAAAATGTCCGAGGCGATAAGCGTGCCCTTGTCGCCGATCACCCGGCTGGTGACCTGCGACCAACCTCCCGGCGCGGCGCCGAGGTCGACCACGGTCATGCCGGGCCTGAGGATGCGATCCTTTTCCTGGATCTCCAGCAACTTGTAGCTGGCACGCGAACGATAGCCATCCTTTTGCGCCATTTTCACGTAAGGGTCGTTGAAATGTTCTTTCAGCCAACCTTGACTGGTCTTGGAACGGGCCACGCAATACCTCGAACTTTACAAAGCATGAATATCTGGGCGCCCCCGAGACCGCTCGGGTAAACTGATCGCCGCTTTTACCAGAGCTGTTTTTTTACCAGATTGCAGGAACCTGATTATGCCGCTCACTCAAGAGCAGAAGAAACAATTCAAATCTATCGGCCACCACCTGAAACCCGTATTGATAGTGGCAGACAATGGTTTGACCGAAGGTGTGCTGGCCGAGCTGGAACGCGCCCTGAGCGACCATGAACTGATCAAAGTACAACTGCGCATCATCGAACGCGAAGACCGCCTCGCGGTCATTAACGAACTGTGCAAAGCCGGTGCCGCCGAACTGGTGCAGGTTATCGGCAAGATGGCGTTGATTTACCGCAAGAACTCCAAGCCGAACAAAAATCTATCGAACGTCCATCGCCATCACAGCTAAGGTCGAGCTGGGCGCTCGCCCAGCTAGCCCCTGACAGCCGAACGAACGGGTACCGGCTGCAACACCAGCAACAAACCGCAGAACGCCATCACCAGGTAGCTGAACATCGACCAGAGTCCGGCGCCCGGCCAATACAGCCGCGCCATGAAATAACTGGTGGCCATCGCCACCACCACCAATAACAGCTGCCCGCGCATATCGCGCCACAAACTGGCCAAGCGCTCGGCGCGGATCAACACCAGCACCTGCAAGCCGGCGCAAACCGCAGTCAAGCCCACCAGCAGCGCACGCAAATGACTGCCGATCTCTTCGACCAGCAACGAGGCCAGGCCTGTTTGGGCGATTGCCGGCAGCATCAGAAAATGCAGCAACCAGAGGCCGCCGACCCAGAGCGTCTGAGCCAGCAGCCAACTGATTGCACCAGCATCGCGCGCGCCGGATTTAGATATGGCGAACCTCGACGATCTCATACTCGACGGCCCCGCTGGGCGTCTTAACCATCACCACATCGCCCTCTTCCTTGCCGATCAACGCCCGTGCGATGGGCGAGCCGACCGACAATTTGCGCTGTTTGATATCGGCCTCGTCTTCGCCGACGATCTGGTAGCTGACGCTTTCGTCGGTTTCGACATTCACGATTTCAACGGTGGTGCCGAAGATCACTTTGCCGGTGTGCTCGATGGTGGTGACGTCGATTATCACGGCGTTCTGCAGACGGCCTTCGATATCGCGGATGCGTGCCTCGACCATACCCTGCTGCTCGCGCGCGGCATGGTATTCGGCGTTTTCCTTGAGGTCGCCGAGCTCGCGCGCCGTACCGATGTCCTGGCTGAGCTTGGGGCGCACGACCTTGGTCAGATGGGCCAGTTCTTCCTCCAGGGCGCGCGCGCCCTGGACGGTCATTGGGTATTTAGTCATGCCTTGATTCCTGCATGGAGATCCTGCAAGCGGCGCACGGTCTTCTCGGGACCGAATTTCAGCGCCTCACAGATCGCTTGACCGCCCGCCAAGGTGGTGGTGCAGCAGATCTTGTGTTGCAGTGCATTACGACGGATCGAGTAGGAGTCGGCGATCGACTGACGCCCCTCGGTGGTGTTGATGATCAAGGTCACCTCATCGTTCTTGATCATGTCGACGACGTGTGGACGGCCTTCGGTCACCTTGTTGACCCGACGCACCGGCAAACCGGCGGCCTCGATCAATTTGGCGGTACCCGCGGTGGCGACCACTTCGAAACCGAGACCGATCAGGTCGCGGGCGACGTCGGCCACCAGGGGCTTATCGTCGTCGCGCACGCTGATAAAGGCGCAGCCGCTGTTCGGCAGAATTTCGCTGGCGCCCAGCTGAGCCTTGGCAAAGGCTTCGGCGAAGCTGTCGCCGACCCCCATGACCTCGCCGGTGGATTTCATCTCAGGGCCGAGAATCGGGTCGACGCCGGGGAACTTGGCGAACGGGAATACCGCTTCCTTGACGCTGTAGAAGTTCGGGATGATTTCCGCGGTGAAACCGAGTTCGGCCAGGCTCTTGCCCGCCATTACCCGGGCACCGAGCATGGCCAGGGAAATACCGATGCACTTAGAGACGAAGGGCGCGGTGCGCGAGGCGCGCGGGTTCACTTCGATGACGAAGATATCCTCGCCCTGCACCGCCATCTGCACGTTCATCAGGCCGACCACGCCGAGCTCCAGGGCCATCTTTTTGACCTGTTCGCGGATCTCGTCCTGAATGTGCGCCGGCAGCGAATACGGCGGCAGCGAACACGCCGAGTCGCCGGAGTGCACGCCGGCCTGCTCGATGTGCTGCATGATCGCGCCTATCACCACGATCTCGCCGTCGCAGATGGCGTCGACATCGACCTCGATGGCGCAGTTGAGGAAGTGGTCGAGCAGCACCGGGCTGTCGTTCGACACCTTCACCGCTTCGCGCATATAGCGCTTGAGTTCTTCTTCCTGGTAGACGATTTCCATCGCCCGGCCGCCCAGTACATAGGACGGGCGCACCACCAACGGATAGCCGATGACCTTGGAATGAGCCAGGGCCTCTTCTTCGCTACGCGCAGTGGCGTTCGGCGGCTGACGCAGGTGCAGGCGCTGGACCATCTGCTGGAAGCGCTCGCGGTCTTCGGCGCGGTCGATGGCGTCCGGCGAAGTACCGATGATCGGAACGCCGGCCTCTTCCAGGGCGCGACAGATCTTCAGCGGGGTCTGCCCGCCGTACTGCACGATCACGCCTTTCGGCTGCTCGACACGCACGATTTCCAGCACGTCCTCCAGGGTCACCGGCTCGAAGTACAGGCGATCGGAGGTGTCGTAATCGGTGGAGACGGTTTCCGGGTTGCAGTTGACCATGATGGTCTCGTAGCCGTCGTCGCGCAGCGCCAGTGCCGCGTGCACGCAGCAGTAATCGAACTCGATCCCCTGGCCGATACGGTTCGGCCCGCCACCGAGGATCATGATCTTGTCGCGGCTCGACGGATTGGCCTCGCACTCTTCCTCGTAGGTCGAATACATGTAGGCGGTGTCGCTGGCGAATTCGGCGGCGCAGGTGTCGACGCGCTTGTACACCGGCAGCACTTTGAGCTTGTGACGGTGGCTACGCAGGCTCTTCTCGGAAACGCCGAGCAACTTGGCCAGGCGGATATCGGAGAAGCCTTTGCGCTTGAGCTTGTACATCAGATCGCGGTCGATGCTGGCCAGGCCGAGGGTCTTGATCCGCTCCTCTTCCTGGATCAGGTCTTCGATCTGCACCAGGAACCATTCGTCGATACGGGTCAGCTCGAAGACTTCGGCGACCGTTTTGCCGGCGCGGAAGGCATCGGCCACGTACCAGATGCGGTCGGCGCCCGGCACGGTCAGCTCGCGTTTGAGCGTGCTTTGCGCTTCCGGATCGCTCAGATCGAGCATCGGATCGAGGCCGGACACGCCGACTTCCAGGCCGCGCAAAGCTTTCTGCATGGATTCCTGGAAGGTACGACCGATGGCCATGACCTCGCCGACGGACTTCATCTGGGTGGTCAGGCGCGCGTCGGCCTTGGGGAATTTCTCGAAGGCGAAACGCGGGATCTTGGTGACGACGTAGTCGATCGCCGGCTCGAAGGAGGCCGGAGTGCGGCCACCGGTGATGTCGTTGGACAGCTCGTCGAGGGTGTAACCCACGGCCAGCTTGGCGGCGATCTTGGCGATCGGGAAGCCGGTGGCCTTGGAGGCCAGCGCCGAGGACCGCGACACGCGCGGGTTCATCTCGATGACGACCATGCGCCCGGTGTTCGGGCAAATGCCGAACTGCACGTTGGAGCCGCCGGTTTCCACGCCGATCTCGCGCAGCACCGCCAGGGAGGCGTTACGCAGGATCTGGTATTCCTTGTCGGTCAGGGTTTGCGCCGGGGCCACGGTGATCGAGTCGCCGGTGTGCACGCCCATCGGGTCGAAGTTTTCGATGGCGCAGACGATGATGCAGTTGTCCTTCTTGTCGCGGACCACCTCCATCTCGTATTCCTTCCAGCCGATCAGCGATTCGTCGATCAGCAATTCGCTGGTCGGCGACAGATCGATACCGCGGGCGCAGATTTCTTCGAACTCTTCGCGGTTGTAGGCGATGCCGCCGCCGGTGCCGCCCATGGTGAAGGACGGACGGATGATGCAGGGGAAGCCGACCTTCTCCAGCACGCCGTAGGCTTCTTCCATGTTATGCGCGATACCGGAAACCGGGCAGGCCAGGCCGATGTCCTTCATCGCCTTGTCGAAACGCGAGCGGTCTTCGGCCTTGTCGATGGTGTCGGCATTGGCGCCGATCATTTCCACCCCGAATTTCTCCAGCACGCCGTGCTTTTCCAGGTCCAGCGCGCAGTTCAGCGCGGTCTGGCCGCCCATGGTCGGCAGCAGGGCGTCCGGACGCTCCTTCTCGATGATCT
>NZ_CAMPHN010000148.1 GCF_946885885.1 uncultured Pseudomonas sp.
GGCCTCCTGAAAACAACCCCCGTCCTGGCGAACGGGGTTTATGGAGCGCTTACGTCTCTCCGGCGTGCGGGCCAGACATCGCTGCGCCACCGATAAGGTGATGCGCTATGCCACAGACCTCCATCCCCCACTCGGCCTACCTGCATATATCGCTTGAACGCCTCCCGGTTCGGTCGCTTGCGCTGAATCACCTGGCCGGAACGGACACTCCCGGCAACCTGATAAACGGACTTGGCCAAATCCCTGTTCTTGGTATAGAACGGTGGCGCGGAGAGAGTCCATTACAGTAATCAAGTCGTTCGCTTCGCTCACTGGGACGAGCTAAAGCCCGCCCTTTAACCAAACGTTATGTAATTATCCAGAAACCAGTGCGTGTTTAAAGGGCATGATGACATATGAAACGGATAGCTGTTTTTGGTAAGCCTGGGGGCGGCAAATCTACTCTAAGTAAAAATCTGGCGAAAGCCGTGGGCGTTGAGTTATTTCCCTTGGATTTAATTGAGTATCAGCCAGATGGTACAAGAGTATCCGTCGAAGAATACAACTCATCTCACAGAGCCGTTCTGAACAAGAATGGCTGGATCATAGAAGGGCTGGGGACTCTGGAATCCTTTTGGGAAAGGGTCGATTCGGCGGATACGCTCATATACGTTGATCTACCATACTGGCAACATTATTGGTTCACTACCAAGCGATTACTAAAAAGTCCATTTATAAAACCGGAAGGATGGCCAGAGGGCAGCTCTGTATTGAAAGGGACCTTGTTGAGTTGGAAATATCTTTGGCTTTCCCCCAATTTTTGGACTACTGATTTTCTTGATAGGATCAAAGCAAGAGCCGCAGGTAAGGCGCTATACCATATAAAGTCAGCATCAGATATCAACACACTCGTTAACAATCACATAACAAGGCGCTGAACCCGCCCATTTCAACAGTTCGCGCAGCGGGACCAAACGCGCTGCGCGTTGCGCCGGACATTGTCCGTCGCAGTGTCGATTTCGTGAGGTCTCGTTCGACAATTCAGGTATAGACAGCGGCCATCCACAGTAGCTTGCCGTAAATCGGCTCTACCATAGCCGCTAACCTATTGATTATAAATAAAATTATGAAAAATCAAGGAGACTGAAATGTCAGATGAAACAGGTACGGTTCGCTTACACCGGGTGCTGCGGGCGCCAGCCGAGCGAGTTTATAAGGCGTTCACGGACAAAAGCGCGTTAGAGCGCTGGCTCCCTCCGTATGGGTTTACGGGTACGATCCATGAGATTGATGTTCGCGTGGGTGGCGGCTACAGGATGTCTTTCACCAATTTTGGCAGCGGAAGCAGTCATTCATTCAGGGTCGAATTTACAGAGCTGGTAGCCAATGAACGTATTCGGCACAGGGATCGTTTTGACGACGAAAACCTGCCGGGTGAAATGCTCGTTTCAATCGACCTGCGAACGGTTTGCTGTGGAACGGATATCAGTATTGTTCAGGAGGGAATTCCCTCGGTCATTCCAGTGGAAATGTGCTACTTGGGATGGCAAGAATCACTCGAGCAGCTTGCCAGGCTGGTTGAGGCGGATATTCCTGACAATGGATGAGAGAAAGCCGAGTAGTACCTAGCCTAAAAGTAGGGCCGGCGAATGTCGTCGCTGCGGTCCGTTGACCGACCTTCGCCGGAGAAATTTATGCCTGGATGCAAGAAGTGTAAGCTCGAAATCGCCCCGAATTTGTTCTACCGGCACCTGTCGAAATGTGCCCCAGAAAGCATCGCGGAACTCCCGCTGCATGCGCGGCACTGGGCTCCGCACGAGTTCGTCAAAAGGGGCTACTTCAACCCGTTCCCGGGACTACCGGATCCGCACCAGCAGAAAAAGGACGTTATCTGGGAGGCCCTCGGAGAGCCCTGGATTCGCAAGAAAGTCGATACGGAGCTTGCGAGTATTCTCTCATCGACCCACAAGTTGCAAAACTTCGAACACGTTGGCTTCAAGACCCGCATCGTCATCTCGCAGGATGTGATTCAGCCTTGTGTTTACTATCGCAAGATGAGCCAAGGAGAGTGGGACGCAGTCAGGAACCTGCCTAATCCATTCCAAGGCACCTTCAACCATATCAATACCGATCATTATCGGTACTGGATGTCGTCTTCCCTGCGCAAAGTTACCGCCTTCGGCAATGCAAACGCTGCGGATGCTGAAGGCATAATCGTGAAAATCACCTTCAGCCAGGACCCGATCAACCTGTTCCGTGCCCGACTCGCTGCCCACCAGAAGCCTGGTGTCCAGGCGGACGCCGCTAAAGTAGCCGTCCACCGGGAAGGGTTCGCCGAGATCGGCAACATGAGCACGGATACCGATCTGGCAGAGGTGCTCGTACCAACCAGATTGCACCACAACCTGGGTTTCACCAGCACGCAGGCGGCCGAGTTGAATGGAATCAAGCAGGCATTCGAGAGCCTGTGATGGTGTGGCTGTGGGGCCGGTTGATCCTTGCGCGCCCCACTCCGATTACGCCGAATGCGCTTCACGCGAATCCTCAGGCGCCTGGTCTCGCTCGTTCATACCGTAATCCCGGACGACCGTGGCGACGCGGAGTCGGTAGTCGGCAAAGATATCTTGCCGCCCGGCCTTCTGGGTCTCGCGGTGAGGTTCGAAGTTGCGCCATTGCTTCACGGCGTCCTCATCCCGCCAGAACGACAGCGAGAGAATTTTTCCCGGGTTGCTCAGGCTTTCGAAACGCTCTATCGAGAGGAAGCCGTCGATCTGTTCCAGGTGCGGGCGTAGCGCGCTTGCGGCGTCGAGGTAGTCCTGCCTGCGCTGTGCATGGGGCAGCACCTCGAAAATCACCGCGATCATGCCAGGCCTCCCACCGGCAACGCTGGCACGCCGAATGTGCCCTCCACCACTTCGACGAAGCTGCGTTCCTCCTTGAGGATGAACCGCTGCTCCTGGGCCATGGTGAAGTTTTGGCGCCCTTCCGGGTCTGACTTCAAGCGGGCGCGGTAGACCTCGTAAGCCGCCAGGCTGTCGAACGCGATCAGCCCCCAGGCGATATTGTTGGTCCCCTCGTGAGGCAGAAAATAGCCCAACAGGTGGCCGCCGCATCGGGGGATGATGCGCCCCCAGTTTTCCGCGTACTGGTTGAACGCATCGCGCTGGAAAGGATCGATTTCATAACGGATAACGCAGGTGATGCCCATGTGCTTCTCCTTCTTGGCGGGTAGCAGGCCGTTGAAAAACGTAGGCAGGTTAGCGCTTGGCCGGCCATGTCTGGTTCGACTAGGATCGAACCATGAGTGAAGGTCCTAACATCGTGCGCATTGCGGCGCTTATCGGCGATAACGCTCGGGCGGAGGTGCTCTGCGCCCTGATGTCCGGCGGCGCGCTGACCGCTACCGAGCTGGCGGATATGGCCGGCGTCACCAAGCAAACCATCAGTTTTCACCTCGGCAAGCTGCTGGACGCCGGGCTGCTCGAGGTCGAGCAGCAGGGCCGGCACCGCTACTTTCGGCTTGCCGGGCAGGATGTCGCGCAACTGCTGGAGTCGCTGATGGGCATGGCAGCGCATAGCGAAGCCGCTCGCCCGCGCACCGGCCCGCGCGACCCAGCCCTGCGCAAGGCACGCATCTGTTACGACCACCTTGCTGGCGAGTTGGGCGTGCTGGCGTACGAGGAGATGCTGCGCCAGGGCGTGTTCGACATACGCCAGGAAGGGCCATGGCTTACTCAGCACGGTCGCCTATGGTTTCGTCGCGTAGGCATAGATACGGACGCGGTTGCTTGTACAAAGCGCTCGTTCTGCAGGGCCTGTCTCGATTGGAGCGAGCGCCGGCATCACCTGGCAGGCGCGCTCGGCGCTGCGCTGCTGACTCGCATCCAGGAACTCGGCTGGGCGAAACGGGCAAGGGATTCCCGCGTTATGGTCTTCAGCGATCGGGGCGAGGCGTCGCTGTTGGCCATGCTCGGCTCGCGGGTTGCTCCACCCGCCCTCGTCCAGCGCGGCGTTGCAAACGACGCCTCCGCCCCAGCAGTTTTTCCACCACGTCGTGAGGCCCACATGGAGGCAGAGTCGAAATGACGCTAAGCGCAACAAAATCCCAGTTCGAAGCCAAGCTGCTGCGTCCGGCCAAGTCGGACAGCGACACGCCCTGGGCGTTTGTCGTGCTGCCCAAGAGCGCAAGCGAAAAGCTGCCAAGACGCGGAAGGACGTCGGTAGAGGGCTGCCTCAACGGTCACGGCTTCCAGGCTACCCTTGAGCCGGATGGTCAATTGAGCCATTGGCTGCGGGTAAACGACGCGTTACTTGAAAGCGCAGGCGTAAACATTGGCGCCACCGCCACGTTTGAGATTATGGCGGTGGCGCAGGAGCCAGAACCGGAGCTTCCAGCCGACCTGCAACAAGCCCTGGCGGCTGCCCCCGAGGCGCGAGTCGGTTGGGACGATACAACCACCATCGCCCGCCTCGACTGGATTCATTGGATCACCTCGGCCAAACAGGCCAAGACCCGGGCGCAGCGGATCAGCAATGCCTGCGAGATGCTGGCTTCCGGCAAGCGGCGGGTTTGCTGTTTCGATCCATCTGGCTACTACAGCAAAGCCTTCAGCGCGCCCAAGGCGGCGGATTAGCCGTATTACCCATTGCGTGTTGCATGGGCACCTGGGTAAGGGGGACGTTGCTTGCGGCATCCGTAAAGGTATGGGGACGCCATGCGCAGCAGAAATCTGCGTCTCTGCATTTCGCCCATAATGCAGCGACTTATATAAGGCGTAGCCCGCCATGGCGGCGTCGCGAATGCCCTTGTTGGGTTACGCGGCGGCTCGAACCGCGGCGAGGCAACGACCTGTTGGCTGCCGCTAACCCAACCTACGCGCTACCCCCTCTCCCGTAGACGGGCGGGTTAGCCGCAACGGGTGTCCAGGTGGTCATGCGTTTATATACGGCGTAGTCCGCCATGGCAGCGTGGCGGATGCCCTTGCTGTAGCGCCCCGTCGAAGACGGGGCGCTCTCTCCTACCTCAATACCTATTTTTTCTCCTTGGGCTTGGGCTTTCTACCGCCCTTTTCCGGCACCCAATCCGGCAGTACGAAGATATTTTCATTGCTGCCTTTCATCTTCGGCTTGCGTTTCACGGGGGTGGTTTGGCCGCCTTCCAGCACTTTCAATTCGGCCAGGCCAGAAGTCGCCAGCACGCCGAGCAAGCGGTTCAGGTCCGCGGCGTAGGGTGGTTTTTCCGGCGCCGAGCCGGTGGGCTTCTGTCCTTCCACGGGAGGTCTCCTTTGGCCGCAGTGGGATTCGAGGCAACGGCGCAGGCTTTGGATGTCGACGCCCAGTTCTTTCAGGCGTTTGCGCAGTTCTGGCGATTTCATCACCTGCTCGAGCAGGCATAGCAGGGTTTTGCAGTAACCATCGCCCTCCCCGCTGCCTTGACCGCTGCCCGGCGTATCGAACGGCCGGTCGCCGCCGGCCCATACGCTGGCAGTGAGCAGTTTGCTGCGGGTGAAGCGCGCGTTGCTGCCGGTTCGCCCCTCGGCATGCACGATAAACCGGTACACGCCCGGTCGTTTGGTGGCCCAGCTTGCATGGTAATCGCCGGCGGGCAGGCGCGCGAACGGTAGGATCGCGCGCCTGCCGTCCGGTTGCAGCACCTCGGCCCAAACCTTGGCTTCGGCCTTGAGCGGCACGCGGTATTCCCAGAGCGTGGCGCTCAGGTGTGCGACGTCCCCTGGGGCGAAACCGTCCTGGTGCAGCGTCGCATCGAGCGTCAGGTTCGAGTAGGAATGCACCGTGAGATTGAACGGCGTCGCGCGTTCGGCAGCCACACGCATGCGCTCGGCCATCTCGGTGGTCGCCAGTTGGTTGAGCCGCGCATGGGTCTTCATGATCGGCACCGAGACGCCTGGGGTCTTCAAGCCGAGTACCGCCCGCCAGGTGCCACGGTGCGAAGCGCCGGGGTTGCTCGGCAGCGCCGGCAGCATCAGGCGGTAATAGGCCACATCGGTGCCAACGCGGTAACGCACGTTCGGCTCCACGCCGGACATCGCCGCGGTGATCGTCTGCCCGCCGGGGGTGATCAGGTTGAAGTCCAGGGCGAAGGGGATCGGACAGAGCACGACCACGTCGATCGACACATCCGAATCGCCGACCAGGAACGGGATCACCTGACGTTGGCCGTTCCAGAACAGCTGCCCTTCCGGGTCGACGATGGTCTGGTTGAGGGTGGCGTCCTTGAGTATCTGGATAAAGAACTTGGCGAGGGTGAAGCGCTCGTCGTCGTTGCTCATATCGCCGGTCACCAGGATGTAACCGCCGCTGTTGGCCGAGATCTGGCTGAGGATCGCATCGCTCACCTGCCCCGGCAGGCCGAAACCGATGGCGAAGGTGGTCTGGTTGATGGTGCCAGCCGGCAGGCTGGGGATTTTCGGGTCGTAGTTCTCGTTGCCGTCGCTGAGCACGATCAACGCCTTGTTTGGTTTGGTCGCCCCGGCGCCGTTGATCAACCCGCTACCGACCAGGATGCCGCCGCCGATACTGGTCGCCCCGCGCGGGTCGAGCCCCGGCCCAGTGAGCGTGGTGCCAAGTCCGGCGGATTGCAGGGTCATCGGCAGCAGCACGTCGGCTTCGTGGTCGAAACGGGCGATGCCGATTTCGTCGCTGTCCTTCATCAACTCGTGCACCACGCCGACCGCGCTTTTCATCAGCTGGTTCTTGGTGAAGCCGCTGTTGGCCACATCGGACATGCTGCCGGAACGGTCGAGCACCAGCACGATTGAGCTGTCGCTGGTGATGATGTCGTTGGCCACCAGCTCGATGTGGAAGGTCTGCACCACGTAGGAATCGCCGGGGCTGGCCGCGTAGTAACCCTCCTCGTCGATTACATGGGCCTGGATGTCCACCGCGCTGACTTGCACATCGGGACCTTGGCCGATGAAACGCACTTCGATTTCGAGGGTTTCGAAATCGTTGGCTTCCTGCGGTATCACCGGGAAATCCGGACCACCGAAAATCGAGAAATTGCCGCTGGGAGCCCCGGTGATGCTGAAAAACACCGGCCGGCAGGACTCCACGCGAAAGCGGATGAGCTTGGCCACGGTCAAGCCTTCCGGGGTGTCGTTGAAGGCCACGGCCGGACCCGACTCCAGGACGATATCGGGCAGATCGGTGTCGTACCAGGTGATGGCCTTGTGGTCGAGCACATCGATCGGCCGCTCCAGGGTGCCGGCGCCGAAATATTCGCCCAGGCTTTCCATCGGGTCGCTGAGGCGCTTGAGGTGAGTATGCCCAGGCGGCAGCGCATAGCTGTCGTCGGGCAGGTAGTGCGCGACGAACGGATGCTTTTGCATCCACACCGCCCAGAGTTCGTCCTCCTTGACGTGGTTGAGGAAGAAGGCCGGATCGTTGGGCGAAGTGGACGGCAGCATCGAACCGCCTATCCATACGTGCACGCGGTTGTGCATGTTGGGCCCGGATTGCGGCCCGACCCAACCCTCCACCAGATTGCGGAAGCTGTTCGCCCCCGGCACCGTGCGGTCGAAGGGTTCGGCATCGTAGGTGGTCTCGGCCAGTGCGCCGGTGACGGCGGCCGGCGTCGGCAGCAAGCTGGCCTGCACGCCCAGCTCGCGCTGCAAGGCGCTGCTGTCGCCGAGGTTCAGCGTCCAGCCGTTGACTTCGGCGAATACGCCGGTTTGCACGGCGTTGCCCGGGCCGGTGCCGTCGCCGCCGAGAAACTCATCGAAGAACGGATACCCCGGATCGGCCGGCGCCTGGTCAACGGCGAAATCCCAGTACGGCAGACAGATCGAAGGGTCACCGGAGACGTCGCGCAAATCGTTCTCGAATTGCCGCAGGTACTCGCGGTGCCAGGGGAAGAACAATGGCCCTCGGTGCCCCGGATGCGGCCCCGGATCGCTGTTGGGGTGCCCGGCCATCGACTGCTGGTGGATATACACATAATCGTCGTAGCGGTTGAGTTGATTGTGCGGTGCCGGCAGTTGGCTGGGCGCCGCCTTGAGCGCGACCAAGGCATCGCGAAAGCGCATCAGCGCAGTGTTGGGTTTGTCGACATCCGAAGCGGCGTTGTACTCCTGGATCAACGTGCGCACGTTTTTTCTGCATTTCATGGAAAACCTCCTGTTCGATCGGGTCTGGGCCCGATTCCATCTCATCAAGTTTCAATCCCGGACTTGGCGGTTATCTGTCGGTCTCGGCCATGAGCCCGGGGCACGCGTGCTAATAACGGTTCGGTTTTTATGGCAATGCCTAATCAGCGTCGTCGCGGGAACGGCGGGTAAGATCTGATGGGAATGCCAAGCCTGGGCATGACGGCCTCCTTTCCGTGGGGCGTGAGGAACTGCGTTGCACCCGAAGCAAGCGACTATCGAACAGCCTCGGCGCGCTGCGAATCAGGCTCGCAGCGGCGATAAATCATTGATGCGCTTCAGGTTTGGCGTCATCGCGCCTGTTGAGGACTCTCCACCGATCTCCGGTGGAACCGTGCGGATATGAACCCCGGGAGCGAATGAGGAGACAACTCCGGTTGTCATGAATTGGAAGTCGGGACAACTTCCCAAGGCGCATCCCTGTCTGCACTACGGGTTCCGCAGCGCCTCGTTCAAGGCTAGCCAATCGACCGCGTAGTGCTCAGTTTTTATTCGAATAAAGTTAGATAAAAAAGTTAGACAACGTTGCAATTAGCGATTGCTCGGTTTCTTCCTGTCCCGCAGGGACTTTATGATTGCCAACTGCCATATTGAACAGTGATGGACAGAATGATGGCGAATGGGTAGCGTGAACCGCAGTTTCCAACTGCTAACGAACATTAAAGCGCTGTCCCAATAATGTGTTGCATGGGCGATTCAGGCCTGAGCCTTTCTCGCATAGCCGGCAACGCGTAGGGTGACGCGGGGCCGCCTAGGCCGTGCGCACCACCGCAGGCGACGAATCACTGGTGCGCATGGCGCACCCTACGGATCCAGACCGTCTTGAACTCAGTGGCGATAGCCGAACGCAACACGCTATTGGTACATGGCCAACATTAACCTCTGGCTCTAAGCATCGATTTATAAATAGTCAATGAAAGACATAGCGAGTGAAAATAGCGAAAGGTATCTTGCGCGGTCTGGGTTATGCACTCGCCGAAGTGCTTTTCAATCTCATGTTTTATTACTGGACAATATGCAAAATACTGACGCCCGGCACTTATCCTAAAAACCGACAGATAATCGCCCTCACTCGGAAACACGCCAAGGTTTTTTATACAGCGCCGTGGGCTTATTCTTCGTTATTATTGGTTTATTAGCGGGCAGTTCGATATTGCTCGCACTGCATAAACCGCTTCATTCCTCGACCGATCGACGACCATGCACCCGAAAAATATTTTTCTCCGTTATCTGAAGCAGTTGCGCACACTGGTCGATAAAATCGAAGCGCATGCTGGTGAAGGCATGCTATCTGCGGCTCTGTCAGACGATATGTTCCCACTTCTGACCCAAGCGCGTATCGCCGCAAATTTCTCGCTCAGGGCTTGCTGCCCGCTGGCGGGTACCGAGGTATTGTCGTTCGATAATGACGAGTTCAGCTTTGCCGGACTGAAGAAGCAGCTGAGCCAAACCATCGACTACCTGCAGGCGTTGGATATCCCGAATGCCGATGGGGGCGCCGCTGAAGTCCGCGAGAACGCGGGCTTCGCCAAAATCGCCCTGCCGGTCGACGACTATGTTCACGCACTTGCCCTGCCAAACTTCTTTTTCCATATCGGCATGGTTTACGCCATTGCCAAAAGCCACGGGGTGCCGGTCAGCAAAGGCGATTACGATGGTTACCACAGTTATCCGCAGGGATTTTCGTTCGTGCTGGAAAAATAACCGCCCTGCCCTTCGCTACAACGAGGATGTTAACAATGGCTGAAGTCATAGGTATCGATCACATCTACATCACGGTCTCCGACTTGGCCCGATCGGAATTTTTTTATGATCGGGTTCTCCTGGACGCGCTGGAGTTCCGCAAAAACAGTTTCACCTTGGCTGGCGATCCCCATATCCAGTACTTCAATAAGCTCTTTGGCGTGGTGTTGCGCCCGGCCCGCGCCAAGGCGGAGCACGACCCGTACTCGCCTGGATTGCATCACTTGTGCCTGCGCGTCGAATCGGCGGCCGACGTCCATGCGGTCGCCGAGCAGTTGCGCAGCCAGGGCATAGCGGCAAGCGACGCCAGGCGCTACCCGGAATACGCCGAGGATTACAGCGCGACCTTCTTTGCGGACCCCGATGGCATCCGTCTGGAAGTGACCAACTATCGCCAGGAGCGGCGCGAGCGGCATGACAAGTGGAACGCTCTCAGCGCCTCGTAGCCTGGATAAGCCTTGGCGCAATCCGGGATGGAGGCGATACCGATCCCGGATTGGGCTGCGCTTATCCAGGCTACGGGCTGTTGGGGATGACCATGTTCGATCGCCGACAACACCGCAGGCGACCTTGTCGGGTTACGCGGCGGTCGAGGCCAATGTCGCTGCTTGAGCCGCGACAGTCGCCGCTAACCCGACCTACGGACTACGGACTAACCCGACCTACGGACTCACTCAGCGTCTCGTAGCCTGGATAAGCCTTGGCGCAATCCGGGATGGAGGCGATACCGATCCCG
>NZ_CAMPHN010000149.1 GCF_946885885.1 uncultured Pseudomonas sp.
ACGCTCTGCAGAAAGCGCACGGGGCCGGGGGTCTCGCAGGTCGGCTGCGGCTCCACGGCCGGGTCCATGTGCGCTTCCAGGGCGCTGACCAAGGGTTCTTGCTGGCTACTCAGCGCCGCACCCGTCTGCTGGCTTTCGCACAGGCTGAGCAGTTCGCCGAGCAATTGGGCGAGGCTGACGGCATCGGCGATCGAATGATGGCAAGTCAGCAGCAGGTGATGACGGCTGCGATTCGGGGTGGAGAGCAGCAGTAGGCGCCAGAGATGTTTCTGGGGGTCGAGCACGCTGTCGAGCTGACGCTGCAACAGCTGCGCAGGCGTTTGTCCGGCGAGCAGAGTGTGGTTGTACACCTTGATCTGGGCAAAAGGCACGTCGGCTTTGAAGTACAACGCGTTCGCGCTCTCGACGATGCGGCTCTGCAGCAGCGGGTGACGCCAGTGCAGCTTCTCCGCGGCGCGTTGCAGGGTGGTACCCGATAGTGGGCCGTCGAAACTCAGCAGGCTGGCGGTTTGGGTGCAGCCGTTGAGCTCGTGCATCAAGGCCATACTGGTTTCGATCTGGCCGAGCGGACGGCCAAGGCTTTGGGACATCGTCGCGCTCCTCATCCGGCCAGTTGCTCGGTTTCTGCCGAGACATCGTTCAGGTAGAAGCGCTCGATCAAGGACGTAAGGGTGTCGGGTTCGTCCAGGCGGCCGCGGCAATCGATGAACAGATCCGGGCGTACCAGCAGGAACTCCCCTTCGCTGAGTTTCCAGGCATCGCGCAGACGCTGGTCGGCGAGGCGCTGGCCTTGGGGCAGGCCGTTGGGCTGTTCGCCCAGCCAGCAGATATTCAGGTGGCTATTCAAGGGTTCGAGCAGTGCCAGCAAACGGTCGAATGCGGCGCGGTCCGAGGGGCCGGGCGGCAGGATCAGCAGGCTGTGCCGGCCTTGGCCGAACCTGTCCGCACCGTTGACGTAAGGCAGCATGCAACCGGCCTGTAGCTCGCTGCGCGGCGTGCCGTAGCGCAGGGTCAAACCGGCGGTTTCCAGCGGGAAGCGGCGAATGAACTCGCGGTTGCGCAGGCGTGGTAGATAGGCCTGCTCGTCGGCCGGCAGGTGGCGGTTCAGGCGGGCGATCAGCGAGGTGGACTTGTCGGTCTTGGCCAGCAAGGTGCGGGTGTTCTGCTCGCGCTCTTCGACATAGGACTGCAGCAACTCGTCGTTGCCCAGGCCGTTGAGGGTGTAACCGAGCTTCCAGCCGAGGTTGAAGGCGTCGGCTATCCCTGAGTTCATGCCGAAACCGCCGATCGGGCTGAACAGATGGGCGGCATCGCCGGCGAGAAATACCCGACCGCGACGGATGGTGGCCGCCGAGCGGTTATAGAAAGGCGCGCTCGATAGCCAGATCGGGTCGCTGACCTGCAGGCCGGGGATCTCGTAGCGCGCGATATAGTCGCGGATTTCCTCCAGGCTCGGTTTATAGCCGGGCGGGCATTGCTCGTTCACCTTGATGACGATGCGGTGGTAGCCATCCTTGAGCGGCAACAGGATCAGGAAGCCGTCGTCGCGGATGAAGTAGAAGCCTTGTTCCCGGGCGCCCTGCCATTCGATGCGCAGGTCGGCGAGGATGAAGTGCATGTTGTAGTCGTAGCCGCTGAAGTCCAGCTCCAGCTCGTTGCGCACCTTGCTCAGGCCGCCGTCGCAGCCCACCACATAGTCGAAATGTTGGCGCTCGCGGCCATCGCCGGTGCGCAATTCGACTTCCACGCCGTTGTCGTGCTGGCGCAGGCCGAGCAGTTCGCAGTCGCGTTCGATGCTGTGGCCGAGTTCATTCAGCCGCTGCTCCAGCACCTGTTCGGTTTCCGGTTGCGGCAGCATGAGAAAGAACGGGAACTTGCTCGGCAAGCGGGCGAAGCGGGCGCGCATCAGCGGCCGGTTGTCGTATACCAGGTTGATTACTTCGGTCTTGTGGCCCAGGCCGACCAATGTCTCGGCGACGCCCAGGTCGTCGAGCAGGTTCAGCGAGGCGGGGTTGATGCTCAGGGCCTTGGAGCCGGAGGGCTCTTTGCGGCGTTTGTCGATCAGCCGGAAACCGATGCCGAAGCGCTGTAGCTGCAGGGCAAGGGTCATGCCGGTGGGGCCGCCCCCGACGATCAATACGTGCGGTTTCATCAACGCAATTCCTCGTTGGCGTTGGGTGGGCGGCGGCTCGGCTTGAGCCGCCGACTACGGGCGACTCAGATGTTGGTCCCTTTGAGGATGGCGTCCGGGTAGCGTTTGCCGGCAATCGCCTGGGGCATGAAGATCTTGCCGAGCATGGCCGAGGCGGCGGCATCCAGCTTGATCGTCTGGGCGTCGAAGTTGCCGGCCAGATACTTGATGCGCTTGGTGCCGGGAATCACGTGGAGGTTCTCGTACTGATCGAGCAACCAGGCCAGGGCCAGTTGCGCGGAGGTGCAGCCGAGTTCGTTGCTGAGTTGCTCCAGGGCCTTGACCAGTTGCAGGTTGGTATCCAGGTTCTCACCCTGGAAGCGCGGCAGCTTGGCGCGGAAATCGCTGTCGGCGCTGGCCTGTTCGATGTGTTCCTTGGTGATCGCGCCGGTGAGGAAACCGCGACCCAGCGGGCTGTAGGCCACCAGTGCGATATTCAGTTCTTCGAGTACCGGCAGGGTGTGCTCTTCCAGGTCGCGGCTCCACAGCGAGTATTCGCTTTGCAGGGCGGCGATCGGGTGAACGGCGTGCGCTTTACGCAGGGTCTCGACCGACACCTCGGAGAGGCCGATCGCCTTGATTTTGCCTTCCTGCACCAGCTCGGCGAGGGCGCCGACGGTTTCCTCGATCGGCGTGTTGGGATCGCGACGGTGCACGTAATAGAGGTCGATGCACTCGGTGTTGAGGCGCTTGAGCGAGGCTTCGCAGGCCTTCTTGACGTAGTCGCGCGAACCATCGATCAGCAGGTTGTACTTGTCGGCGGGGTCGCGATAGATGCCGAATTTAGTGGCCAGCAGCATTTCGTCGCGGCGGCTGCCCAGTTGCTTGATGAATTTGCCGAGCAGTTCTTCGTTGTGGCCGCGGCCGTACATGTCCGAGGTATCGAAATGCCGGTAGCCGAGATCGAGGGCGGCGTGCAGGGTTTCCAGGGACTGGGCGTCGTCGGTTTCGCCGTAGAATTCGCTCATGCCCATGCAGCCCAAGCCCACGGCCGGGACGCTCTTATTCGCCAGCGTTCTGTTCATGTAATGCTCCAAAAAATAGCTGAGTGCGAGCCGCGAGGCGGCCGCCGATAGTTGAAGGTGCACGTTACTCAGCCAGCTGCGCGCGCATCACTGTTCGAACGGACAGGTCGGTCGGCGACGGCGCGTAATGGACGTGCTGCACGCCTGCGCCGTTGCGCTTAGGGCTTGTCGGGGGAGAAAGGCGGGTGCCGCTACAGCGCTGGAAATCGCTCTGCACGCGGCGCTGGAAAAAGTAAGGGAGGCGAACCTCCCTTCAAAAGGGGGGGAAGGCAGTTGGCTCGCTGTCAGGCGGCCTCGATGATGTTCCAGTTGCGCTGCTGGCAAAGATCTCGGGCATGGGCATCGGGGTTGACCATCACCGGATAGCCGACCTGCTCGAGCATCGGGATATCGGAGATGTCGTCGCCGTAGGCATAGCAGCGTTGCGCTTGCAGGCCCTGTTCGCGAATGAACGCGATCACGCCTTCGGCTTTGCCTTGGCCGATGCTCGGCTGGCCGGTCAATTGCCCGGTATAGCGCCCATGCTTGATCTCCAGCGGAGCGGCGATCATGAAGTCCGCGCCAAGCTCCTCGGCGAGGGGGGCGAGAATCGCAGCGAAGGAGCCGGAAACCAGGACGATGCTGGCGCCCTGGCGCTGGTGCCAGCGGATTTCGTCGCGCATGCGGGCGAAGAACAGGCGTTCGTCGCTACGCACCCGGGTGTACCAGGCACGCCCCAGGTTCGCCACCAATTCGACGTCGAGGCCGTCGTAGATGCTGTAGTAGAAGCGGTTGATCGCTTCGCGCGGCTGCTCTTCGGCGATCATCCGTTGCAATGTCCCGCGGTACTCCTGGACCCGCGTCGACTCGGCGATTCTCAAGTAATCGATCAAGTAGTCGAGGAAGCTGAACATGCTCTTGATGCTGATCAGGGTGCCGTCGACATCGAAGAATGCCGACCAGACGCCGGCGTTTTCAGGCACGTTTCTCATGCATGATCTCCTGATTCAGTTCGCTGAGAATCGCTTGCTGGGCCAAGCCCGCCTCCTTCTTCGCGATCACGCTATCGGGGTAGGTGGAGAATTTGGTTCTGATCACGCAGCAGGTTTGCTGAGCCTGGATCACCGACATGCGCACCTCGAAACGCTGCGAGTTGCTGCGTTCGCTGACCCGGTGTTCGAGCACCTCGTAGAGAATGCTCATCGGCAGGGGGAAAACGAAGCGCTGATACTCGACATCCATGTTGTTGATGACGAAGTAGCTGCTTTCGGTTTCGTCCTGCAGGTAAAAGGCTTCGCTGACGGCGAGGAAGGTCTGCCGCGCCGCTTCGGTGAGCACCATGCCCTGGATGTGCTGGCCGGTGATGTGGTCGCTCATCTCGGCGCAGCGCTCGTCGAGCAGTACATCGACCTCGAAGCTGTCGTGGCTGAGGCGGCGCGGTACGCTGATCATCGAGTTCTGCGACTGGTGCTTGTGCGCCAGTTCGCGGCCGGCCTTGGCGGGCTTGGCGAAGTCGGTCAGCCAAGGTTTTTTCAGGCGCGCGGCCTTTTCCAGCAGGCGGGTGACCTGTTCCTCGGAGACGCCCTGGCCCAGTTGGAAGCGCAGGTTCGGGTGTATCAGATCGCCATCGAGGATGGCTTCCAGTTCGCTGACGGCCATTACGTGCGCGTTCTCGGCGAACAATTTGAATTTATCGCCAACGATAAAAATTCTTTCCACAGACATGGCGGGTTCCCTTAGCTAGTGGCCTTGAAAAGCAGTGATGCCGGATAGGTGAAGGCGGCAGTCAAGGAGCCGTTCGCATCGGCTCGCTTTTCTAAGCAAGCTCGGTGATGTCGAACGGAACTAGCCAGCGCCGAAGCGGTGTAGCTAGTGGCCGCTAAAGTAGATGCGCAGCTCGGTCGCTGTATATTTCAGAGCATTTCAGCGCATAACAGCGGGATTGCAGGGCTCGATCGTTCCCGATGGCAGTCTCAGACGGACAGCCTCCGGCGGGCCGCCCTGGATAGGCAGCCTCGGCCAGATGGTTTCGGGCTCGGCCGTCTTGAACGGAGAGTTTCGGGCGAATGGGAGAAGAGAAGGGCGGGATTCAGGCGCGCGGCCAGCTGGCCATCGCCTGGCTGGCCATATCATGCAACTCGGCGGCTTCCGCCCCGTCGCGGGCTTGGATCGACATGCCCTGAATCACCGCGCCGAAGAAGCGCGCCAGGCTATGGCAGTTGGTGCTGGCGGGCAGCTCGCCGCAGTCCTTGGCTTCCTCGAAGCGCTTATGGATGAGCCCTAGGGTGGCGGTACGCAACTCGCTCATACTTTGCGCCATCCGGTTATGCAGGGTGGCGCTGGTCAGTAGACCGCTGGAGACGATACAGCCGGGAGGGTGGGCGTGAGCGGTGAACTCGTTGGCCGCGCTGCTGAGCACTTGTTGGGTGAAGCTGCGGGCGTCGTTGGTGTGCGCCAATGCATGCTGAATGAAATTGCCCGGTCCTTTCAGATACAGGTCGACGACTTCCAGGTAGAGCTGCTCCTTGGAGCCGAACGCGGTGTACAGGCTGGGCGGGGCGATGCCCATGGCACCGACCAGATCGGCGATCGAGGTGCCCTCGTAACCCTGTTTCCAGAACAACTGTAACGCGGTGTGCAGGGCATTTTCACGGTTGAAGCTGAGGGGGCGACCCCGTTTAGTATTTTTCTTGACTGTTTTCATAGCGGTCATTATTTAAATCGCAGATATGGATCGTCAAGCGCGCAAATAGGTGCGGGCATCCGCGACGGAGTCGATTTATCGGCAAGCGCAAGCGTGCGACAAGGGCCGTTCAATCGACCCTTGTGGAGGGGAGGTCTGTGATTCAGCCGCAGAGCAGGGACCATCGAGGAGCATGTGCCAGGTCCGCTATGCCGGACTCAGAGCATCTCGTCGATCTGAATGATCGGCTGTAGATTGGTGTAATTGACAATGTCGCCGAGCACCTTTTCGCGATGCTCCGTCATTACCTGGGCAAATTGCTCCGCAGAGCGGATATGCGTGTTGAGCAGGCACAGATAAGGTGCGCTCGAGCCATCGACGGCCTGAATGCCACGGCGTACCTCGGTGCTCAGGACGTTATCGCCGAGCAATTCGAGCATCATCGGGATGTGGCTGTCGCGGTAATACGCGAAATCGAAATGACCGCCGGGTTCGTTCGGGTAGAGCACAGTGACGCAGTACATTGCCGACTCCTGATAGAAAAGGACGCAGCAGTGTGAACAAATCGTTCGAGGGCTCGCCAGTGTCCGAATGGACAGCTGGCGAACAGGCCTGGCTGTGCAGGACCGATGCTCGGCGCGCATCGGCCAGCCGCGGATTATCCGCGTACCTGCACCACCACTTTACCCACGGCCTTGCGCTGGCCCAGGGTATCGATTGCTTCGGCCGCCTTCGGCAGTGGGAAGGTCTGCGAGACCAGTGGCTTGAGCTTGCCTTCGCCGTGCCAGGCGAACAGCTGCTGGAAGTTGGCGGCGTTGTCCTGAGGTTGGCGCTGGGCGAAGGCGCCCCAGAACACGCCGACCACCGCAGCGCCCTTGAGCAGGGTCAGGTTGACCGGCAACTCGGGGATGCGGCCGCTGGCGAAACCCACCACCAATAGGCGGCCGTTCCAGGCGATGCTGCGGATCGCGGCATCGAACAGGTCGCCGCCCACCGGGTCGTAAATCACATCGGCGCCCTGGCCGTTGGTCAGGCGTTTAACTTCGTCCTTCAGGCTGCTGTCGCTGTAGTTGATCACCTCGTCGGCCCCGGCGGCTTTGGCTACTTCCAGCTTCTCGGCGCTGCTCGCCGCGGCTATCACCCTGGCGCCCATGGCTTTACCGATTTCCACCGCGGCCAGGCCGACGCCGCCGGATGCGCCGAGCACCAGCAGGGTTTCGCCGGGTTGCAGGTTGGCGCGCTGTTTGAGCGCGTGCATCGAGGTGCCGTAGGTCATGCCGAAGGCGGCAGCTGTGGCGAAATCCATACTCGCGGGAATCGGCATGACGTTGTAGCCGGGCACTGCGACTTCCTCGGCGAAACTGCCCCAGCCGGTCAGCGCCATTACCCGGTCGCCGACGTTCAAGTGGCCGACTTTCTCACCCACTGCCTTGACCACGCCCGCCGCCTCGCCACCGGGGGAGAACGGGAAAGGCGGCTTGAACTGATATTTGCCTTCGATGATCAGGGTGTCGGGAAAGTTGACCCCGGCCGCGTGCACTTCGAGGAGGATTTCGGTCTTCTTCGCTTCGGGGCTGGCAACTTCTTCCAGTACCAGGGTTTCGGCTGGGCCGAAGGCTTTGCACAGCATGGCTTTCATCGGGCTATTCCTCTGCGGGTGATGGGCTAGGGTCTGTTGACGTTTCGTAGCGAGCCGCGTTGCCGCGACAAATTTTGCCAGGCAAGGCGCAGGACGCCGGCAATGGACTAGCCGTCCGCGTCGTTCCCTTGCCAAGTCCTGCAACACCGCCTGGCGAAATTTGCCGCGTAACCCAGAGGGCCGGGCCGGTTTTTGCGCGCTGCTGCGTTTCTCGTCACTCGTTTGGAATAACCAAACCACGCTCCTCGTGCCTTGCTGCGCGCAAAAACCGGCTCCGGCGCGGTCGCAACGAAACGTCAACAGACCCTCGCAGTGTAGGTACGGGGGGCGCGCGGTCAACGAGCATGCCCGAGCATTATGGTCGTGCATAAGCCTGGGGCTTGGGCCTGGGCTCGGCTGTGGCTATGCTATGGCTCGACCCTTGGAGGAAACGCCCCTGTGAAAGTGTGGATCGCATTGTTGCTGGCCCTGTCCCTGCCGTTGCTGGCTCAGGCCGAAGAAGACGAAAAAGCCAAAGAAGAGGCTGCTCCGGTTGTGGCTTATATCAGCTTGTTTCCCGCGCTGGTCGGTAACTTCGGTTCGGGGCCGAAACTCAAATTCTTCAAGGCGGATATTTCTTTGCGGGTGACCGGCGCCGATACCGAGGCCAAGGTAAAGCACCATGAGCCGCTGATCCGTAATCAGTTGGTCATGCTCTTCTCTCAGCAGACCGAAGCCTCGATGGCCGCGCCCGAGGCCAAGGAGAATTTGCGTGTGGAAGCGCTCAAGCAGGTGCAGGAGGTGCTGACCCAGGAGGAAGGCAAACCGCTGGTGGAAGACCTGTTATTCAACAACCTGATCATCCAGTAGCGGTATCCAGGCTCCATTCGCAGGTGCAGTTGCGGCCTTGGTGCTTGGCTTGGTACAGCGCCTGGTCGCTGCGTGCGATCAGCATATAGGGCTGGTTGTCCTGACTGGGTTCGATGCTGGCCAGGCCGATGCTCAGGGTGATGCGGCCGATAGGACTGGCGGGGTGGGGGATGTCCAAACCGGCCAACTGCCGATGAATATGGCTGGCCACATGGCCGCCGCCCTGCATATCGGTATTGGCCAGGATAATCGCGAACTCCTCGCCGCCGTAGCGGCACGCCACGTCGCCTTCGCGCTGCAGGCAGTCTTTCAGCAGGTCGGCGACCTGTTGCAGCACGTCGTCGCCGGCCAGGTGGCCGAGTTGGTCGTTGTAGGCCTTGAAATAGTCGATATCGAGCATCAGCAGGGTCAGCGGGGCATTGTGCCGGCGTAAACGCCGCCATTCGCTGGCCAGTTGATTGTCGAAAAAGCGCCGGTTATACAGCCCGGTAAGGCCATCCTGTTGCGATAGGCGTTGCAGCTGCGCCTCGACTTGCAGGCGTTCTTTATTGTCGCGGGAAACCCCGATCAAATACTCATGCTCATTGACCGTGATGATTTGCGCGCTGATTTCCGCCGCCTGATAGCTGCCATCGCGTCTGCGCATCTCTCGCTGGGAAATCGGCGAGAGCTTGTCTTGCTGAGCCTGGCGCACACTCTCGAGCCAATGGTGGAAGCCCGGTAGCAGTTGCTCCGGGTCCTGCAGGAGCAACTCGGCGAATGCTTCGGCGCTATAGCCCAGGCTGCTGTGCATGGCCCTGTTCATATGCAGGATGGCGCGGGTTTGCGGGTTGATGATGAACAGACCGTCGCGGCTTGAGTCGGTCAGGTCGAGAACCAATTGCAGGCGTTCGCGGCTGTCGCGCAAGGTCTGCTCGGCTCGTTCGCGTTGGCTGACTTCTTCGTTCAGACGGCGGTTGCTGGTTTGCAATGCAGCGGCGCGCCGGGCGTTTTCCAAGGCCAGGGCCATTGCGGCGACCAGCAGCAGGCTGATCATCAGGCTGGCGGCGAAAACCAGTTCCGGCAGCGGGCTGTTCAGCTGTTCCACCAGACGTTCGGTGGGCTCCAGGCGCAGGGCGAAATTGGTGTTGTTGAGCAAATGCAGCGGAATTTCCTGCTGCAACGCGGCGACCGCTTGGCCGGGCTCGCGCCGGTAGATCGGTTTGCCGTCTTCGAGCAGGGAGGCGCTGAAGTTATCGTTGTCGAGATTGCTGAGCAGTGCATCCATCAGGCGCTCGACGCGAAATACGCCCTGGATGAAGCCGTCGAAGGTCCGCTCGCCCTGGTTATCGGCAATATACAGCGGCGTATAGAGGATAAAACCACGGCCGCCCTGGACCAGGGCGAAGCTATTGGAAAAACTCGCTTCGCCAGTTGCCTTGGCGCGCATGGCCAGCGGGTAATTGGGGTGTGCGGGAGTGAGGCGGAATTGCTGGGCGGCTTCGTTGCCTTGCACGGGCTCGATCCAGCGCATCGCCAGATCGGGCCCCAGCCATTGAATGGCTTGATAACCCTTGAAGTTTTTCAGGTAGAACTGGCTGTCGAGGGTCCATTCGTCCCGTGGAATACGCCCGCGATAATTCCACAAAAGCGCCAGGCGGGCCAAACCGTCGACCTGTTCGATCAAGCTGCCTTCAAGCTGGCGTGCCAGGCTGTGGGCTTGGTATTCGACGCGTTCGGCGATGCGTTGCTGCTGGCTGGTCAGCAGTTGCTGCCAAAGCAGCAGGCTGAAGAAGCACAGCACCAGCAGGATGGCGACGAGCGCCATGCGTGCAGACCATAGGTGCAAGGAGCGCCGCAGCATAAATGACCTCAAAAGGTTCATCTATTTAAATAGCACAGCGCCATTTCAGCGGATAGCGAGGATCGCTGCCCATTGCGCACCAGTAACGGGCATAACCGACAGGCGGCTACCTTTTTGCACCAGTGGCAGCTCCAGCAGGGCGTTTTGCGCTTTCAATTCGGCCAGTGGTATCACCCGTTCGA
>NZ_CAMPHN010000150.1 GCF_946885885.1 uncultured Pseudomonas sp.
CCAGGGTCAACAGGCTGGGCGTCGATAGCAGATTGCTTTTGGTATTGGACGACAGCGCGGTGACCAGTACGCCGAAGCTGTCGGTACCCAGGCCGATGATGGCGCCATCTGGCAGGTTGATTGTATTGGTATTGGTGGTGGTGTTTTCGTTGTTCTGCAGGGTCTGCAGCACGGTACCGACCGAGAGTCCCGTATTGGCGAAGTTCACCCCGCCCAAACCGCCGCGGTCGCCGCGGGCATCGATCGCCCATTGCACGCCGAGAGCATCGCTCACATCGCCCGATATCTCGACGATCGCGGCTTCAACCATCACCTGTGCGCGTGGTACGTCGAGCTGGCGAACGATATCTTCCAGGGTGGCGACCAGGTCCGGCGGCGCCAGCAATACCAGGGCATTGAGGCTTTCGTCGGCGCGGATCAGGATATTTTGCTGGGGCGCGGTTCCCGCTTCGCCGCCTTCCTGGGTTTTCAGGCCCTCGGAAATTTCGCCGAGGGTTTCCGCCAGGGTCTTGGCATCGTTATGTCGTAGACGGATCACCCGGGTATTGGCCGAGCGACTGGTCGGCGTGTCCAGCGACTTCGCCAGGGCCAGCATCTTCGCTCGGGCGGCTGGCGGGCCCAGCATGATCAGGCGGTTGGTGCGGGCGTCGGCAATTACCTGAATGCTCGAGGCGCCTTTGGCCTGGCCGCGGTCCATGGCGTTCTTCAGCACCTCCGCGGTGTCCATGACCCAGGCATGTTGCAGATTGAGCACGCTGTAATCGTTCTGGCCTTTCTGGTCGAGCTGACGCAACAGGTCTTCGATGCGTTCGATATTGGCGGCGCGGTCGCTGATGATGAGGGCGTTGGCCGAAGTCACGGCCGCCAAATGGCCATATTGCGGTATCAGCGGGCGTAACAGCGGGATCAGTTCCGTCGCCGAGCCGTGCTGTACCTGAATCAGGCGGGTTTCCAGGCGGTCCGGCGCGGCGCGCCCTCCTTCGCCGGCGTCGGCCTTGGCCTCGGCATTGGGCACGATGCGCGCTTGATCGCCCTGGGTGATCACGCTGAAACCATGGGTGGCCATCACCGAGAGAAACAGCTGGTACACCTCGCTCAGCGATAGCGGGGTATTCGAGACCACGCTGACCTGGCCTTTCACCCGGGGATCGACCACGAAGGTTTCGCCGCTGATCTGCGCGATCTGATCGATGAACTCGCGGATATCGGCACCTTTCAGGTTGATCGTCCAGGTTTCTTCTTGCTGGCTGTTGCTGGGCGTGGTCGCTGTGATGGCGGCACTTAACGGCAACGGCGCGGCGATGAGGCCGGCAGCCAGCAGGGCGAAGGTGAGGCTAGAAAGTTTCGGGAACATGGGTCAGTCGCTTTCCATAGTCTGATCGGTCTGATCGGTGGGCTCTTCCTCTGTCGGCTCGGTGCCAGAGGCTTCCATTTGCTGTCTCAAGGCATCCATGCGTTCGCGTAGCTGCGCGAGGTTGTCGGCTTCCAGTTGATTCAACTCGTCGACCGAACTCTGCGCATCGTAGGAAGGCGAGTACATCGCTTGTTCACCGCTGCTCTGCTGCTGTGGGAAGGTCAGGCTTTCCCTTTTGCCGTTGCGCAGTAGCTCGACATGATCCGGGTAAACCGCCGATAAGCGCACGCCATTGGCGATTTCGCTGTCGACCCCATAACGCCGGGGTTCGCTACCCTCGCGGCGGATGATGGCACTGGAGCGTGCGGGGTCGACATGCACGAAGCTGCCCAGCAAGGTCATGTTCAATTGGGTGGCGGGCACCGGCCCATCGTTTGTCTGGCTGCTGCTGCCAAATAATTGATCGAGGTTTTGTCTGGAGGCGACGCTGGCCTGCAACTGCACATTTTGTTCTTCAGCGGGCACGGGGGCACGTAGCGCGCGCAGCCAACCGGCGGTTTGCCAGGCCAGGCTGATGCTCATGGTTAGAATAAGCGCGACCGCGATCAGGGTGATGGCGTGCGTATGCAACCAGCGTTGTGCTGCCGAAAGGGGCAAGGCTCCACTCCGAAATTATTGTTTTGTAGGCTCAATCGCGAGCTGATCATAGACAGTTGGTAGGCGTTTGACAGCCCCTGTATGGGTGACATATCGGCTCTATGTCGGATTTATTCGACGTGTTAATCGTCTCGTGCGCCATTTGATCGTGCTCGGCTTATTCGGTTCGGTGGCCTATGGGTAGGTCTGCGTGCCGGGCTGGTTACGGTTATCGAGTTTGTCGGCAATGGTGCATCGGAGGCTGCTTAGCCGCGGATTCGAGAGCGTTCGAGGGCTGCCGTTTGCAAGCAGAAACGGCAAGTGTTTTTGCCGATATTGCGAGGTGGTCGAGTATTGCCGTAAGACAAAAATGCAGAGCGCCGGAAGTGACTCGCCGGTCATCGCTTCGGCGGCCATTGATCGTTTGGGTGCTGCTGATCAGCGGCTATGCTGCGAGCCCATGCATATGGGCTCAGAGGCTCGCAACGTAAACACTATCGAATATGTCGGGTTCTGCGATCAACCGCTCGAAAAGCCAGTTGACCGGCTGCGCGGCTGCGCTTAAAAACTCTTTCGCGGTTAGTATGTCTATCGCTTTTTCAAGCCTGCCCCTTCGTTTGGACCCCGCTTATGTCTTCCTCCACCGAACACGTTGAACTGGATGCGGTGCTGGCCGCCCCCGCTAGCTTGCGGCGCTTGCCGTTCAGTTTCGCCAAGCGTCACGGGGTGGTGTTGCTGATCGACGCGGTTCCGCCATGCCTGGCCCATCGCCCGCAGGTGGAGTTGGTGGCCTTGGCCGAAGCGCAGCGTTTCGTCGGGCGTCAGCTGCCGTTGCGCAGCTTGACCACCGAGGCCTTCGAGCAGGCTCTGGGCAAGGCTTATCAGCACGAGTCGGGGGCCATGCAGCTGGCCGAGGGGCTGGGCGGCAGCCTGGATCTAGCGGCGTTGGCCGAGCAGGTGCCTGAGACCGAAGACCTGCTCGAGCAGGAAGACGACGCGCCCATCATCCGCTTGATCAACGCGATTCTTGGCGAGGCGATCAAGGAGGATGCATCGGACATTCACCTGGAAACCTTCGAAAAGCGCCTGGTGGTGCGTTTCCGTGTGGATGGCGTGTTGCGCGAGGTGCTCGAGCCGAAACGCGAGCTGGCGGCGCTGCTGGTATCGCGGATCAAAGTCATGGCGCGCCTGGATATTGCCGAGAAGCGCATTCCCCAGGATGGCCGGATTTCCCTCAAGGTCGGTGGGCGCGAGGTGGATATCCGCGTCTCCACGCTGCCGTCGGCCAACGGCGAACGGGTGGTGTTGCGCTTGCTCGACAAGCAGGCCGGGCGCCTGAATCTGCAGCATCTGGGCATGAGTACGCGGGACCGCCAGGTGATGGAGGAGACCGTGCGTAAACCCCATGGCATCCTGCTGGTCACCGGCCCAACGGGTTCCGGTAAAACCACCACCTTGTATGCCAGCCTGGTCAGCCTCAACGACCGCAGCCGCAATATCCTCACCGTCGAGGACCCGATCGAATACCACCTCGAAGGCATCGGCCAGACCCAGGTCAATCCCAAGGTCGACATGACCTTCGCCCGCGGCCTGCGCGCCATTCTGCGTCAGGATCCGGACGTCGTGATGGTCGGCGAGATCCGCGACAAGGAAACCGCCGAGATCGCCGTGCAGGCTTCCTTGACCGGTCACCTGGTGCTCTCGACCCTGCACACCAATAGCGCCATCGGTGCCATCACTCGCCTGGTGGACATGGGGATCGAACCGTTTCTGCTGTCGTCGTCCTTGCTTGGCGTACTGGCCCAGCGCCTGATCCGCGTGCTCTGCCCAAGTTGCAAAGAGCCGTATCAGGCCGACGAAGCCGAGTGCAAATTGCTCGGTGTCCCATTCGCGCAGCCGCCGACCCTGTATCACGCCCGCGGCTGCAACGACTGCCATCATCAGGGCTACCGTGGCCGTACCGGCATATATGAACTGGTGGTATTCGACGACCATTTGCGCACCCTGATCCACAACGCCGCCTCCGAGCAGGACATGACCCGCCACGCCCGCACCCTTGGCCCGAGCATCCGCGAGGATGGACGGCGCAAGGTATTGGAAGGGGCGACCACGGTCGAGGAAGTGTTGCGCGTGACGCGAGAAGAGTAATGGCTGCTTTCGAATACCTCGCCCTCGACGGCAAAGGCCGTCAGCAGAAAGGCGTGCTGGAAGCCGACAGCGCACGCCAGGTGCGGCAGATTCTGCGCGAGCGGCAGATGGCGCCGCTGGATGTCAAAGCCACGCGCACCCGTGAAAACGCCGGAGGTGGCGGGCATTTCAGCTTTGCCCGTGGGTTGTCGGCGCGCGATCTGGCGCTGCTCACCCGGCAGTTGGCGACCCTGGTGCAGGCCGCCTTGCCGATCGAGGAGGCCTTGCGCGCCGCCGCGGCTCAGGCCGGCACACCGCGCATCCAGAGCATGTTGCTGGCGGTGCGCGCCCGGGTGCTCGAAGGCCATGACTTGGCCAGCAGCCTCAAGGAATTTCCCGCGGCCTTCCCCGAGCTTTACCGCGCCACGGTGGCGGCGGGCGAACATGCCGGCCACCTCGGTCCGGTGCTGGAGCAGTTGGCCGATTACACCGAACAGCGCCAGCAATCGCGGCAGAAGATCCAGCTGGCCTTGCTCTACCCGATGATTCTGATGTGCGCCTCGCTGCTGATCGTCGGCTTTCTGCTCGGCTACGTGGTGCCGGATATCGTGCGGGTATTCGTCGATTCCGGGCAAACCCTGCCGGCATTGACCCGCGGCCTGATCGCCATGAGCGAGTGGGTGAAAAGCTGGGGCTGGCTGGCGATGATTGTCGCCGTGCTGGGGGTTTTCGCCATGCGCTTGGCCTTGCGCGACGACGCGGTGAAGCTGCGCTGGCACCGCTTTTTGCTGCGCGTGCCGCTGGTCGGCAAGCTGATTCGCGCCACCGACTGCGCGCGTTTCGCCTCGACCCTGGCGATTCTGACCCAGAGCGGCGTGCCGTTGGTCGAGGCGCTGGGGATTGGCGCCGAAGTCATCGTCAACCGGGTGATCCGCGCCGAGGTGGTGATCGCCGCGCAGAAAGTCCGCGAAGGCGGCAGCCTGACCCGTGCGCTGGAAGCCAGCGGTCAGTTCCCGCCGATGATGATGCACATGATCGCCAGCGGCGAACGTTCCGGCGAGTTGGACCAGATGCTCGCGCGCACCGCGCGCAATCAGGAAAACGACCTGGGTGCCCAGGTGTCTCTGTTGGTGGGGCTGTTCGAGCCGTTCATGTTGGTGTTTATGGGGGTAGTGGTGTTGGTCATCGTCTTGGCCATCCTGATGCCGATTCTGTCTCTCAATCAGTTGGTGGGGTAATTAGGTGAATAACGGATCGTTGAAAAACGCACGACCGACAATGCAGGTAGCTTTGCCGCGGTTCGATAAGCGTCAAACGGGTTTCACCCTTATCGAAATCATGGTCGTGGTGGTGATTCTCGGCATTCTCGCCGCCTTGGTGGTGCCGCAGGTGATGAGCCGGCCGGACCAGGCCAAGATCACCGTGGCCAAAGGCGATATCAAAGCGGTGGCCGCCGCGCTCGACATGTACAAGCTGGACAACCACAACTACCCGAGCACCCAGCAGGGCCTGGAAGCCCTGGTGAAGAAACCATCCGGCAACCCGCAGCCGAAAAACTGGAACAAGGACGGCTACCTCAAGCGCCTGCCGGTCGACCCTTGGGGCAATGTCTACCAGTACCTGGCACCGGGCACCAAAGGCCAGTTCGACCTGTACTCGCTGGGCGCCGACGGTAAGGAAGGCGGCAGTGATCAGGATGCCGATATCGGTAACTGGGATCTGTAAGCGACCATGCGCCAGCCCCGCGGTTTCACCCTGATCGAGCTGCTCGTGGTGCTGGTGATCCTCGGCAGTCTGATCGGCTTGGCCACTCTCAGCGTCGGTATCGCCGGGCCTTCGCGCGAGCTGCGCAATGAGGCCGAACGCCTGGCCGGTCTGATCGGCGTATTGGCCGAGGAGGCGGTGCTGGATAACCGCGAATACGGTTTGTACCTGACCGACGAAGCCTATCAGGTGTTGCGCTACGACCCGCAGTCGGCGCGCTGGGACGCCTTCGACGGCAAGCCCCATCGCCTGCCCGGCTGGGCCGAATTGAGCGTCGAGTTGGAGGGCGAAGCCTTGAAATTGCCGCAGCCCACGGGCGAGAAGAGCGGCAGCGCGGACAAGCTGCCGCAGTTATTGATGCTGTCGAGCGGCGAACTCAGCCCGTTTCGCCTGCGCTTGAGTGAGCGGCGCAAGGACGGAGTGGGTTTATCGCTGTCCAGCGACGGCTTTCGTTTGCCCAGAGTCGAGTTGGATGGCCAGCAGGGCCGCTCCGGATGAAACAAGCGCGCGCTTTCACCCTCCTCGAAGTGCTGGTCGCCCTGGCGATCTTCGCTCTGGTCGCCGCCAGCGTGTTGGCCGCCAGCGGGCGCAGCCTGCAAACCGCCGCGCGACTGGAGGACAAGACGCTGGCGATGTGGATCGCCGATAACCGTTTGACCGAACTGCAGTTGGCCGAAACGCCGCCAGGCGATGGGCGCGATCAGGGCGAGCTGGAGTTCGCCGGGCGTCGCTGGCAATGGCAGAGCGAGATTAAGGCGACCAGCGAGCCGAGCATGCGCCGGGTCACTTTATGGGTCGCGCCGCGGCCGGAGCGCGGGCTTGGCGGCGACCTGCAGGAGCGGGCGGTAGTCAGCCTGAGCGGCTTTCTCGGGGTGGCGCAATGAAGCGGGCAATGGGCGGTTTTACCTTGCTCGAGCTGCTGAT
Organism: uncultured Pseudomonas sp.; assembly: GCF_946885885.1. The sequence goes on from NZ_CAMPHN010000150.1 coordinate 6,806, forward strand.
CGCCATTGCGATTTTCGCGCTGCTGGGGCTGGCCACCTACCGCATGCTCGACAGCGTGCTGAAAACCGACGCGAGCACCCGTGCCCACGAATTGCAATTGCGCGAATTGGTGCGTGGTATGGCCGCCTTCGAGCGCGATATTTTGCAGGTGACCCCGCGTCCGGTGCGCGATCCATTCGGCGACGAACGTCCGGCTTTGCTCGGCGAGGACGTCGATGGCGTCGCCCTGGAGTTGAGTCGCGCCGGTTGGCGCAATCCGCTCGGGCAATCGCGCGCCACCGTGCAGCGGGTGCGTTGGCAGCTGAGCGGGGAGAAATGGCAGCGGCGCTATTGGAAGGTACTCGATCAGTCCCAGGACAGCCAGCCGCAGATCCAGCAGGTGCTCGACGGGGTCACGCGCATGGAGTTGCGTTATCTGGACAGCGAAGGTAACTGGCTTAACAGCTGGCCGCCGGCGGATAACGGCAGCGAAGAGCAGAAGGGCGAGTTGCCGCGGGCGCTGGAATTGCTGCTCGAACATCGGCGCTATGGCGAGCTGCGCCGCGTGTTGCGCTTGCCGGACGTCTTGCCCGAGCGTGCCCAGCGATCGCCCGAAGGCGCTCCCGAGCAGCCCGCCGAGGAAGCGCCGCCCGATGGCGACGAGCGTGCCGAGGAGTCCGCCTTATGAAGACTCAGCGCGGCATGGCGCTGATCACTGTGATGCTGGTGGTGGCGGTGGTGACGGTGGTGTGCGCCGGGATCATCGCCCGCCAGCAACTGTCGATCCGCAGCAGCGCCAACCAATTGCATGTGCGTCAGGCCTGGCAGTACGCCCTGGGTGGCGAGACCTTGGCCAAGGCGGTGTTGCGCAACGATTTGCGCCAGGGCGATCCGCGCGCACCCGTCGATCATCTGGCCGAGCCCTGGGCGCGGCCCTTGGCGCCGTTCGCCTTGGATGAAGGCGGCGAGCTCAAGGTGCGTATCGAGGACCCGAGCGGGCGTTTCAACCTCAACAGCCTGGTGCGTCAGGGCGAGCCGAACGAAGCGGCGCTGGCGCAATTCAAGCGCTTGCTGTTGGGTCTGCAGATAGTCGCGCCTTATGCCGAACGGTTGGTCGACTGGCTGGATGCCGATCAGGAGCCGAATGGCGCTTACGGCGCCGAGGACAACCAGTATCTTCTGATGCAGCCGCCTTATCGCACGGCCAACCGCGCGATAACCGACGTATCCGAGTTGCGCCTGCTGCTGGAAATGACCGAGGCCGATTACCAGCGTCTGTTGCCGTTCGTCAGCGCCTTGCCGGCGGATGCCACCTTGAACGTCAACACGGCCGATGCCCGGGTACTGGCGAGCCTGGCCGATGGCGTGCCGCTAAGCACGGCGGAGGGACTGGTGGCCAATCGCGGTAATCAGGGTTATGCGGATGTGGCGAGCTTTCTCGCGCAGCTGCCGGGTCTGAGCATACAAAGCCAGGGCTTGGCTGTCGGCAGCCAGTATTTTCAGGTGATCAGCGAAGTGAGCGTCGGTGATCGCCGTCAGGTATTAAACAGCACCGTGCAGCGTTTGAGCGACGGCAAGGTGTATGTCCTAGCCCGTAATCTGGGGCAGAGCGGCGTAGCGCCGCTGCCCGTCAAGGAAGTCGAGCCATGAGTCAAGTGTGTGTGTTTCTACCGCCCAACGCCTGTTTCGAGGTCAGCGCCGACCTGCCGGTGCAGCGCGTACAGGCGGAGCGCAGTGAGCCTTTGCCGTTTGCCGAGGCTGTTGCGGGCATGAGCGGGGCCTGGACCCTGGTATTGCCGGTCGAGGCGGTCACCGCCTGCGCGGTGCGTTTGCCGACGCAAAGAGCCCGCTGGCTGCGCCAGGCTTTACCGTTCGCCGTCGAGGAGCTGCTGGCCGAGGATGTCGAGCAATTGCACCTGGCCCTCGGCGAGCAGCTCGAGGACGGCCGGCATCGGGTGTTCGCCATTCGCCGCAGTTGGCTTGAGGAGTGGCTGGCGCTTTGCCCGACACCACCGCAGACGATTGCCGTGGATGCCGATCTGTTGCCCCAGGAAGGCACGCAACTGCTGCAATTGGGGCCGCGTTGGCTGCTCGGCGGCGCCGACGTTGCGCGCATGGCGCTCAACGGCGAGGAGTGGTCGGGACTTGCGGCGGTTTGCCCGCATCCGCATGTCGCCTACCCGGCAGCGCAGCAATCAGCGTTACAGCCGGTCGATGAAAGCCATGAGTTGGCCGATGCCTGTCACTGGCTGGCACAGCAGGGCGTGCGTAACAACCTGGCCCAGGGTGAGTTCGCCGTCCGCACCAGTAGCGGCGACTGGCAGCGCTGGCGCCCGTTGCTCGGCTTGCTCGGTCTATGGCTGGTGTTGCAGTGGGGCTTCAATCTGGCCCAGGGCTGGTATTTGCAGCGCGAGGCCGACGCCTACGCCGAGGCCAGCGCCGATCTCTACCGAGAGCTGTTTCCTGAGGACACTAAACTGATCAACCTGCGTGCGCAGTTGGATCAGCACCTGGAAGCGGGCGGCAGCAGCGGCCAGGGGCGCTTGCTCGGCATGCTCGCCGAGGTGAATCAGGCGCTGCTTACAGAGGGGGCGCCCGTGACGATCGAACAACTGGATTTCAGCGATATTCGCGGCGACCTGGCCATGCAGGTGCAGGCGCCTGGCTTTGCCGAATTGGAGCGCCTGCGTGAACGCTTGCAAGAAAACGGTTTGGCGGTGCAGATGGGCTCGGCCAGCCGGGAAACGGCTGGCGTCAGTGCGCGCCTGGTGATCGGAGGATGAATATGAGTCGCCTGCAAGCCCTGAAAAATCCCTTCGCCGCGCAATTGGAAAGTTCGCAGTTATTGCAACGCTGGCGCGGTCTGGCCCCGCGCGATCGCTTATCGTTGAGCCTGTTGGCGGGGTTTCTGCTGCTGGTGATCCTGTACCTGGCGCTGTGGCAACCCGCCGAGCAGAAGCTGACCGCCGCGCGTAGCGCATTCGAGCAGCAGCGCACCCTGTACGCCTACCTGCAAGCCAAGGAGCCGCTGGCCCGTAGCTTGGCCAGCAAGCCCCGGGTCGAGCTCGATCCCGCGCGCCTGCAAGGCTTGGTGACGGCCAGCGCCACCGAGCAAGGCCTGGCGGTCGAGCGCATGGACAGCGACGGCGACGGTTCGGTCCAAGTCAGCCTGCAGGCCGCACCTTTCGCGCAACTGTTGCGTTGGTTCGCCGTGCTGGAAGAGCAGGGCGTGCAGATAGTCGAGGCCGGGTTGGACCGTAGCGAAGAGAACAAGGTGGCCGCGCGTCTGACCTTGCGGGTGGCGCTGTAAGTCTCGAGAGCAAGTTTCGGAAAAAGTCGCGGGAATGCCCCGCAATGGTTCGTGACCAGGTGGCGGCGCACTGCGTTTAGGCGCCCGCCATGGCTGTTTCGAGTACCCGGATAATCCGCATCGAGAGAAAAAACTTAAGGAAAGTATTGACTTAGGTTAGGCCCCCAAGTAGATTGCGCGCCTCGCAAAGCGATGGGTGATTAGCTCAGCTGGGAGAGCATCTGCCTTACAAGCAGAGGGTCGGCGGTTCGATCCCGTCATCACCC
>NZ_CAMPHN010000151.1 GCF_946885885.1 uncultured Pseudomonas sp.
TCCTTCATCTCGTGGTAGAAGTCGTTACCCTCACGAGTACGCTCACCCACACCGGCGAACACGGAATAACCGCTGTGCTCGATGGCGATGTTACGGATCAGTTCCATCATGTTCACGGTCTTGCCGACACCGGCACCACCGAACAGACCGACTTTACCGCCCTTGGCGAACGGGCAGACCAGGTCGATAACCTTGATGCCGGTTTCCAGCAGCTCGTTGGAGCCGGATTGCTCGGCGTAGGTCGGTGCGGCACGGTGAATGCCCCAACGCTCTTCTTCGCCAATCGGGCCGGCTTCGTCGATCGGGTTGCCCAGCACGTCCATGATCCGACCCAGGGTTTTCACCCCGACCGGTACCTGGATGCCTGCGCCGGTGCTGCCGACGTTCAGGCCACGCTTGAGACCCTCGGTCGAACCCATCGCAATGGTACGGACCACACCGTCGCCCAGCTGCTGCTGAACTTCGAGGGTGGTTTCGGCGCCGTCTACTTTCAACGCTTCATAAACACTCGGCACTTGATCACGCGGGAATTCCACGTCGATAACGGCGCCGATGATTTGAACGATACGTCCGCTACTCATCTTTGGTTCCTCTGACTTTTTTCAACCGTTCTAACAGTTGAACCGTTCTTAAACCGCGGCAGCGCCGCCGACGATTTCCGAAATTTCCTGGGTGATCGCTGCCTGACGCGCCTTGTTGTAAACCAACTGAAGGTCTTTGATCAGATCGCCAGCGTTGTCGGTGGCGTTCTTCATCGCGATCATCCGCGCCGCTTGTTCGGCCGCGTTGTTCTCGACCACCGCCTGGTATACCTGCGACTCCACGTAACGCACCATCAAGCCGTCCAGCAGCTCCTTGGCGTCGGGTTCGTAGAGGTAATCCCAGTGATGCTTGAGTTCCTGATCCGGATCGGCCACCAGCGGAATCAACTGCTCCACCGTCGGCTGTTGCGTCATGGTATTGATGAACTTGTTCGAGACCACGGACAGACGATCGATGCGACCATCGAGGTGAGCATCGAGCATGACCTTGACGCTACCGATCAGATCGTTGATCGACGGTTCTTCGCCCAGGTGGCTGATCGCAGCAACGATATTGCCGCCAAAGTTGCGGAAGAACGCCGCACCCTTGCTGCCAACCACGCAGAGATCGATCTCCACGCCTTGCTCGCGATTTCTCGCCATGTCCTTGACCAGAGCCTTGAACAGGTTGGTGTTCAGACCACCGCACAGACCACGGTCGCTGCTCACCACGACATAACCGACGCGCTTGACTTCGCGCTCGATCATGAACGGGTGGCGGTATTCCGGGTTGGCGTTGGCCAGATGACCGATAACCTGGCGGATACGTTCCGCGTAGGGACGGCTAGCAGCCATGCGCTGTTGTGCTTTGCGCATTTTGCTGACCGCCACCTTCTCCATGGCGCTGGTGATCTTCTGCGTGCTTTTGATGCTCGCAATCTTGCTGCGAATCTCTTTTGCGCCTGCCATTTGACACCTATCGGGTTAGCAAGCGGGGACCTCGCGGTCCCCGCTGCGGCTTACCAGGTTTGGGTGGCCTTGAACTTCTCGATACCGGCCTTCAGGCCCGCGTCGATTTCGTCGTTAAAGTCACCCTTCTCGTTGATCTTCGCCAGCAGTGCGGCGTGATCCCGGTTGAAGTAAGCGATCAGGGCTTGTTCGAACGCGCCGACTTTGGCGACTTCGATGTCCTGCAGGAAACCACGCTCAGCGGCATACAGCGACAGCGACATGTCGGCGATCGACATAGGCGCGTATTGCTTCTGCTTCATCAGCTCAGTAACGCGCTGACCATGCTCGAGCTGCTTGCGGGTGGCTTCGTCCAGGTCAGAGGCGAACTGGGCGAATGCCGCCAGTTCACGGTACTGAGCCAGAGCGGTACGGATACCACCGGAAAGCTTCTTGATGATCTTGGTCTGTGCGGCACCACCGACGCGGGATACCGAAATACCGGCGTTGACCGCCGGACGGATGCCCGAGTTGAACATGGCCGATTCCAGGAAGATCTGACCGTCGGTGATCGAGATCACGTTGGTCGGAACGAACGCGGAAACGTCGCCAGCCTGGGTTTCGATGATCGGCAGGGCGGTCAGGGAACCGGTTTTGCCGGTTACCGCGCCATTGGTGAACTTCTCGACGTACTCTTCGGAAACGCGCGATGCACGCTCCAGCAGACGGCTGTGGAGATAGAACACGTCGCCCGGGTAGGCTTCACGGCCTGGCGGACGGCGCAGCAGCAGGGAAATCTGACGATAAGCCACGGCTTGCTTGGACAGATCGTCATAAACGATCAGCGCGTCTTCGCCGCGGTCACGGAAGTATTCGCCCATGGTGCAACCGGCGTACGGTGCAATGAACTGCAGTGCGGCGGATTCGGAAGCGGAAGCGGCCACCACGATGGTGTTGGCCAGCGCGCCGTTCTCTTCCAGCTTGCGTACTACGTTGGCGATGGTCGATTGCTTCTGACCGACCGCTACGTAGACGCACTTAATGCCGCTGTTTTTCTGGTTGATGATGGCGTCGATGGCCAGAGCGGTTTTACCGATCTGACGGTCACCGATGATCAGCTCGCGCTGGCCACGGCCAACCGGGATCATGGCATCGACCGACTTGTAACCGGTTTGCACCGGCTGGTCGACCGACTTACGCCAGATCACGCCCGGCGCCACTTTCTCGACGGCGTCGCTGGCTTGAGCGTTGATCGGGCCTTTGCCGTCGATCGGGTTACCCAGGGCATCGACGACGCGACCGAGCAGTTCCGGACCAACCGGAACCTCCAGGATGCGGCCGGTGCACTTGGCGCTCATGCCTTCGGCAAGGCTGGTGTAAGCACCCAGGATTACGGCACCTACGGAGTCTTGCTCCAGGTTCAGGGCCATACCGTAGACGCCGCCCGGGAACTCGATCATTTCGCCGTACATGACGTCGGCGAGACCGTGAATACGCACGATACCGTCGGAAACGCTGACGATCGTGCCTTCGTTACGGGCTTGAGAGGCGACATCGAGTTTCTCGATACGCCCCTTGATGATTTCACTAATTTCGGAAGGATTGAGTTGCTGCATAGCTCTGCTGCCCCTTCAAACTCAAGATTTCAATGCTTCGGCCAGCTTCGCGAGTTTGCCGCGAACTGAGCCATCGATAACCAGGTCGCCGGCGCGGATCACGACACCACCGATCAGGGTGGCGTCCTCCGCGGCGTGCAGACGCACTTCTCGGCCGAGCCGTGCACTGAGAACCTTGGCGAGTTTGTCTTGCTGTTCATCGCTCAATGCGAAGGCACTGGTGACATCCACGTCGACCGACTTTTCCTGCTCGGCTTTATACAGCTCGAACAGTTCGACGATTTCCGGCAACAGGGCCAGACGATCGTTCTCGGCAACGACGTGGATGAAATTGCGCACCTGGGCGTCGAGCTTGTCACCACACACCTCGACAAAGGTGGTGGCCTTTTCTGTACTCGTCAGACGCGGAGCCTTGAGCATGCGCTGCATGGTGTCGTCCTGCGACACCGCAGCAGCCAGGCCGAGCATGGCTGACCAATTGGCCAGTTGCTGGTGGGCCTGGGCATACTCGAAGGCAGCCTTGGCGTAAGGTCGGGCCAGCGTGGTCAGTTCTGCCATGATCGCGCCCTCGCTTAAATTTCGGCTGCCAGTTTGGAAACCAGCTCCGCATGCGCGTTTTGGTCGATGGATGCGCCCAGGATCTTCTCGGCACCGCTGACGGCCAGGCTACCCAATTGGGCGCGCAGCGCGTCTTTGACGCTGTTGATTTCCTGTTCGATCTCGGCCTGAGCCTGAGCCTTCACGCGGTCAGCTTCGACACGGGCCTGTTCACGGGCTTCGTCGACGATCTGAGTTCCGCGCTTCTTGGCTTGCTCGATGATTTCAGCAGCCTGGCCTTTCGCTTCGCGCAGTTGCTGACCCGCTTTCTCTTGGGCCAACTCCAGGTCACGAGCCGCACGGCTGGCAGCGTCCAATCCATCTGCAATCTTCTTCTGACGTTCCTGCAAAGCCGTAATGACCGGAGGCCATACGTACTTCATGCAGAACATCACGAAGATGAAAAAGGCAACGGATTGGCCAATCAAGGTTGCATTAATGTTCACGCCAATACCTCGCTCGTTCGTTGTCCGTTCATAACCTCAAAAAGATCGAGGATTACTGAACTTGGGCCAGGAACGGGTTAGCGAAGGTGAAGAACAGAGCGATACCAACACCGATCATGGTCACGGCGTCGAGCAGACCGGCGACGATGAACATTTTAACTTGCAGCATTGGAACCATTTCCGGTTGACGCGCAGCGCCTTCCAGGAACTTGCCGCCCAGCAGGCCGAAACCAATGGCGGTACCCAGGGCACCCAGGCCAATCAGCAGTGCTACAGCGATCGCGGTCAGACCAACTACAGTTTCCATCTTTCCTCCCGACTTTTACGTCGTATTGGTTTAAGGTTTTCTAAGGGTAAAGCGGTAAAGCAAAATCGTTTGGAGCTTGCCCGTCTGGGCGTCCACCAACAGCCGCAACACCTGGTTTCCAGTGCCTCCTCCAGAGGAGAAGGCCGGCAGATGCGCGTTGTCCTGTTAGTGGTTGTCTTCGTGCGCCATCGACAGGTAGACGATGGTCAGCATCATGAAGATGAACGCTTGCAGCACGATGATCAGGATGTGGAACACCGCCCACGCCCACTGCAAGGCAACACCCAGCGCGCCGAGCAGCAAACCGCCGCCGAACATGATCGCGATGAGGATGAAGATCAGCTCGCCGGCATACAGGTTGCCGAACAGACGCAGCGCCAGGGAAATCGGCTTGGCCACCAGGGTCACGAATTCGAGCAGGAAGTTGACCGGGATCAGCAGCGCCTGAACCACGATGTTCTTGCTACCGAACGGGTGCAGGGTCAGCTCGCCGAGGAAACCGCCGATGCCTTTCACTTTGATGCTGTAGAACAGAATCAGCGCGAATACCGACAGGGCCAGGCCCAGGGTGGCGTTCGGATCGGTGGTCGGCACGACGCGGAAGTACAGGTGCGGATCGCCGGAAATCTTCGCGGCCAGCATCGGCAGCCAGTCGACCGGGATCAAGTCCATGAAGTTCATCAGGAACACCCAGACGAAAATCGTCAGCGCCAGCGGGGCGATCAGGGCGTTGCGACCGTGGAAAGTGTCTTTGACGCTGCCGTCGACGAACTCGACCAGCACTTCGACGAAATTTTGCAGCTTGCCCGGTTGGCCGGAGGTCGCTTTAGCGGCGGCGGCGCGGAACAGCAGGATAAAGATCAAACCGAGCACCACAGATACCGCGAGGGTATCGACGTGGAATGCCCAGAAACCCATTTCCTGGGCTTCCTTGGCGTTGTGGGCGAAACTCCAGCCGTTGACCGGGTGCTGACCGTAGGTCAGGTTGGTCAAGTGATGCTGGATATAACCCGAAGCGGTTTCTGCAGCTGCCATATATCCCTCGAGCGCTAAGGTCTTAAAAATCTTATTTTCATAAGCAGGGGAGAAAACCAGTTGACCAATTGGGTTACGAAGAACACGCCGAATACCGCCAGCGCGTCCAATGGCTTCACACCTGCAAACGTCAGTGCAAACAGCACTGCCGTGAGAATCAACTTGCCCGCTTCACCGGCGTAGAACGACCGGACTATCGCTTGGGCGGCCCGCGCCCCAGTGAAACGGAAGGCTTTATGGGCGAAGTACATATTCGGTAGCCAGGCGATCAAGCCACCGCATAATCCTGAATAACCCGCTACGGCACCTTGCCATTGCCACAACACCAAGGCCAACAGCAGCAGTACGAGCAGTTGCACCACCAGCACCGGGAAAACCGGTAAACGATGGAAGGGCAGGCGGTTTGGCATGCGAGCATCCATCTTCTATTTCCTACGATCGGACTGCTGGGCTCGGCCCCGATGAACAAGGACTTGGCATACTTTGTGCCCGATGAAATGCGCGCAGAGTATAGGGGTGGTTCCCTACCCATTCAACTGCCAGGTAGTTATTTCCGACTGCTCGCTACATGTGCAGTTGTTTCAGCGAATGTGCGCCAATACACCCTGCAACTCATCCAAGGAGCTGTAGCGGATCACCAACTGACCTTTGCCTTTTTGCCCATGCTTGATTTGTACCGGCGAGCCCAGGCGCTCGGCCAGGCGCTGTTCCAGGCGGCTGATATCCGGGTCGGCTTTGGCCGGCGCTTCGACCTTGGGTTTACCGTTCAGCCATTGCCGAACCAGTGCCTCGGTTTGGCGCACGGTCAATCCGCGTGCGACAACATGTCGCGCCCCTTCGACCTGTTGCTCGGCCGGTAAACCGAGCAAAGCGCGGGCGTGGCCCATTTCCAGATCGCCATGGGAAAGCAGGGTTTTGATCTCTTCCGGCAGGGCGATCAGGCGCAATAGATTGCTGATGGTCACCCGCGACTTGCCCACGGCATCGGCGACTTGCTGCTGGGTCAGTTGGAACTCCTGCTGCAGGCGCTGCAAGGCCATGGCTTCTTCGATCGGGTTGAGGTCTTCGCGCTGGATGTTCTCGATCAACGCCATGGCGATCGCCGCTTCGTCCGGCAACTCGCGCACCATCGCCGGGATTTTCTCCAGACCGGCTTGCTGGCTGGCGCGCCAACGCCGCTCGCCGGCGACGATCTCGAAACGGCCGCCATCCAGCGGACGCACCACGATGGGCTGCATCACTCCATGGGTCTTGATCGACTGGGCCAGTTCTTCCAGGGCGGTGGGATCCATGTCCCGGCGCGGCTGGTATTTGCCGCGCTGAATCAGGTCCAGTGGCAGGTTTTGCAGTTCGCGGCTGTCGGCCTCGGCGGCTTCCTGCTGCAACGCAGTGACCGTGGTCCCGCCCAGCAGAGCGTCCAAGCCTCGTCCTAGCCCTCGTTTCTTGGCTGCCATGCAGAAAATTCCTTATGCGGTTGCAGTGTGAGCGCCAGCGCGCTGACGACGAACCAGTTCGCCAGCCAGGGCCAGGTAGGCAACGGCGCCACGGGATTGCTTGTCGTAGACCAGCGCCGGCATGCCGAAGCTCGGCGCCTCGGCCAAACGCACGTTGCGCGGGATCACGGTTTGGTAAAGCGTATCGGGGAAATGCTGCTTGAGCTGCGCCGAGACATCGTTGGTCAGGCTGATGCGCGGGTCGTACATGGTGCGCAGCAAGCCTTCGATCTTCAAACTCGGATTGAGCATCTGAGCGATCCGCTGGATGCTGTTGACCAGGTCGCTCAAGCCCTCGAGTGCGTAATACTCGCACTGCATGGGGATGATCACGCCATCGGCGGCGACCAGGGCGTTGATCGTCAGCATCGACAGCGCCGGCGGGCAGTCTATCAGGATGTAATCGTAATTTTCGCGGATCGGCGCCAAGGCGTAACGCAGGCGGCTCTCCTTCATTTTCATTTCCAGCAGGGCGACTTCCGCGGCGGTCAGATCGCGGTTGGCCGGCAGCAGCTGGTAACCGCCGTGTTCGGAAAACTGCATGGCTTCGACCAGGTCACATTCGCCGATCAGCACGTCGTAGATCGAGTGCTCCAGGCCGTGCTTGTCGACACCGCTGCCCATGGTCGCGTTGCCCTGGGGGTCGAGGTCGATCAACAACACCCGGCGCTTGGTCGCCACCAACGAGGCGGCCAGATTGATGCAGGTGGTGGTCTTGCCCACGCCGCCTTTCTGGTTAGCGATTGCGAATACTTTAGCCATGCTGCGTTCCCCTTAGACCGAGCGACGCAGTATCAGCAGATGGCGCTGACCTTGGCAACCGGGAACCTTGAGCACATGGGTGGCGGTGAGACGAAAGTCCGCGGGCAGGGCCTGCAGTTCGTCATCCGGGTGCACGCCTTTCATCGCCAACCACTGGGTTTGCCCATTCCCCAAGTGGCGTGTCCAGTTACTGAAGTCTTCCAGGGAACTGAAGGCACGGGAGACGATACCGCTGAACGGCAGCTCCGGGGTGAAGGCCTCGACCCGGCTGTGGATAACTTGCAGGTTGGCCAGTTTCAGCTCCAGCTTCACCTGGGTCAGGAAGCGGGTTTTCTTGCCGTTGGAGTCGAGCAGGGTGAATTGCCGCTCGGGGAACAGAATCGCCAGGGGAATCCCCGGCATACCGCCGCCACTGCCGACATCCAGCCAGTTATCCCCAGCCTCGCGCACATGAGGCACCACACTCAGGCTATCGAGCAGATGGCGCGAGACCATTTCATCCGGGTCGCGCACCGCGGTGAGGTTGTAGGCCTTGTTCCATTTGATCAGCAGTGCCAGGTAGGCGAGCAACTGCTCCTGCTGTTGCGGCGACACCTCGACACCCAATTCAAGGGCGCCTCGGGCCAATTCTTCGGCGTGCCGAGTGCTGACCGACATCAGGCGCTGTGCTCCAACTGCTGGCCGGCAGAACGTTTTTTCAGATGGATCAGCAGCAGGGAAATCGCCGCTGGAGTGACGCCGGGAATCCGCGAGGCCTGGCCGAGGGTTTCCGGACGGCTGTTGCCGAGCTTGTGCTGGATTTCCTTGGACAGACCGGAAATCGCCGCGTAATCGATATCGATCGGCAACTTGGTATTTTCACTGGCACGCAGGCGGGCGATCTCGTCCTGTTGACGGTCGATGTAACCGGCGTATTTGGTCTTGATCTCGACCTGCTCGGCGACTTGCGGGTCTTCGGCGCCGCCACCGGTAATCGTCACCAGGCCGGCGTAATCGATTTCCGGGCGCGACAGCAGATTGAGCAGGTTGTATTCATGGGTCAGCGGCGTGCCGAAACGCTCGGCAATCGCTTCGCCCTGGGCAGTGCCCGGGCGAACCCAGGTGCTTTTCAAACGCTGTTCTTCCAAGGCGATGGCTTCGCGTTTGGTTTCGAACGCGGCCCAGCGCACATCATCGACCAAGCCCAACTCGCGGCCTTTTTCGGTGAGGCGCAGGTCGGCATTGTCTTCGCGCAGGATCAAGCGGTACTCGGCCCGCGAGGTGAACATGCGGTAAGGCTCTTGGGTGCCTAGGGTGATCAGGTCGTCGACCAGCACGCCGATGTAAGCCTCGTCGCGGCGCGGGCACCAACTGTCCTTGCCCTGAGCGCGGCGCGCGGCATTGCAGCCGGCGAGCAAACCCTGAGCACCGGCTTCTTCATAGCCGGTGGTGCCGTTGATCTGTCCGGCGAAGAACAAACCGGCGATCACTTTGGTTTCCAGGCTGTATTTCAGATCCCGCGGATCGAAGTAGTCGTATTCGATGGCATAGCCGGGCCGCACGATATGCGCGTTTTCCATGCCACGAATGCTGCGCACCAGTTGCAACTGCACATCGAAGGGCAGCGAGGTGGAGATGCCATTGGGGTAGAGCTCATGGGTGTTCAGCCCTTCGGGCTCGATAAACACTTGGTGGCTGTCCTTGTCGGCGAAGCGGTGGATCTTGTCTTCGATCGACGGGCAATAACGCGGGCCGACGCCTTCGATGACCCCGGAATACATCGGCGAGCGGTCGAGGTTAGCGGCGATGATCTCGTGGGTGCGCGCATTGGTGTGGGTAATCCAGCAACTGATCTGCCGCGGCTGCTGTTCGGCGCGACCGAGAAAGGACATCAGCGGCGTCGGCGTATCGCCGGGTTGCTCGGTCATCACCGAGAAATCCACCGAGCGCCCGTCGATGCGCGGCGGGGTGCCGGTTTTCAGACGACCGACGCGCAAGGGCAACTCGCGCAGACGATGGGCTAAGGCGATCGAGGGCGGATCGCCGGCACGGCCGCCGGAGTAGTTCTGCATACCGATGTGGATAAGTCCACCGAGGAAGGTACCGGTGGTCAATACCACCGAATCGGCGAGAAAACGCAGGCCCATCTGGGTGACGACGCCTTTGACTTCGTCGTTTTCGACGATCAGATCATCCGCGGCTTGCTGAAATATCCACAGGTTGGCCTGGTTTTCCAGGGTTTCACGAATCGCCGCCTTGTACAGCACACGGTCCGCTTGTGCACGGGTGGCGCGTACGGCTGGACCTTTACGGCTGTTCAAGATGCGGAATTGGATGCCGCCCTTGTCGGTGGCTTCAGCCATGGCGCCGCCAAGGGCGTCGATTTCCTTGACCAGATGGCTTTTGCCGATCCCGCCGATCGCTGGGTTGCAGCTCATCTGCCCCAGGGTTTCCACGTTATGGGTCAGCAGCAGGGTTTTCACGCCCATGCGTGCAGCCGCCAACGCGGCTTCGGTGCCGGCATGGCCGCCGCCGATAACGATCACTTGAAAACGGGAAGGGAAATCCACCACGCACCTCGTGCCTGTTGAGAATTTGGAGGGCTTTTGGCTTTGAAAAGCTGGAAAGGCGGCAAGTATAGGGATTTAGCC
>NZ_CAMPHN010000152.1 GCF_946885885.1 uncultured Pseudomonas sp.
TTAAAATCCCTCGGGGGTAACCCCGTGCCGGTTCGATTCCGGCTTCGGGCACCATTGACATGATTTCAGATGTTCCCTAATGAACCTGAAACCCACTAAAACCGGCACTCTCAGCCGGTTTTTTTGTGCGTGGTGATCGGTTGAATTCGGTGACTTTAGCGGGCGCTCAGTTCAAAAGAGGGTGGCGCCTGTCCTAGTCGTACTAAGTCAGCGGCGCTGACCTAGCGCGCGGAGATGTCGCGGCAGTGCTCGAGGCAGACTTAAGCATGGTCTGCCGCATTTGCCTAATTGTCTAAGAGCGATTGCACAGTCTTGGCGCCAAGGGCTTTCTTCGGCACGGGCTTGTGTCATCATCCGCGTCCTTATCGAACGGATTCCAATAAGCATCCCATGCAGTTTTCCCGTGAACTCATTCTTCAGCAGGCGCCCGATGACTCGTCCGCCAAGGCTGCCCAGGGCCTGCTCAATATCGCCAAATGGCAAACTCTCGGGGCCAACGAACGGGCTCTGTGGGGCGAGTGCAAGGGCAGCGGCAGCAATCCGTACCAGGTGCAGATTGACCTGAGCGCCCTGGCTTTCAAATGCAGTTGCCCAAGCCGTAAATTCCCTTGCAAGCACGGTCTGGCGCTGGCGTTGATACGTGCCGAACAGAGCGCGGCGTTCACCAGCTCCGAGCTACCGACCTGGGTTGGCGAGTGGCTGGAGGGGCGTCAGCAACGCACCGAGAAGCAGGAGCAGAAGAAGGCCACGGCCCCAGTGCGCAAGAGCGCGGATGACACTGCTGTGCCGGCCAAACGTCTGCAGCGCATGGCAGCCGGGCTGGATGAGCTGGAGCGTTGGCTGCAGGATCAGGTCGCTCAAGGCCTGGCCGGGCTGATCGGCAACGAGGGCGCATTGGAGCAACTGGCCGCGCGTATGGTTGATGCACAGCTGCCAGGCGTGGCGTATCGCCTGCGCCAGCTCGGCGGTGTTCCCGGCAGTGGTGTGATCGATGGGGTGGATTGGCCCCTGCGGCTGCTGGGCGCCTTTGGCCGTTTGCAGTTGATGATCGATGGTTTTCGCCGATTCGACAGCCTTCCGCCCGCGGAGCGCGCCGATCTGTCCCAGGCCCTAGGCGTGCCGCTGAGCAAGGACGACGTACTGAGTCAGGGCGAAGCCTGTCGCGATGAGTGGCATGTGCTGGGGCAGTACGTTGAGGAGGAGGATCGCTTGTGGCTGCGGCGTGTCTGGCTCCGTGGCCTGAACAGCGGCCGCATGGCGCTGTTGCAGGACTACGCTCACGGCTCGCGACGTTTCGAGCAGGGCTTTCTCGGCGACTCGGTGATTGCCGCCGACCTGGCCTTCTACCCCGGCGCCCATCCGTTGCGAGCGATACTTGCCGGCGCGCCGACGTTGCTCCAGCGTGCCGTAGAAACCCCGCCTGCGCCTGCGCGTCTGGCGCTCGATAAATTGTCCGCCGCGTTGGCGGCGAATCCCTGGCAGACGCCGCGACCGATGTGTGTCGACGATGGCGTGCCCGAGCGGGATCCGCACAGCGGCTGGGTGTTGCGTATTCCCGGGTTGGCTATCGATGGCGCCGTGCCGCTGCGCCTGGACGAGCGCGATGGCTGGAACCTCTGTGCCCTCGCGGGCGGTCAGCCGCTGCGCCTGTTCGGCGAATGGCAGCAGGGGGTCGAGGGTTGCTACCTGCGGCCCTTAGCCGTCTGGCTGGATCAGACACTGGTCTGGTCGCCACAGGAGAGCGCTTAATGAGCTTGCTCGAACCCCTCGCGGTCACCGCGCTGCTCGGTACCCGTAAACAGAAGCCTGCAACGCTGGCGGTCGAAGGCAGTATCGGCACTTTGCTCGATGCCATCGCAGGTTCGTCGGTAACCGATGAAGCCATCCTTCTGCGCACGGCGGCGGTGCTCGACATCTGCCAGCAGGCCGGTTGGGTCGCTGCCGACGCTGGTATGACGGCTACGCCCTCAGCCCCCATGGATTCGCTGGCGCTACCACCGACGGCGGCTGTGCCGCTGCTGACTCAGGTATTCGCCGAAGGATATGAACGCCTCGGCCAGTTGACCCTGCTCCAGCTGGCCCGCCGTCAGCTGCGCCTGCCGCCCAGCCTGCTGGCCGATCTGCTGGACAAGGCGCGGCGTGATAGCGCCCTGCGCAGTCTGCTCGCGCCGGTACTGGGCGAGCGGGGGCGCTGGCTGGCCGAGCGCAATCCGGCCTGGCAGGTGCAGGCCATCGACCGTACGGTGGCGCCCGATGAAGAGGCGTGGGACTTCGGCAATCTCGATCAGCGCGTAGCCTACTTGAGTGCGCTTCGCGCGCGCGATCCGGCTGCGGCCCGCGATCGTCTGGCGGCCGCGCTGAAGGAACTGGATGCCCGAGAGCGCGCAGCGCTGGCGCGTGCGCTTGCCACGGGCCTGACGATGGATGACGAAGCGCTGCTGGAGAGGCTCCGGGGGGATCGCAGCAAGGAGGTGCGGCGCGCGGCTGTCGAACTGCTCGCACTGTTGCCCACTTCGAGCTATGTGCGGCGGATGGCGGAGCGTCTGGCGCAGTGCCTGACCTTCCCTCAGCCCGAGGCCGAGTCCGGCGGCTTGAAGGGACTGTTCAAGCGTGTCGCCAAGGTCATTTCAACTGAGCCGGTGCTGCACATCGAACCGCCGGAGAGCTTCTTCTCCGGCGGCAAGGACGATCAGCTGGAGGAAGCCGTTCCCGCTGGCGAAGGGCTTGGCCAGCGCGCCTGGTGGCTGTATCAACTGGTGGCCGTCTCACCGTTGCAATGGTGGTGCGAGCACAGCGCCTTGGCCCCCAGAAAACTGGTGGCTGGGGCCGCTCTTACTGATTGGGATGAGGCTATGGTACGCGGCTGGTACCAGGCCACGCTGCGTGAGGAGGATGCCACATGGGCGGCGGCCCTGCTTGATCGTCTGTCGCCCAAGGGCACGCATTTGTCGCGCAGTTTTCTCGACAGCCAACCACTGATTGCTCTGTTGCCACTGACCGAGCGCGAACGACACTGGCTGCACATCGCCGCGAACGGCGTCGAACGCGGTGCGCTGAGCCTGTCCGAGCTGCTTGATCAGATCGTCACTGCTGTACCTGTCGAGGCGCAGCCGAGCGCCGATTTCTGCCGCCAGTTGCTGCCTCATCTACGCAACTGGATAAGTCAGCCCCGTTCCGCCCACGACTACAACCTGCGCCAGGCTATGCGCGCCTTCGCCACGCTTCTGCCCTTGGAGACCTTCGCCGAGGCTCGCCGGGGCTGGCCCGATGGCGAGGCCTTGAGCCGTCATCAGTGCGATGCCCTCGACGATTGGCGACACACCCTGACCCTGCGCGAAAACCTCCAGCAACTTCTCGATTGAAACGGACGTAATCATGGAAACCAGCCCGGTACTGCGCCAACACGCCGAACAGCAATTCGCCGAAGAACTCGAGCAACTGCGCAAGCAGGACAGCCGCCAGCGACCGACCAACTGGGAGCTGTCGCCCTGGGCGGCGGTAACTTACCTGCTCGGTGGCAAGCTGGACAACGGTTTCGAGGTCAGCGCCAAGTACATCGGCAACCGCCGCCTGATCGAAACCGCCGTCGCCACTCTGGTCACCGACCGCGCGCTGCTCCTGTACGGTGTGCCTGGTACCGCCAAATCCTGGGTGTCCGAACACCTGGCTGCAGCTATCAGCGGCGACTCCACGCTCATCGTTCAGGGCACTGCCGGTACCAGCGAAGAGCAGATGCGCTATGGCTGGAACTACGCGCAGTTGCTGGCCAAGGGGCCGTCCCGCGAGGCGTTGGTCGAAAGCCCGCTGGTGCGCGCGATGGAGCGCGGCAAGACGGCGCGCATCGAGGAATTGACGCGTATACCCGCCGATGTGCAGGACACGCTGATCACCATGCTGTCGGAGAAATCCCTGCCCATTCCCGAGCTGGGTAGCGAGGTCCAGGCGGTGCGCGGTTTCAATGTCATCGCCACGGCCAACAACCGCGACAAGGGTGTCAACGAGCTGTCCTCGGCGCTCAAGCGACGCTTCAATACCGTGGTGCTGCCGGTGCCTTCCAGCGAGGCGGAGGAAGTCGCGATCGTCAACAAGCGCGTGGCGGAAATGGGCCGGGCGTTGGAGCTGCCCGCTGAGCCACCGGCCCTGGCCGAAGTGCGGCGCGTGGTGCAGATCTTCCGTGAGCTGCGCAACGGCCTGACCGAGGACGGCAAAACCAAGCTCAAGTCGCCCAGCGGCACCTTGTCTACCGCCGAGGCGATTTCCGTGATCAACAGTGGCATGGCCCTGGCCGCCCACTTTGGCGACGGTATGCTGCACGCCAACGACGTAGCGGCGAGTCTGGTCGGCACGGTGATCAAGGATCCGGTGCAGGATGCTGTGGTCTGGCGCGAGTATCTGGAGACCGTGGTAAAGGAGCGTAGCGACTGGAAAGACCTCTATCGCGCCTGCCGCGATATCGAGTGATCGAGCCATGTCCGACGCCATCCACCTGTTCGGTATTCGCCACCATGGCCCCGGCTGCGCGCGCAGCCTGCTGCAGGCCTTGCAGGCGCTGCAACCCGATTGCCTGCTGATCGAGGGGCCGCCGGACGCCGAGGCGCTATTGCCGTTCGTGCTGCATGAGCAACTGCAGCCGCCGGTGGCCCTGCTGGTGCATGCCGAGGGCGATTCCCGACAGGCCAGCTTCTATCCATTCGCCGAGTTCTCTCCAGAGTGGCAGGCGTTGCGCTATGCCCGGGAGCAGGGCATCGAAATCCGCTTTATCGATCTGCCGGCGTGCCATCAGTTCGCCTTGGAGAAGGCCTGGAGCGAAGAGCAGCAGGAGTCAGCCGATGACGAGACGGTCGGGCTGGCGGAGCAGGCCGAAAGCGAGCCAGAGCTGAGCCACGATCCGCTTGGCTGGTTGGGGCGCGCCGCCGGTTACGCGGACGGCGAGGCCTGGTGGAACCACATGGTCGAGGAGCGGTGCGACGGCGAGCAGCTCTTCGCCGCCATTGCCGAGGCGATGCAGGCGCTGCGCGAGCAGGCGCCGGTCGAGCGCTCGCCGCATCGTGCAAGGCGGGAGGCTTTGCGCGAAGCGCATATGCGCAAATGCCTGCGCCAGGCCCTGAAGGATGACTACCAGCGTATCGCCGTGGTCTGTGGGGCCTGGCACGTACCGGCGCTGGCCTGCCTGCCGGCTGCCAAGGTCGATAACGATCTGCTCAAAGGGCTGCCGAAGATCAAGGTGGCGGCGACCTGGGCACCCTGGACCTACCGCAACCTGAGCAGTGCCAGCGGTTACGGCGCGGGCATCGACGCGCCGGCCTGGTATGCGCATCTGTGGCGCAGCCCAGACCCCGCGCAGCGTGCTGTCACCTGGCTGTCGCGGGCCGCGAGGTTGTTCCGTGAAGAGGGCCTGGACTGCTCGTCGGCCCATATCATCGAGGCGACTCGTCTGGCCGAGAGCCTGTCGGCCTTGCGCGAGCGTCCCGCCGCCGGCCTGGACGAGCTCTGCGAAGCGCTGCAGACCACGGTGTGCATGGGCGATGCCACTCCCATGCGGCTGATTCGCGACCGTCTGATCGTCGGTGATCGCCTGGGCACTGTGCCGGCCGACGTGCCGGCCGTGCCGCTGCAGCGCGATCTTGAACAACAACAGAAGAGTCTGCGTATGAAGCCGCAGGCGGCGCAAAAGACCCTCGACCTGGATCTGCGTGAGCCGGGTGATCTAGCCCGCAGCCACCTGCTACATCGCCTGAGCCTGCTCGGCATCCGCTGGGGGGAGCAGACCCGCAGTGTGGTGTCGGCCAAGGGCACCTTCCATGAAATCTGGTCGCTGCAATGGCAGCCTGAACTGGCTGTGGCGGTAATCGAGGCCAGTCAGTGGGGATGCATCGTCGAAGACGCCGCCAGCGCCTGCGCGGTGGACAGGGCTCAGGCGGCCGAGTCGCTGCCCGTGCTCTCGGAACTGGTCGACCAGGCGTTGCTGGCCCATCTGCCGCAGGCGGTGGCGCCCGTCACCCGAGCGCTGGAAGACCTCGCGTCGGTAGCCACCGACGTCGCCCAGTTGCTCGATGCTGTGCCAGCGCTGACCCGCATCGCTCGCTATGGCAACGTGCGCCAGACCGATAGCAGCATGGTGCTGCACCTGCTCGATGGCCTGATCGCCCGTGCGGCCATCGGCCTCTCGGCGGCCTGTGCGGCGTTGGGCGACGACGCTGCTGGCGCCATGCGCGAGCGCATTGGCAAGGCAGATGCCGCCATTCGCCTGCTCGACGATCCGGCGCGCAGCCAGGACTGGCAGCAGGCACTCGCTCGGCTGGCAGTTTTCGGTGCCAGTCATGGCCTGCTCTGTGGGCAGGCAGCGCGCCTGCTGTTCGATGCCGGTGTCGATGATGTCGATGCCTGTGCGGTGCGTATGAACCTGGCCTTGTCGCGCGGCGTGGAGCCTGCAGTCGCGGCCGCCTGGCTTGAGGGCTTCCTTGACCAGAGCGCGCTGATCCTGATGCACGATCCGCGCTTGTGGGCGATGGTTGACGGCTGGCTCGCAGCGCTGAGCGACGATCACTTCGAACGTATCGTGGCGTTGCTGCGCCGCACTTTCAGCACCTTTTCCGCAGCCGAACGTCGCGAGCTGGGGGAGCGCGCTCGTCGGCCGGCGACCGCGGCGGTATCCGAGCGGCTGGAGGCTCGATGGGATACGCCGCGAGCGGCTCTTCCTGTGCCACTGCTCAGCCGGCTGCTGGGCCTGACTAACGATGGAGCGTCCTCTTGAGCGACAACCATGACTATCAGTTGGACGAAGCGCAGCGCGGCCGTCTCCGGCGCTGGCGTTTAGTGCTCGGCGAAGCGGCGGCGCAAAGCCTGGGCGACTGCGGCCTGGATCGAACCCAGCAGGATATCGATGCTGCCCTGACCGCGCTCTATGATCCCGACGGGCCTGGTGGCCTTCGCCGTGGAGGCAGCGGCAAATCCTCGCCGAAGGTCGCGCGCTGGCTTGGCGACATTCGCAAATACTTCCCCAGCCAGGTCGTTCAGGTGATGCAGAAGGACGCCCTGGAACGCCTGAACCTCAAGAGCATGTTGCTGCAGCCTGAGATGCTCGAATCGGTTCAGCCGGACGTGCATCTGGTGGCGTCGCTGGTTTCCCTGTCTGGCGTCATTCCTGCGGAAACCAAGGACACCGCCCGCCAGGTGGTGCGCAAGGTAGTCGACGAATTGATTAGGCGACTGGAGGAGCCAATGCGCAGCGCTGTGAGCGGGGCGCTCAATCGGGCAGTACGCAACAACCGCCCGCGGCATTCCGAGATCGATTGGAGCCGCACCATCCGCGCCAACCTGCGCCACTGGCAGGAAGAGTACAGAACCATAGTGCCGCAGACCCTGATCGGCTATGGTCGCAAGGCGCAACGCAGCCAGCGCGACATCATTCTGTGCATCGACCAGAGCGGCTCGATGGCCGCCTCGGTGGTCTATTCGAGCATCTTCGGCGCGGTCATGGCCTCGCTGCCTGCGGTGAAGACTCACCTGGTGGTCTTCGATACCGCAGTGGTGGACATGACCGAAGAGTTGGAGGACCCGGTAGATCTGCTGTTCGGTGTGCAATTGGGTGGCGGCACCGATATCAACCGCGCAGTCGGCTACTGCCAGAGCCTGATCCGCGAGCCGCGCAACACCATCATGGTGCTGATCTCCGACCTCTACGAAGGCGGCGTGGAGAAAAACCTGCTACAGCGTGCCGCCGAGCTGGTGGCGTCGGGTGTGCAGCTGATTACCCTGCTGGCGCTCAGTGATGAGGGGCGACCGTTCTACGATGCCGAGTTGGCCGCCAAGCTGGCCGCGCTGGGTGTGCCGTCCTTCGCCTGCAGCCCCGACCAGTTCCCCGACCTGATGGCCGCCGCGATTAGCAAGGAAGACATCGGCCTTTGGGCCGCAAAGAAGGGCATCGCGACTGCGCGCGCCAAGGGCTAATAGCGTCCCGCGCCAAAATCGGCTGTCAATAAAGTAAGCGCTGATTTGGCTTTTGGAGTCGGGGGGGATTTATTTGAGCAAAGCCAACAGTTGCTGGTGAGGCTGCTATTGGCAGCTTCGGTTGCCCGCCGCAACCATCTCATCAATGATCCTGTGGATCGTGCTTTGCAGCTGCTTATCTTCCAGCATGGTTTCCGCGACTTTCTTGGCCACGCGTTCGAAATTCGTGTGCTCCAGAATGCTTTCGCCGAACTCCCAACGCAGTATTTCCTGGATCGTAATGATCGGCGCTGTTTCCTGAAAGTTGCCTGGGCCTTGCTTGAGCTTGGTCAGGCGATCCTGCAAGCGGGCGCGCAATACGGCTGGGGAGCGTTGCCCCTTTTGTGTTCTATCCGATGTGGCTTCTTTTGCGTGTTGCGCCGAACTCGAATGAACCCGCTCTTTCGGTTTACTTAACGAGGCAAGAACACGAGAAAGCCGAGCGGGATCGATCTGTGGCATTTAAGGCGCCTCGAGTGTTTCGCGATAGGCGCCCAGGAAAACAGGGGTGGCTGGCGCGCGCATGCTCCTGCGGCGCCTGATGGTATAGATATTTTGTAAACACCCTCTAGGGGACTGCAGCAGTTCGATATCGCTCTTCAGCGAGGCCCAAGGCCTTGCAGCGCTGCAGGTTGCCCAGACGCAACCCATGCAGCACCTGGGGCAGCATGGCTTGGTTGAGCAGGCTGAAGCCCAGGCTCATGATTCATCCCCCGGTATGCCTTCGGCAGATATCAGATCGATAAGCCGGCGAGCCCTGCGGATGCGCGGAAAATCTCGCCATGCGGTGTTGTAGGACTTGGCAAGGGAACAACCATTACCTGCGTCCTACGCCTGGCGGAGAACCGCCCGGCCATGGCGAGATTTTGCGCAGCATGCGGCTTGCGCTGAAACGGCAACAGACCCTAGCGAATATCCACCGTGTAGTCTTCCACCTCGCCATAGTTGAAGGTGCCGCATGGCGTTGGGGCCGTGCTGTAGCGCATCGCCACGCGCATCCGGGTTTTGCCTGGCGCGGTGCCCGCTGGAATCGCCAGGTTACCGGTCACCATGCTGGAGAGGGCGCGGCCGGAGCTGAACACTTCTTCGCCGCTGTCGAAGGTGCCGTTACGGTTCAGATCGATCCAGACTTTCCAGTACTCGTTGTACGCGCGTCCGGAGAACTGCGGCGTCAGGCTCAGGCTGTTGGCGCCACGCGCCAGGGGAACGGTATCGCCGGTGAAATCGGAGTATCGGCTCGAACCCGATGCTTTGGCGAAACTACCCACCGCGACCCGGCCGATCCATTCTTCGCTGGCATTACCGCTGCCCGCTGCGCAATAGCTCAGCGGCGGTTCACCACCGTCTTCGCCTATCACCAGGAATGCCGCCGTCACCGCGCCCCAGGTGCCCGAGGTATCGCGGCTGCGCACATAGACCATGTGCTTGCCCAGCGCTAAATCGCCCGTATAGACGGTGCCGGTCAACGCCTCGGTCTTGCCGTTGAAACTGCCATCCTGCGCTTGCAAGGGGATAGCGCTGGCGCCGGCTTCCCAGGGGGCTTTGTCGATGTAGTACTCGGCCGCGGCGATGTTCTGTGTCGCCTCGGTGCCGCCGCTGTTATTGAAGCGGGTATCGGTTGCGCTGGCGCTCAAGGTCACCACCGTGCCGGCGGGAACCCCCGTGCCGGATGCGCTGCCGCTCAGGCTGACCGCGGTGATATCCGGGCCGCCGGGGGTGATATAGGGCGTGCGCACCACCTTGGCGGCATAAATCAGCGCCGGCAGGTTGCCCGGTTTGATGGTGTTCTCGTAGGTCGTGCAGTTCTGGAAGAACTGGGTACCCAACTCGAAGGTGTAAGCCGCTACACCGAGTTCGCCGTAGCTGATGCCGTCGCTGGTGCCGTCGGTGGGATACAGGCCGATCGACTGCTGCGGCGCATAGCCGTTGAAGAAGGCGAACTTACGCCCGAGGGTTTGCAAGGCGGGACCGTTGGGTGCCGGCTGGCTGGTATCGCCCCAGGGCCAGAGCACCAGTTGGCTGTAGCTGTGGATATCCAGATGGATACCGCTGGTGTCGCTCGGTGCCGGGTCGTTCCTGCCGGTGCCGCGGCGATCCGGCCAGAGAGCGCGTAAGTAACCTTCCAGCGCCTGGATCTCCGGCTCGGAGCCGGCGCTGGGGCCGCGGTAAGTCTCGTTGCACTGGCTGCCGCTGGAACCCTGGCCATTGGTGCTGTTCCAGCCGAAGGTGAAGTTGCGGTTGAGGTCGGCGCCGCGGCTGTTGCTGTTGGCGCTGCAGTAGTTCTGGTTGGCGTTCTTGCGCCACGACAGCCCGGATTCGGCTTTTTTG
>NZ_CAMPHN010000153.1 GCF_946885885.1 uncultured Pseudomonas sp.
ACCTTGTCCGCCACCTGACGGGCCAGGGCGCGCACTTCGTCGATATGCTCGCCGGCAACCCGGAACTGCACCGGGTAACCGACCGGCGGGCCGTTTTCCAGGCGCGATACGCGGGTGCGCAGGGCCGGAAACTCCTCGTTGACCGTCTCGATCAGCCAGCTACGCAAGGCTTCGCGGTCTTCGATGGTTTTCGCCAATACCACGAACTGGGCGAAGCTGGCCGCCGGCAGCTGCTGATCCAACGGCAGGTAGAAACGCGGCGAGCCGGTGCCGACATAGGCCACGTAGTTATCGATACCCTCGCGCTGGCTGAGCAGTTGCTCCATGCGCTTGACCTGCTCCTCGGTAGCGACCAGCGACGCGCCTTCGGCAAGCTTCATATCGACCATCAGCTCCAGTCGCCCGGATGCCGGGAAGAACTGCTGCGGGACGAAGCGGAACAGCGCGATGGCACCGACGAATGCGACCAGGGTCAGGACGATCACGGTTTTGCGCCGCCGCACGCACCACGCCACCATGCCGCGTACGCGCTGGTAGAACGGCGTCGCGTACGGGTCGTGGCCGGCCGCGCTGCTGCCGTGTTTGGCGGCGTGCAACTTGGCCAGATCCGGCAACAGTTTGGCACCCAGGTAAGGCACGAAGACCACGGCGGCGATCCAGGACACCAACAAGGCAATGGTCACCACCTGGAAGATCGAGCGGGTGTATTCGCCGGTGCTGGAGTTGGCGGTGGCGATCGGCAGAAAGCCCGCCGCGGTGATCAGGGTGCCGGTGAGCATGGGGAAGGCGGTGCTGGTCCAGGCGTAACTGGCCGCCTTGAGGCGGTCGAAGCCCTGCTCCATTTTGATCGCCATCATCTCCACGGCGATGATCGCGTCGTCGACCAACAACCCCAAGGCGAGCACCAGGGCGCCCAGAGAAATCTTGTGCAAGCCGATGCCGAAGTAGTACATGGCGGCGAAGGTCATCGCCAATACCAACGGAATCGACAGCGCCACCACCAGACCGGTGCGCAGGCCGAGGGAGAAGAAGCTCACCAACAAGACGATGATCACCGCCTCGGTGAGCACGCGGACGAACTCGCCCACGCCGGTTTTCACCGCCGCCGGTTGGTCCGATACTTTGCGCAACTGCATGCCGGCCGGCAGGGTTTCCTGCAAGCGGGCGAAGTCGACTTCCAGGGCCTTGCCCAGCACCAGAATATCGCCGCCGGTTTTCATCGACACCGCAAGGCCAATGGCGTCCTCGCCCATAAAGCGCATGCGCGGCGCGGGTGGATCGTTGAAGCCGCGTTTGACCTCGGCCACATCGCCGATGCGGAAGCTGCGATCGGCCACGCGAATCGGGAAATCGCGGATTTCCTCGACCGTTTGGAAACGCCCGGTCACGCGCAATTGCACGCGGTCCGTGGCGGTTTCGAAGTAGCCGGCCGCGGCGACGGCGTTCTGCTCTTCGAGCGCCTGCTGCACCGCCGCCAGCGGCAAGCCTAAGGTGGCCAGTTTGGTGTTGGACAGCTCGATCCAGATTTTCTCGTCTTGCAGGCCGATCAGGTCGACCTTGCCGACATCCTTGACCCGTTGCAGCTGCAGTTGGATGCGGTCGGCGTAATCCTTGAGCACGGCGTAGTCGAAACCCTCGCCGGTCAGCGCATAGATGTTGCCGAAGGTGGTGCCGAACTCGTCGTTATAGAACGGCCCCTGGATGCCCTGGGGCAAAGTGTGGCGGATGTCGCCGACCTTCTTACGGACCTGGTACCAGAGATCGGGAATATCCGCCGAATCCATGGAGTCGCGGGCGAGGAAGGTCACCATGGATTCGCCCGGACGGGAGAAGGAGATGATCTTGTCGTACTCGCCGGTCTCCATCAGCTTCTTTTCGATGCGTTCGGTGACTTGGCGGGAAACCTCTTCGGCGCTCGCCCCTGGCCAGTTGGTGCGGATCACCATGGCCTTGAAGGTGAACGGCGGGTCTTCGCTCTGGCCCAGCTTGGTGTAGGACAGCGCTCCGACCACGGCCAGCAACAGCATGAGGTACAGCACGATCTGGCGATTGCGCAACGCCCAGGCGGACAAATTGAAGTCCATCGGGTTACTCCTTGCTCGCCAATTCGACCATGCGGTTGTCGCGGTCCACCGGGCGCACCTTCTGCCCTTCGCGTAGCACCTGCACCCCGGCGGCGACCACCCAATCGCTGGCCTGCAAGCCTTCCAGTACCGGCACCAGCTTCTCGCCGTAAGCCCCAACCCGCACCTTGACGCGCTTGAGCGTGGAATCCTTCGGGTCGACCACCCAGACGAAGGGCTCGCCCTTCTCGGCGGTCAGCGCCGACAGCGGAATCGCCAAGGGCACCGGGCCGTTGTGAGGGATATACACCCGTGCGCTCTGGCCAAGTTCGGCGGGCACCTTGCCTTCGGTAAAGGCCACGCGGGCGGCGAAGGTGCGTGATTGCGGATCGGCCGACGGCGATATTTCGCGGATGCGCCCGGGGAAACGTTGATCCGGCTGCGACCACAACTCGACCGCCACTTCCTGGCCGACACTGAAGCGCTCGAAAGCTTGCTCCGGCAAGTTGATCAGCACTTCGCGTTCGCCATCGGCGGCCAGCACGAACACGCTTTGCCCGGCGGCGACCACCTGCCCGACTTCGACCATGCGCCGCGCGATCACGCCGTCCTGGGAGGCGCGCAGCACGGCATAGCCAGCCTGGTTATCGGCTACGTTGAATTCGGCTTTGATCTGCTTGAGCCGCGCCTCGCCCGCGCGGAAGGTGTTTTCGGCATTGTCGTATTGCGAGCGGCTGACCAGATTGCGCGCCAGCAGCGCTTTGTAGCGGTCTCGCTCGGCGCGCACCAGTTGCAGGTTGGCTTCGGCGGCGGCGACCTGGGCGCGGGTCGCTTCGAGTTGCAGGCGAACGTCTTGCGGGTCCAGCTCGGCCAACGGCTGATCCTTCTTCACCCGCTGCCCCACCTCGACCAGGCGCTTGCTGACCTTGCCCGCGATGCGAAAAGCCAGCTCGGGCTCCAGGTGCGCGCGCACTTCGCCCGGGTAGGTATCCATCGTGGCGCCGGCCAATTGGGGTTGCACCACCATGGCGGGACGTACCGGGGCCTCGACGTGCTCGCCGTTGCCGCAAGCGGCGAGCACGGCGATAAGGCTGACTGGCAAAGCGACAGATAGGACTCGACGCAACATAATGGAAGACCTTCGCGAAGGTTTGGAATATTTGAACTGCGGAGTATAGTAAAAATAGCAAACCAATCAGTCCAGTATTTAAAACAACCGATGACTAACAAAATGTTGCCACCCAGCGGCCCGGGCCGTCCTAAAGACCCGACCAAACGCCAAGCGATTCTCGAGGCGGCGAAAACCCTGTTTCTGCGCCATGGTTACGACGGCAGCAGCATGGACGCCATCGCCGCTGAAGCGGGCGTTTCCAAACTCACGGTGTACAGCCACTTCACCGATAAGGAGACGTTGTTTTCCGAGGCGGTAAAGGCCAAATGCGAAGGCCAGTTGCCCGAACTGCTGTTCGAATTGGTCGAGGGCGCCCCGATCGAAAGCCAGTTGCTGAATATCGGCCGCGGCTTCCATGCGCTGGTCAACAGCCGCGAATCGGTCGAGCTGCATCGGATCATGATCAGTCTGGCCGCACAGGATTCGAAGCTCTCGAAGATGTTCTACGAAGCCGGGCCGCAACGGGTGCTCAGCGAAATGGCGCACCTGCTCGAGCAAGCCGACCGCGCGGGCAAACTGCGCATCGCCAGCCCGCTCGACGCCGCCGATCAATTTCTTTGCCTGATCAAGGGCATCGCCAATTTCCGCCTGCTGATCGGCTGCGCCGACGCCCTGGAGGGCGACGCCGCCGAACGCCATGTGCGCGAAGCGGTGGGAATGTTTATGCGAGCGTATCGGCCTGAAGAGCAGCACAAGCCATAAGCGACAAGCTGTAAGCGGATCGCAGCGCCCCACCGATCAGCTTTCGGCTTGAAGCTTGTCGCTTATAACTTCTTCTTCGGATAAATATCGTAACGGCTGGATTTACCTTCCAGCGCATAGCCCGGTTTGGCGCCTTCGATGCACGGCGCCTTGCGCGGGCGCTTGACCACCACCCGGTGGCTGGCCAACGACAGGGCCGCGGCGAGTAACGCGGGGGCGTCCTGATCGTCGCCGACGAAGGGCCGGAACAGGCGCATTTCTTTTTTCACCAATGCGCTTTTATCGCGATGGGGAAACATCGGATCGAGGTAGATCACCTGCGGCGGCTCGCCCTGCCAAGCGCGCATCAGCTCGATGGCGTTGCCGGTCAATAAATGCATGTGCCCAACTATCTGCCCGACCTGCGCATCGCCCCGGGCCCGAGCCAAACCGTCTTCGAGCAGGGCCGCCACCAGCGGCTGGCGTTCGATCAGGGTCATCGCGCAGCCCAGGCTGGCGAGTACGAAAGCATCGCGCCCCAACCCAGCGGTGGCATCCAGCACCCGCGGACGGATGCCCGGCTGCACGCCGACCGCCTTGGCGATCATTTGACCGGCGCCGCCGCCGAACAGACGCCGATGCGCCGCCGTGCCCTCGACGAAATCCACCCGCACCGGTCCTGGCGCCTGCGGGCCGAGTTCGACCAGTTGCAAACCGCCCTCGCCTAACTGCAAGGCGAACTCACTGTCGCCCTCCAACGGCAGACTCAACCGCGCCGCCCAACCCGCCGCCGCCTCGGCTAGATGGGGCTGCAAGGCCTGCATACGAATTTTCGCGATAGTGCGCTCATCGTTCATTAGCAAAAGTGCTCAAAAAATATTCAACTCGGCCGGGAATGAGCCGACAACTCAAGTAGGCGGCATTTTGCCAGACCCGGCACCGTTAGGCCGCATCGAGTTCGCCATGTTCGACGTCACAAGCGCACCCCATCCCCATTCGTCTCAGCCCCCTAAGGGGCTGAAGGAGCAGTTGGACGCAGGCATTCAGGCCTCGCTGGACTACCAGATATTGCGCCGCACCCTGACGCCCGACGAGCCCCAAGCGGATGGCCCACCCGTCGCAAGTGAAGCGGCCGAAGTCGGCAGCGAGCAGCCCGCCGTCGCCGTTCAGGCCAGCGACTTCGAGCAGATAGTCGAACAGCGCCAGTTGGTGCTGGAGGTCAACGTCAACGCCGAACCGCAGAAAACCGATCCTTTGGTACTCGACCTCGCCGGCAACGGCTTTCGCACCAGCGGCCTCGAGCACAGCGTGCGCTTCGATCTGGATGCCGACGGCAGACTCGACCAGATCAGCGTACCCACCGGCGACGACGCCCTGCTGGCGCTGGACCGCAATGGCAATGGGCGAATCGACGATGGTCGCGAACTGTTCGGCGATCAGCACGGCGCCGCCAATGGCTTCGCCGAACTGGCCAAGCACGACGACAACGACGATGGCCGGATCGACATGCAGGATGCGATTTTCCAGCGTTTGAGCCTGCTGCGCTTCGATGCCCAAGGCCGGCAATCGAGCCAGTCGTTGAGCCAAGCCGGGGTCGCTGCCATCGAGTTGCAGGCCCAGGATGTGAAGTTCGCCTTGGGCGCCTATGACGAAATCGCCCAGCTCGGCCGCTTCGAGTTCGCCGACGGCCGCAGCGGCCAGGCCGCCGACCTGCTGCTGGCGCAACGCTGAGGCGCATTATTCCGTGGATTAGCGGCACATCCGGAACAGCCCCATATCGACATGAAAATGATCGCGGTGGGCGGCGTTGTACTCCGGCCCCAGGGTGGTGTTGAAGCTGTCGCAGGCGGCCCGATGCACCAGGCGCAGGAACTCGCCCTTCGCTCCCGGTTTCGACCAGTCGCGCCGTATGCTGATATGCCGACCGTCGCGCAGGCGAAAACCGACTATATCCAGCGCATTGGCCGAGGCATGCTGGCTTTGCCGCTGGCTACCGGCGATGGAGCGGCAGGCGTAGCTGCCGACATGCTCGACCCGCACCACCGGCTGACCGAACACCGCTTGCGCGGCCGGCTGCAAGCCATGTCGCCCGAACATGGCGAAGGCCGCCGCCAATGGGCAGGTGGCGATAAAACTGTTGCTCAGGTGCACCTCGGTGCCCTGCACCCGGACGGTATTTTCCAGCGGACACTTGGCTTGCGGTTCGCTGTCGGCCAGCGGCATATAGCGCAGCGGCGAGCTATCGAGGGCCTGTCGGCAGAGGGCGGGATCCTTTTTCAAGCGCCAAAGCTTGAACGGAGTCAGCAGGTTCGGTTGCGCGCCGATATCCAGCGGCGCCCAGGGGTCCCAACGCGGCGGCACCTCGAGCCAATGCTGGTGGACCGCCAGCGGTACGGCGAGCAAGGCAAGCAATACCAGCAGCACCAGATAGCGGCGTAAAACTATGCCCATCAGCCCTTGAACAGATCGTTGATGCTGTCGAACGGCATGGCTCGTCCGGTCGCAACCAGGCTGCCTCTGCCGGCCAGCTCCTCGGCAGCTTGGTAGAAAGCGCCATAGGCGACCCGCGCCAGGTTGGAGCCGAGGCTGACACGCTTCACCCCCAGTTCGGCCAACTCATCCAGCGACAGACGCAGGCTGGGCGAGCCCACCAGAACGTTGACCGGATGCGGCGCCACGGCCGTGACCACCGCCTGGATTTCCTCGCGGGTGGTCAGGCCTGGCGCATAGAGCACATCGGCACCGGCTTGCGCGTAGGCCTCCAGGCGTTTGATGGTGTCGTCCAGGTCAGGCCGGCCGTGCAGGTAGTTTTCCGCACGGGCAACCAGGGTGAAGGCGAATGGCAGGCTGCGGGCAGTCGCAGCGGCTGCTCGGATACGCTCGACCGCCAACTCGAACGGGTAGATGGGTGATTGCGCGTGACCGCTGGCATCTTCGATGGAGCCACCGACCAAGCCGATCTGCGCCGCCAGCGCGATGGTTTCTGCGCAGTGCTGCGGCTCATCGCCGTAGCCGTTCTCCAAATCGGCGGCCACCGGCAACGGAGTCGCTTCGATGATCGAGCGGGCATTGGCCAGGGTCTCTTCACGACTGACCGCCCCCTCGGCATCGCGTCGACCAAGGGAAAACGCCAATCCGGCGCTGGTCGTGGCCAAGGCCTCGAAGCCGAGCGAAGCGAGTATCTTCGCCGAGCCGGCATCCCAGGGATTAGGTAGCACGAACAATCCGTCGCGCTGGTGCAAGGCGCGAAACG
The DNA here is from genome assembly GCF_946885885.1 of uncultured Pseudomonas sp. The sequence continues at coordinate 7,169 of NZ_CAMPHN010000153.1, forward strand.
CCTCGCCACGTTCCGTTTGAGTAAGCATCGCAGTCACTCCTTTATTGACCTGCATGCACCTTAGCAGGCCGTTGAAAAACTACCTGCGTTGGCAAGACAAGGCAGGTAGTTTTTCAACGGCCTGTTAACCCAGATACTCCGACTCGCGACAGCTTCAGAGCAATCCCAATTGTTCGACGCGCGGCGCGACCATCGGTTCGGGTAACGCCGGTAAACCCGGCAGGCGCGCCATCAACTGCCGGTGAAAACGCATGGCCAATTGCGGCGCCAGGCGGTTATCGGCGGTATGCAGAAACACATAGGGCGTGCGCCCTTCCTCGATCCAGGCGGCGACTTTATCCAGCCAGGGCGCGATAAAACTGTCGTTGGCCGCCAGTTCCGGGTGGCCGATGAAGCGCAGTTGCGGCGTCTGGCTGAAAGCTGTCGGGCGCAATGGCAGGCGCGGCTTCTTGGCTTGCGCATGCAGCACCGCGGGCTCGCTCGATGCGCAACTGAACAATGCCCGCGAATCCAGGCAGATTCGCTCCACACCCCGGCTCAGCAGCAAGCGGTTGAGCGTGCGCTCTTCCTCGCCCTTGGCGAAGAACGCCGGGTGGCGGACCTCGACGGCCAGTTCAGATCCGCTCCAGTGTTCGATCAAGGTTGCCAACTCTGGCAGGCGCTGCGGGCCGAAGCTGGCCGGGAGTTGCAACCAGAAGGGTGCAACGCGCGCGCCCAGCGGCGCGAGCAAATGACGGAAGGTATCAGCGGCATCCAGATGCTCGCGCAGATCGGCGGCATGGCTGATATCGCGCGGCAGCTTGGCGCAGAAGCGCAGGTGCGCCGGCATCTGCACGGCCCAGCGTGCGACCGTCTCCGGCGCTGGACGGGCATAAAAGGTGGTGTTGCCTTCCACCGCATTGAACACGTCGGCGTAACGCGGCAGGAAGTCCGCCGTGCGTGCGCCATCGGGATACAGCGAACCGCGCCAGGCGGGTTCGCTCCATGAAGGGCAACCGAGGAAATAAGGCAACATCAGGCGTAGAGATCGAGACCCAATACTTCCTGGGCACCGGCATCCTGAGCGTAGGCGGCGGTCGAACTGTAGCTGGCGATGGCTTGGGCGGCGCGATTGCTCAGGGCGGGTTGGTAACCGCGGTCCAGGGTCGCCGGCAAGCTATCGCTGCTGGCGTTGGCGGCCTGTACGCGGCGCAGTTGGGGGGTCTGCTCGAAGCCTTGGCTGCTGGCCGGGGCCGCTGGTTGTTCGCGGCGTGCCTCCACCTCGCGTTGCGCTTCGCGAAAAGGCGTGACCGCCGTCCCCGAACGGGGGCCGCGATCCGGCGCAAAGGAAGGAATGGAGGCGTCGATACGCATCGGCTAGTGCTCGACCTGGTTAGCCAAGTGTAGATGGAAGTAATGGCAATCTAGCCGCCTTGGCGTACCTTGGCAATGCGAGACATAAAACTGACGTCAGGCATGCGACGGAAGGTGTGCACCAAGGGCGCAATGGCCGCTCCGCATGCTCAATTTGGGTAGATGAAATCAACTCGGTTGCTTCGCGACGGCGACCTTGTCGCGCAGATACACGGGCTGCGCCTGATCCGCCACGACCGCCTCGCCGCGTGCCCAGGCGAAGCCCGCCAGGCTGAGCAGATCCTCGGCATGCGGCAGCATGACGGCATCCTGCCCAGTGACTTGCACGGCGATCCGCGCGGCGAACGTGCCCCAGCCGGTACCGGCACCGAACCATTCGCCGCTGGCATCTCTGGGTAGCGCAGCCTGCTCGGGTGCCAGTACCGCCTCGACGCCCTGCAAACGCATTTCGCCGTTCTCGGCGCGGTAACAACCCCAGTAGACCTCATCCATCCGCGCATCGATCGCCGCGGCCACCTGCGTGGCGCCGTGCTCGCGCTGGGCGCGCTGGGCCAATACCGCCAGGTTGGAGACCGGCAACACCGGACGGTCCAGGGCGAAAGCCAGGCCCTGGACCACGCCAACGGCGATGCGCACGCCGGTGAAAGCGCCCGGGCCACGGCCAAAGGCGATGGCATCCAGCGCCGACAGAGGCACGGCAGCCTCGGCCAGCAGCTGCTTGATCATCGGCAACAGACGTTGCGCATGCAGACGCGGAATCACTTCGTAGTGGCTGATCACCTTGCCGTCGTGCAGCAAGGCGACGGAGCAGGCTTCGGTCGCGGTATCCAGGGCCAGCAGAGTGGTCATCGTTATTCAGGCAGATTGACGAGTGGGCGGGCATTAAAGCGGCTTGAGGCTTTTTTTTCCAGCCTAATCACCTGTCACGCGAACGAGCCCGTCAGACAACAGGTACGCACCGGGTCAAAACGGACCCGGTGCCCCTTCGGTTTACCAAGGCTCGATGACGGTCTCTGCTTCCCAGCCTTGCAAGGGCGCCTTGGACCAAGTGCCGTAAGTCGCATTGGGGAAGACGATCCACTCGGCGCCCCACTTGCCGGCTTCGGCGGCCACGGTGGCGCGCTGATCGGCCAGCGGCGTCTTGCGGAAACGTGCGTCAAAGTCATGCAGCGTATCGCCCAACAGCAGCACGATCTGATGGTCGGCGCTGACGATGGCGCGCCGCTCGACCTTGGGTGGCCCCAGCAGCAGAACACTTTCCGCCGACACCTGAGGCAGGCCGAGCTTGCTCAGGGTGGCCAGGGTATATTTCTTCTGCTCGTCGGCGCGGTCCGAGATGTAGCGAATGGTCACGCCCAGGCTGTCGGCGTGCTCGAGAAACTGCTTGGCGCCGGGGATCAGCTGCGGAGTCCCATCACGTTCCCAGGGCAGCCAGGTGTCCCAGGCGTCATAGGTGTGACAGTTGGCCAGATCCCTTGCCAGCAGCGCGCTGTTATCGATGACGGTTTCATCCAGGTCGGTAACGATGGCCAACTTCGAGGGGTCTTTGGCAGCGGCCACTGCCGCATCCAGCTTCAGCGTAGCGATGTTGTAGGCCTGCAACTGCAGGGCCTGAACTTCCGCCGACTGCTGCTGAAAGCGCAGCCCCATGGCGAAC
>NZ_CAMPHN010000154.1 GCF_946885885.1 uncultured Pseudomonas sp.
ATATCGTCCTCGGTATGAACGGCGGGGTGGTCGAAGGCTGGGTCGGTGGCGACTCCAGCATCGTGGCCTTTACCGTCAGCGTCGATGGCAGCGGCAACGTCACCCTCGATCAGCTACGTGCACTCGAACATCCAGATAGCACCAATCCAAACGAGCAAGTTAGCGTAAGCGGCAGTGCTATCGCCTTGGTTGCCACCGTGACCGATGCCGATGGCGACAGCCAAAGCGCCAGTTTGGATCTGGGGAACTTCCTTAGCTTCCACGACGACGGCCCGAGCATCGAACTGACCGAGGCACCACTGCCAACCTTGACGGTGGATGAGACCAACCTGGCCAGCGACGCCACGGCCGATTTCAGCGGCGCCTTCAATCCTGTGTTCGGTGCCGATGGCGCTGGCAGTGTCAGCTATGCGGTAAGCACGCTTCCTGGTACTAACAGCGGTCTGGTGGATGTGGCGACCGGCCTGGATATCGTGCTCGGCATGAATGCGGGCGTGGTCGAAGGCTGGGTCGATGGCGACTCCAGTGTGGTGGCCTTTACCGTCAGCGTAGATGGCAGCGGCAACGTTACACTCGATCAGTTGCGCGCCTTGCAACACCCCGACGGTACCGACCCGAACGACTCGGTCAGTGTGGCCAGTAGCGCTATTGCGTTGGTTGCAACCGTGACCGACGCCGATGGCGACCACACCAGAACCAGTCTGGATCTGGGCGACTACCTGAGCTTCCATGACGACGGCCCCAGTATCGAACTGTCGGGCAGCTCTTTGGCGGCGTTGGTGGTCGACGAGACGAATCTCAGTACCGACGCCACCTCCGACTTCAGTGGCGCCTTTAGCTCCGCGTTTGGCGCCGACGGTGCCGGTTCGGTGAGCTATGCCCTGAGCGCAACGGGCGATCCAAGCGGCTTGGTGGATGTGGCCAGCGGTCTGGATATCGTCCTTGGTATGAACGGCGGGGTGGTCGAAGGCTGGGTCGGTGGCGACTCGTCCATCGTGGCCTTTACCGTCAGCGTCGACGGCAGCGGTAATGTCACCCTCGACCAGATCCGTGCCCTACAACATCCTGACGGCAGCAACCCGGACGACCCGGTTAGCGTAGCCGGCAGTGCTATCGCGCTAACTGCCACCATCACCGACGCGGATGGCGACCAAACCAGCGCCAGTCTAAACCTGGGTAATTTCCTGACGTTCCATGACGATGGCCCAAGCATCGAATTGGCCGAAGCCCAGCTTTCCAGTTTGGTCGTGGATGAAACCGACCTCAGCACCAACGCCACCGCCGACTTCAGCTCGGCCTTTAGCTCGGCTTTCGGTGCCGACGGTGCCGGCTCGGTGAGCTATGCCCTGAGTGCAACGGGCGATCCAAGCGGTCTGGTGGATGTGGCCAGCGGTCTGGATATCGTCCTTGGTATGAACGGCGGGGTGGTCGAAGGCTGGGTCGGTGGCGACTCGTCCATCGTGGCCTTTACCGTCAGCGTCGATGGTTCTGGCAACGTGACTCTCGACCAGATCCGCGCCCTGCAACATCCGGACGGCAGCAATCCGGACGATCCGGTCAGCGTATCTGGCAGCGCGATTGCCCTGGTGGCGAGGGTAACCGACGCCGATGGCGATCAGGCCAGCGCCAGCTTGAATCTGGGCGACTTCCTGACCTTCCACGACGACGGCCCCAGTATCGAACTGGCCGAAGCCCAGCTGTCCAGCTTGGTCGTGGATGAAACCGACCTCAGCACCAACGCCACCGCCGACTTTAGCGGCGCCTTTAGCTCCGCCTTCGGTGCCGACGGCGCCGGTAGCGTCAGTTACAGCCTTAGCGTCAGCGGCGACCCAAGCGGTCTGGTGGATGTCGCCAGCGGTCTGGATATCGTCCTCGGTATGAACGGCGGGGTGGTCGAAGGTTGGGTCGGTGGCGACTCCAGCATCGTGGCCTTTACCGTCAGCGTAGATGGCAGCGGCAACGTCACCCTCGATCAACTGCGTGCTTTGCAGCATCCAGACGGCAGCAACCCGGACGATCCGGTCAGTGTGGCCGGCAGTGCCATTGCCCTGACCGCGACCATCACGGATGCGGATGGTGACAGCCAGAGCGCCAGTCTAAACCTGGGCAACTTCCTGACCTTCCATGACGACGGTCCCAGCATTGAGCTATCGGGCAGCTCTTTGGCGGCGTTGGTGGTCGACGAGACGGATCTCAGTACCGACGCCACCGCCGACTTCAGTGGCGCCTTTAGCTCCGCGTTTGGCGCCGACGGTGCCGGTGCGGTGACTTATGCGCTAAGTGCCACTGGCGATCCAAGCGGCCTGGTGGATGTCTCCACCGGTCTGGATATCGTCCTCGGCATGAACGGCGGCGTGGTCGAAGGTTGGGTCGGCGGCGACTCGTCCATCGTGGCCTTTACCGTTAGCGTCGATGGTTCTGGCAATGTCACCCTCGACCAGATCCGTGCGCTGCAACATCCGGACAGCACAGATCCGGACGATCCGGTCAGCGTGGCCGGTAGTGCCATTGCCCTGGTGGCGACGGTGACCGACGCCGATGGCGATCAGGTTAGTAGCAGTCTGGATCTGGGCGGCTATCTGACCTTCCACGACGATGGCCCAAGCCTCGTCGGTACGCCGCAAGCGCTGGTGCAGATCGCTGGCCTGGTCCATGAGGACCCATTGACCAGCCCGCACGCCGGCAATAGCGAAGGCGGTCAGACGTTGATCGTCAGCGGTTTGGCCGGGGCGCTGCATGCGCTGGTTAATTTCGGTGCGGATGGCGTCGGCAGTTTCGGCCTGTCCAGCGATCTCAGTGCATTGGATGCACAGGCTCTGAGCTCTGGCGGCGAATTGCTGGGCTATAGCCTGTCGGGAGATACCCTGACCGCCAGCGTCAGCGGTTATGACGTGTTCAGCCTGCAGGTGGGCAGCGACGGTAGCTATACCTTTACCTTGCTCGGCCCGCTGGATCACCCGTTGGGCAACGCCGACGACAGCGAAACCTTGCCGGGTCTCGGGATCGACTTCTCCGCCGTGTTGATCGCCACCGACGGCGATGGCGATGCACTGGCCGGCGGCTTCCCGGCCGGTAGCTTCACCATCGACGTGGAAGACGACATACCCGTGTTGCACGGGGTACAGGACGGCATCATGGGCAACTTCGCCGGCACCCTGCATGGCGCGGTGGATATCGCCTTCGGCGCCGACGGCCTGGGCTCCTTCAACCTGTCCGGCACGCCGCCGAGCGATGCGATCACCTATGACACGGTGAACAACCCCGATGGCTCTTCGATATTGACCGCGACTATCGTCAGCAGTGGCGAGACCTATTTCATCCTCACCCTGCATGCCGACGGTACTTATGACTTCGAGCTGGTCAATCCCAGCCCGACGGTCGAGGTCACCACGTCCCTGATCGGCCTTACCGCTGGTGGGCCGGTGCCGGTTCTGATACTGCCGATCAACGGTATCAGCGCGACCTTCACCGAGCTGGCACCCACTCCTGCCGATGGCGGCATCAACTCCTCCGGTCAGGGTATGGGTATCGACAACAACCTGATTAGTGGCACCGAACGCATGAAGATCGCCTTCAGTAGCTCTATTGCTAATGTCGGTTTTACCCTGAACAAACTCAGTACCAGCGACATCATGACCTGGGCGGTGTTCAGCGCTGGCGTGCTGATCGCGTCAGGCACTTGGAGCCCACCAGCAGGCACAGGTGAAAGCAGCGATACGGTGTTCAACATCCTGGAACCGTTGGCCGGCTCCACGCTGACCTATACCTTCGGCTCCGCTAGCGCCATCGAAGCCAGTGGCTTCGACGAGTTGCAACTGGGCAGCGCCAGTGGCGACTACCGGCTGCTGTCGATCACGGTGTCCGAGGAGCTGTTCCCCGGCGATGTCGACCTGAGCTTCGATCTAGGTGCGACCGATGGTGATGGCGACCCGGTTGTCGCCAGCCTCGATATCACCCTCGAAGGCGACGGTGCCGAGGCGACCGGCTTTACCCTGACCGGCACCAGTGCCGACGAGGTACTGCTCGGTGGAGGCGGCAACGATACGCTGCTCGGCGGCGATGGCGACGATGTGCTGATCGGCGGGCTCGGCGACGATAGCCTGAGCGGCGGCGCGGGTTCCGATGTCTTCAAGTGGCAAGCGGGAGAAAGCGGCACCGATACCATCGCCGACTTCGTGGCAGGCTTCAACTCGGGTGGCGACCAGTTGGATCTGTCCGAGCTGCTGGTGGGCGAGAGCGGGGAAGCGGGCGATCTCGGCAACCTGCTGAGCTACATCGATGTCTCAACCGTGGGGCTGGATACGGTGATCAAAGTCAGCAGCACCGCGGTCGCCGACCCGGCCGCAGCGCCCGAGCAGACCATAGTGCTGGAGAACGTGGATCTGTATACCAGCTATGGCGTCGGCAACGAGGCCGATCTGGTGTTGAGCATGCTCGGCGACGGCACGCTGAAGGTCGATACCGTCTAAGGCTTCAGGCAGTAAAGCAGCCCGCCATCCTTTCAATGGATGGCGGGCTTTTTGTCGCTCCCCGGCGCGGTATCTAGTCCAGTAGCCCGGATGAAATCCGGGGATCAGATGTATGGCCGCCACCGATGCCCCAGATTGCATCCGGGCTACCAAAGCAAATGTAGGGTGGCCATGGCGAAGCCTTGTCCACCGATGGAGGCCCGAATGGTGGACAAGCCTTCGGCATGTCCGCCCTACGATTCCGCAGGTCTTGCAGATAAACATAGGATCTACGAGCTACAAGCCCCGTAGCGCGGGTATCGCCGATCAGCGTGGTGCCGGCGCGCCGATCAGCCGGCCCATGGCGCCATAGATGCCCAGTTCATTGAGTACCTTGAGTTCGCCTTCGGTTTCCACCATCTCGGCGATCAACGGCAAGTCAATGCTATTGGTGGTGCGGAAGATCGCCTCGATAAACAGACGTTTATCGTTTTCCTGATCGATGGCACGGATATAGGTGCCGTCGATTTTCAGGTAGGCCAGGCCGAGGTGGGTGAGGTTTCCGATCAGGCTGAAACGTCCGCCGAAATGTTGCAGGCCGAGGCTGAAGCCGACTTCGCCAACGGCCTGGCTCAGCGCTTCGAGTTCGGCAGGCGGCGGCAGGTGACGTTCGTCCACTTCCAGGGTCAGCAGCGATCGGTGTTGCGGGTGCTGTTTGAGCATGTCGAGCAGGCGGGAGAGGCTGCCGGGCTCGCGTAGCGTCGTCGCCGACAGGCTCAGGGCCAGGGGCTGGGGATGTTGTGTGAGGTAGGCCAGGCTGTGTTCGAGCATGATCAGGTCGAAGCGCGCGGTCCAGCCGAGGCGTTCGATCCAGGGCAGGAAGCGCCCGGCGACTATGGCTTCGCCTTGCGGATCGAGCAGCCGGGCCAGGACTTTCTGGTGCAGGAGATTGTCTGGTTTGGCGCACTCCACCACCGGTTGGAAATACAGTTGCAGCTTGCCTTGGGTCAGCGCCTCGTCGATCCATTGGCGCCACTCGTGCAGCCCTTGGCCGGGCTGGCTGTCGAAGTCGTCCAGGCGCGCCCAGGGTTTACTCGGGTCGGCCTGCGCTTGCGCCAACGCCTGATCGGCGCGGCCAATCACCTGGGCGAGTTCTTCGCCGGGGCGGAATGCGCCAATGCCGATATGCGCCACCGGCGCACAATCGCTGGCACCGGTTTGCCGCAGGCTTTCCAGGCTCTCATGCAATTCCTGGCCGAGTTGTTCGGCTTCCTCACGGCCGAGGCCGGGGGCGAGCAGGGTGAATTCGCCGCCGCGGCTGCGCGAGGCCAGCCAATTGGCCCGCTTGGGATGGGTGAGCAGGCGCTTGAGCTGTACCCCGGTGCTGCAGATCAGCGCGTCGGTGCGCTGGCCGCCCAGGCGTTGGTTGAGCCCGGCCAGGTCGTTGATCCGCAGCAGCACCAGATAGCCCGCGGTGTTCTGTTCGGTCAGCAGCAGTTGGTTGGCCAGGTTGATATCGAACAAACGGCGGTTGGCCAAGCCGGTGAGGCTGTCCTGGTAGGCGGCTTCGCGGAGTTTTTCGCTGCGCGCGGCTTCTTCGGCGAACAGGGTTTTGAGTTTCTCGACCATCTGGTTCATCGCCATCACCACCCGTTTCAACTCGGGGGTGCGCGGTACTTGCGGCATGCTGAGGAACTCGCGCCGACTGATGGCGTGGGCCTGTTGCACCATGTCGTCGAGCGGACGCAATTGGGTGCGCAGCAGCCAGCCGCCGAGAATGGCGCTGAGCAGACCGCACAGCAGCAGCCAGAGCAGGCTGCCGATGGCGCTGTCCCATAGCTTGGCCAGGGCGAACTGCGGGTGGCTGAGCACCTCCACCCGCGCGGCCTGTTCCCAGCCGCGCATGATCAGTGCATCGCCGCCTTGGGGCCGCAAATCCACCAGCTCGACGAACCACTCGGGTACCTGATCGCTGGTCGCGTCGCTTTGCCGTTCGACTATCACTTCGCCATCCGGAATGCGCACTACGCGGATGCTGGCGAAATAGCCGCTGTCGAAAATCGAGCTGACCATCAACTCGATCATCGCCGGGTCGTCGACATGCGGCGTCATCGACAAGCCCAGGGCGGTCGCCGCGTCCTGGGCGTGGGATTGCAACTGGCTGATCAATTGTTCGCGGGAATTCTCGACCCCGGCGATAAAGCTGCCGGTGAAGGCCACCACCAGAAACAGGCAGATGGCGAGAAATAGTTGTTTGAGTAGGGACATAAGCTTCTCCTAGCCTTCGCCGATGGCGAAGCCCTCCGCGCGCATTTTTTGTAAGAGGTCCTGCCAGCGCGACAGTTTTTTGCTGTCGCTCTTCTTGCTGTTCGAGCCGGGCAGATAAAGCCCCTCGGCGTTGAAGGCGTAGACCGGTAACAGGTCTTTGCGCTGCGATGCCGGGCGGATCTCGCCGATCAGATTGTCCAGCACCAGGGGCTCGGCGGTCGGGCTGGAATAGTAGGTCAGCACCATATGCGCCTGGTTCTGGCGCAGCGCCTTGACGTAGGTGATGCGCAGCTTCTCGCTGGGTATGCCGAGGCGGCGCAGGGTGAAGTACTTGGCGATGGAATAGTCCTCGCAATCGCCCGCGCCCTTGACCAGGGCCTCGATCGGGGTCGCCCAATAGTCGTTGGCGCGCCATAGGCGGATATCGTCGGTAAAACGCAGTTGCCGATTGAAGAAGCGATTGACCTCGGCCAACTGCTGATTTTCCGCGAGGCCGCTGCTGGCTTGGATCAGCTCGTCCCATGCCTGAATCCGCTGTTTGGCTGCGCCGAGGGCGCCGTAGCGACTTTCCGCCTTCTCGATGATCAGGGCGAATTCCCAATTGGCCAGGGCGCTGCCCAGACCGAGCAGCAGCAATGCGCAGGCGAACCGAAACATAGCGCCGCGGGTCGCTCGGCCGGGTTCGCACTGGCGTGGTTGCAGCATCGAGCGTGCCTCTGTTGGGGATGCAAAAAGTCTAGGCGTAACCCAGGGCTTTTGCCGGGCTTGGATTGCACGGCGCCCTTTGGTGATCGGCGGGACGCTTTTGTAGCCCGGATGCAATCCGGGAAGAACTGTCGGCTGTGTCATTTTTCCCGGATTCCATCCGGGCTACGGGCCTCGATTGCCACCGTATAACGACCTTGTTGGGTTACGCGGCGATCGATTTTCATGTCGCTGCTTGAGCCGCGACAGCCGCCGCTAACCCAACCTACCTGACTACGAGATTGAGGGAGTCGGTTTGCTGCGATCCAGTGATATGCACGATTGCTGTGGTAGCCCGGATGCAATCCGGGGCATCGATTGTGGCCATAAAACCGAATTTCCGGATTTCATCCGGGCTACAGGACCTGCCGCTTATCGGCTACTGCTTACCGATCGGGCGTTCGGCGATTACCAGGGTTTTCTGCTTGAGGATGTACAGGCTGACCAGCACCGCGCTGCCGAGCATAAAGAGGCGCGCCCAGAGCAGGGGCACCAGGTAGCAGGACAGGCCGATGCTGGTCCACATCAGGGCGATGCTATAGACCTTGGCCTTGAGCGGCAGGCCCTTACCGTCGAGGTAGTCGAGAATCCAGGGGCCGAGCTTGGGGTGGCCGACCAGCCAGAGGTAAAAACGCTTGGAGCTGCGCACGAAACAGGCGGCCGCCAGCAGGAGGAAGGGGGTGGTGGGCAGTACCGGCAAAAAAATCCCGATCACGCCCAACGCCACGCTCAGCCAACCGATGGTCAGCAGGGTGTAGCGAATGGCGGGATTGGGGTTCTCTTCGGCTTGCCGCACCATTGGCGGTGGCGCGGGCTTAGTGGTGGCGCGGCTTGAGCAAAGCGGGTTTTTCTTCCGGCGCATTGCACAGCAAAAACAACGCGGTCAGCAGCTCGGGGATCTGTTCGACCATGCTGTCCACCAGGTCGCGGTCGCGGGCGATTTCGGCGAACTCCGGCTGCTCGTCGAACAGCCCCGAGCCGACCATGATCGGCAGCAGCAGTTCGCTGACTTCATCTTCGGCATCGTCGAACCAGGCGGCTTCGCGCAGGAATACCCCCTCCATGAAGCCGATGCACCAGCCGCGCAATTCGGAATCGTCGGGGTCTTCGCCGAGGTCGAGTTCGCAGGGCACTTCCGGGTCGTCGTCGCTGGCCAGTTGGCGGGCGATATGCGCCTGCAATTGCACCAGGGTGGCTTCGATCTCTTCGCGCTCGGCATCGCTGCGGTAATGCGGCGGCTCGGAGAACAAGGCGTCGATCCACTCGCGCTGCGGGACTTGATCCGGGCAGATCGACAGGGCGGTGAGATAACCGTGGGCGGCCACGTAGTCCAGGGCCTCTTCATGCAACTCATCGGCGTCGAGGAAGGCTTGCAGGCGGGACAATTGCTCGGCGAAGGACATCGGAGGCTACCTTGAAGAAGTAAACGAGGCTGGATTCTAGTCCAGACCCGTTACAGCGGCCATAGTTCTGGGCAAATCGGGACAAATGCACGACAAAAAAGCCATCCGGGCCCAACCATGGGCGTTAGGGATTGCGCCAGCGGACCGGCGGTATGGAGCGGATCGATGCTTTGGGACAGACGGCGATAGCGAGCCGGCATGCTTATTCACCCAAGGGCGCGCGTTCGAGGATTTCCTCCGGCCTGATCGGGTTGCGATAGCCGCCCAGGGTCGGATCGTAGGCCTCGTAGGGCATGTCGTAATACTGTCCCGTCGCCGGGTCGAGGCTGCGCTCATAACCCAGCGTGGCCTCGCTGCGGTCGCGGGAGAGGCGATCACTGGAGCTGTTGCGTGCTTCCCAGGCGCGGTTGTAGTCGCCATAGATGTAGTCATGGGAAATCGGCCCGGGCAGCACCACCTGATCGACCCCGGCCACCTGCCGGGGGTTGGTGATGACCACGGTTTCCGCCACCGCGGGCAACCAGTAGCGGGCCTGTTGCCAATTCGCCGTGGCGGATTGGTAAGAACGAATGAACGCCGAATACTGCCCCCAGCCTTGCAGGATGCCCACCGTGGCATGGGCCCGAGCCGGCGTGCCGCGGTAGACGAAACTCAGCTGCGCCTCGATGACCTGCCACTGCAACCCCATCACTCCGGGAAAGGGCGGCAGGGGATTGGTTGCGTGGATCTGCGGGTTCTGCAGCTCGGGGGTGGAGTTGAGCACGAATTGCAGAAACTGCTCCGGGAGTACCTGACCGAAACCGCCGACCAGCAGCGCGAACGAGGCGCCGGTCACCTGGTCCGGCGCCAGCATGTCGACGCCATTGGTCGTTTCGTTGGCCGTCCAGCCCTTGGGCATCGAATATTTGAAATAGTGGCCCTGGTGCACCTGCAGCGACGGGCGCTGGCCCTGTGGCGCGGCGATGGCGGAACCCGCGAGCAGGAGGAGGGCGAACAGGAGAAAGAACGGTTTGCAGCTCGTGTTCATCGACTAACCACCCTGCACTGAGACTGAGAACTTGATTGGATAGTTATAGATCAGTGCGCCCGGCGTCTCTATATCGCAGCTATGTCACCGCTATGTCGCAGCGGCACAACGGACCTGCGGCACGCCGCGACGAAACCTCGACAGACCCTGACCGGACAGGTGCGTATAATGCCGGGCTCGTTTCGGAGACCTTACATGCTCGACCAG
>NZ_CAMPHN010000155.1 GCF_946885885.1 uncultured Pseudomonas sp.
CCGGCAAGCCCGAACTGCTGCACACCCTCAATGGCTCCGGCCTGGCGGTGGGTCGTACCCTGGTCGCGGTGCTGGAAAACTACCAGCAGGCCGATGGCAGCATCCGTGTGCCCGAAGTGCTGAAACCCTATATGGGCGGCATCGAAGTAATCGGATGACAACAGCTGCAAGCCTCAAGCCGCAAGCAGACGCGGCGTGCCAGCTTGCCGCTTAAAACTTGCTGCTTGAGGCTGCTGCTATGGATTTCCTTCCCCTGTTCCATAAATTGCAGGACCGCCTGGTGCTGGTGGTCGGCGGCGGCGAAGTGGCGTTGCGCAAGGCGCGCTTGCTCGCCGATGCCGGGGCGCGTCTGCGTGTCGTCGCCCCCGAGGTTCGCGCTGAGTTGCAGAGCTTGGCGGGCGATGGCGGGTTCTTTCTGCGCGGTTACCAGCCCGAAGATTTGCAAGGTGTGGCGCTGATCATCGCCTCCACCGACGACGAACCGCTCAACGCGCATATATCCGCCCAGGCCCAGGCGCTGGGTATTCCGGTCAATGTGGTGGATGCGCCGAAGCTGTGCAGCGTGATCTTTCCGGCCATCGTCGACCGCTCGCCCTTGATAGTCGCGGTCACCAGCGGCGGCGATGCGCCTGTGCTGGCGCGGCTTATCAGGGCGAAGATCGAGACCTGGATTCCCGCAACCTATGGCCAGTTGGCCGGCCTGGCCAAGCGCTTTCGTGCCCAGGTCAAAGGCTTGTTCCCCGATGTGCAGCAGCGCCGGGTGTTCTGGGAGGACGTGTTCCAGGGTCAGATCGCCGAAAGCGTGTTCGCCGGTAAATTGCAGGAAGGCGAGCGCCTGCTCGAAGCGAAAATCGCCGGTGCCGCACCGCAGGCGCTGGGCGAGGTTTATCTCGTCGGTGCCGGACCTGGTGACCCGGACTTGCTGACGTTCCGCGCCTTGCGTCTGATGCAGCAGGCTGATGTGGTGCTCTACGATCGCCTGGTCGCACCGGCGATTATCGAGCTGTGCCGTCGCGACGCCGAGCGTATTTATGTGGGCAAGCAGCGCGCCGAACACGCGTTGCCCCAGGAACAGATCAACCAGCGTCTGGTCGCGTTGGCCAAAGCAGGTAAGCGGGTATTGCGCTTGAAGGGCGGCGATCCCTTTATCTTCGGCCGTGGCGGCGAAGAGATCGAAGAACTGGCGGCGAATGGCATCCCTTTCCAGGTGGTGCCGGGGATTACCGCCGCCAGTGGTTGCGCGGCCTATGCCGGCATTCCGCTGACCCACCGCGACCACGCGCAGTCAGTGCGTTTCGTCACCGGCCACCTCAAGGATGGCAGCTGCGATCTACCTTGGGCCGAGTTGGCGGCGCCCAGCCAGACCCTGGTGTTCTATATGGGCCTGGTAGGTTTGCCGCTGATCTGTCAGCAATTGGTTGCCCATGGCCGCAGCGCCGGCACCCCGGCCGCCCTGATCCAGCAAGGCACCACGCAGAATCAACGGGTGTTTACCGGTACTCTGGCCGACCTGCCGCAATTGGTGGCCGAGCATCAAGTGCATGCACCGACCCTGGTGATTGTCGGGGAAGTCGTGCAGCTGCGCGATAAGCTCGCCTGGTTCGAAGGCGCGCACACACAGGGTTAGATAAGCACTCGAGGAATGCCGTCTATGGAAAGAAGCTATTTCGCGACCATGCTCCTGCTGGTGCTGCACCAGATCGACGCGGCGTATTGGCTCGAGTGGGACATGTTCTATCTGCCCGGCGGCATTCAGGGCTATCTGCTATTCAACCTGATGGCCATGCCGGTCGTGTTACTGGGTTATCGGCACGTGGTGCTAGGCACTGTCAAAGCCAGCTTTTTCGCCGGCATCTGCGCGGCGCTCGGCGCACTTACTTTTGTGATTCACGCGGGCTTCGCCTTGGCAGGCTTCGAACAGTTCCACCTGCTTTTTTCCATGGCGATTATTGGCCTATGCCTGCTTAGTGCGCTGTGGCTGCTTGCTGAAATCAGGCGTTCTACCGCGCAAGCCCGCGCCCTTTAAACCTCCGAGTCGCACCTGGCTGCTAACTCCCGAAGATACCCGCGCCCGGCAACCGAGCGCGATTATGCTCGTGGGCAAGATCCAGCGCCGGGCCGCGTGGGACTATGCCGGTCGGATTGATGGTGCGGTGGCTGGCGTAATAGTGGTTCTTGATATGTTCGAAATCCACCGTGTCCGCAACGCCGGGCCACTGATACAGCTCGCGCAGCCAATTGGATAGATTCCGATAGTCTTCGGTGCGCCGCAGGTTGCACTTGAAGTGCCCGTAATACACGGCATCGAAGCGGATCAGGGTGGTGAACAGGCGCCAGTCGGCTTCGGTCAGGTATTCGCCGGCCAGATAGCGGCGGGTATCCAGTAATCCTTCGAGGGCGTCCAGCTCATCGAACAGTTCGTCGAACGCTTCCTCGTACGCCGCCTGGGTGGTGGCGAAACCGGCACGGTATACGCCGTTATTCACCGCCGGATAGATGCGTTGGTTAAGCCTGTCGATTTCATCGCGCAAGGCTTCGGGGTAGAGATCCAGGGTATTGCCGGTCAGTCCGTCGAAAGCCGAGTTGAACATGCGGATGATTTCCGCCGATTCGTTGCTGACGATGCATTGGCGTTGTTTATCCCACAGCAGCGGTACGGTGACGCGCCCGCTATAGCCAGGGTCGTCGCGGGTGTAGCGTTGATGGAGAAAGTTGAAGGCGTCCAGCGCGTCGCCGCTGGAGCCATGGGTGGGGTCGAAGGTCCAGCCGTTTTCACCCATCAACCAACTCACCACTGAAACGCCGATCAGCTCTTGCAGGTTTTTCAGCTGACGCAGAATCAGCGTTCGGTGCGCCCAGGGGCAGGCGAGGGAGACATACAGGTGGTAGCGGTTCGCCTGCGCCTTGAAGCCGCCTTCACCGCTTGGCCCTGGCGAACCGTCGGTGGTGATCCAATGGCGCCGCTGCGCGCTTTCGCGCTGGAAGCGGCCATCTTTTGCAGTGTCGTACCACTGGTCGTGCCAGCGCCCTTCGATCAGCAAACCCATAGACAGATTCCTCGGCTCAATGCTTAGCAGGCTGTTGAAAAACTACCTGCGTTGCCATCGCGGCGTTAAAAACAGGCTCGGGTGCGAGCCCAGTCAAAATGCTCATTTACAGCCCGTAAACTCCGCTTTTTCGCCTGTTTTTGCCTTGCGCTGGCTACCTCGCCAACGTTTCTCAACGGCCTGTTGGGGATCAGTCTAAAGACATGGGATGGGTTGAAAGGTGCAAAAAACCGCCGTTAACCATCGCTTAGATCGATAGGAGTCGCTTGTCCCAGCGCTGCTGCGCATCCTTCAAGGCCTCTTCCCGCGACAGTCCCAGGCTTCTCAGCGCCAACGCCATGCTGCTGATCACGGCGAGCTGGCCATAGTCGTCCGCCACTTCACCGAGCCAGAAGCGCTGCAAATGGACGGGCTCGAGGGATTCGGGTTTCACGTGCCGCTGCGGCGATAGGGCGGGCCAATCTTCGTCCCAGTTCTCGCCATTGGCAGTGCCATAGAGGTGGCTGATGGCATCGGGGTTGATCTCGACCTCGCCGCCTTCGCCCTTGATCACCACGGCGCAATCGCCGAGCAACTGGCTGGCTTCGCGGTGCACCGCCTGATAGCCCGGATGAAAGATGCTCTGCAGGCCGCAACGTGCGCCCAGCGGGTTGAGAATGCGCGTCAGCGAGTGAATCGGCGAGCGCAGGCCGAGGATGTTGCGCAGGTCGATCATCCGTTGCAGTTGTGGCATCCAGTCGCCCAGCGGGATAAACGCCAGCTGCTGTCTATCCAGCGTTCGCGCGACTTCGTCCCAGCTGCGGCATAGCGGAATTTGCAGCGGCTCGAGCAATTGCTCGGTGTACATGCGCCCGGCCGTATGGGCGCCGCCGCCATGCAGGAGGATGCGCACGCCACTATTGGCCAGGGCTTTGGCCGCGAGCAGGAACCAGGGCAGGTGGCGCTTCTTGCCGGCATAGCTCGGCCAGTCCAGGTCGACCTGAATCGCCGGTGCGTGCAGACGCTCGCGCACCGCTTCGGCGAAACCGGCCATTTCCTCGGCGCTTTCTTCCTTGTGCCTGAGCAACATCAAAAAGGCGCCCAACTGGGTCTCTTCGACTTTGCCATCGAGCAGCATGCCCATGGCCTCGCGGGCTTCCGCGCGAGTCAGATTGCGCGCGCCGCGCTTACCTTTGCCAAGGATGCGCACGAATTGGGCGAAAGGGTGTTCTGCAGGGGTTACGAGGTTCATAGGCAATTCGTCGGTTTGGGCAGGCCGGCCAGCTTGGCGGCGAGTTTGGCGGGCGTGCCTTTGAACAGGCGGTTGAGGTTCAGGCTATTGCCTTTCTCCGGGCCGAGCTTGAGCGCGGCGTATTTGACCAGCGGGCGGTTGGCCGGCGAGAGCTGGAACTCGTCATAGAATGCGCGCAACAGCAGCAGCACTTCCCAGTGTTCGGGGCTGAGCGGCAGTTGCTCCTGTTGCGCGAGCGCTTCGGCGACCGGCTGCGACCAGTCGGCAAGGTTCTTCAAGTAGCCGTCCTGATCCAATTCGATAGGCCGGCCGTCGACGGTCAGCATGTTCATAGCCAGCTGTTGACCTTGTCGTAACGGCAACTCAGGGCGACGAAGGCCGGATAGTCGACGCATCGAACCCGGCCAGGGATTTCCAGGGCGCGCGCTTGAAGGTCCTCGTCGAGGGCGAACAGCTCGATGCCGCTGGGCAACTGTTCCAGAGCCTGGCATGGCGCAGTTCCCGGTTGTAAGGCATAGACCGCGTCGCCGCAGAGCAGCACGGCGTCGCCTGCGCCCAGCAGGCGCAAGCAGCTGTTCAAGCGGCTGTCGCCAAAGGGGGAGTGGGAAAGTACGTGCAGAGTCGCCATCAGAGGGTGATCACCTGGTCATAACGGTCGATAAGCGCGGGCAGCTCGGCGTCCGCCAGCACGGCGGCATCGAGAATCAGCGTCTGGCCATCGAGGCCGCGTTCCCGCAGGCTATGTGCCGATGCATATAAGGCTTCCACGCCGAACATGGGCAAGGCTTGCAGGTTCGCGCTCAGGTCTTTTTGTTGCAGGTTGGCTGGTTTTTGCCCCGCTGCGAGTTGCCATACGCCGTCGTCGAGAAACAACATACCGATGGGCAGGTCGAAAGCGCCGCCGGCCAGGGCGATATCCAGGGCTTCACGGGCGCCGGGGCCACTCCAGGGCGCTTGCCGGCTGATAATCAGCAGTGACTTGCTCATCTTAAGGCCCTCCGAAGCAGAGCAGACGGTCTGCGAGTTGAGACGCCTCGTGCAATTGCCCCAGCCCGGACAGCTCCCAGGGCGCTTCGAGGTTGGCCGCCGGCCGGCCGTAGCGCTGCGCTTCCTCTTTATTCAGTACACCACGCCGCAAGGCCGCGGCGATGCACACCACGGCGTCCAGCGCATGCTCGCGTACGAAGGCGCGCCATTCGGCGCTCAAATCGGGCTCGTCCTGGGCCGTTACCACATTGCTGGCGGCACTGTGCACGCCATCCTGATAGAAGAACAGCCGCGCGATCTCATGGCCGTCGGCCAGCGCCGCCTGGGCGAAACGCAAGGCACGGCGGGAGGAGGGCGCGTGGGCGGGGGAGAACAAGGCGATGGCGAATTTCATGGCAAGGCCGAACAAAGGGGAACTGCGGCAATGATACGGCTTGAACGGCCAAGATGTGCATCGCAGGCATGAAAAAGCCCGCCGAAGCGGGCTTAATCAACGCGCCCGACGATCAGTCGTCGCCGCCCATGATGCCGAAAATCTGCAGCAGGCTGACGAACAGGTTGTAGATCGAGACATACAGGCTGATGGTCGCCATGATGTAGTTGCGCTCGCCACCGTGGATGATCGCGCTAGTCTGGAACAGGATGCAGGCCGAGGAGAACAGCACGAAGCCGGCGCTGATCGCCAGTTGCAGGCCGCTGATCTGGAAGAAGAAGCCAGCGAGCATGGCGCCGATCAACACGAAGAACCCGGCAGTGATGAAGCCGCTGAGGAAGCTCATGTCCTTGCGCGTGGTCAGCACATAGGCCGACAGACCGCAGAACACCAAGGCCGTCATGGCGAATGCCGAACTGACCACTTCCGCGCCGTTGGCCAAGCCCATGTAGCGGTTGAGGATCGGGCCCAGGGTGTAACCCATGAAGCCGGTCAGAGCCAAGGTGGAGACCAGGCCCCAGGACGAGTTGCGCAGCTTGGCGGTGAGGAAGAACAGGCCGTAGAAGCCGATCAGTACCACGAAGAAGTTCGGGTAGGGCACATTGGCGCGTTGCGCGAGAAACGCCACCAGACCGCTGAAAGCCAGGGTGATAGCGAGTAGGCCGTAGGTGTTGCGCAGAACGCGACTGACTTCTTGCTGTTCGACCTGCGCATGATCGAGTGCGTAATTTTGTTCGTGCATGGCGACGCTCCTGTAGTGGCGGATGGTTCCGTGACCAGAGTCGGACTCGATGATAACAGAGCCTTAGGTTGTGCCAAGTCAGAGAGTTTGACAGTGTGTTGCGTTCGGGTAAGATTGCCGCCCGCACTTACGCCGGAAGCGTGGCAGAGCGGTTGAATGCAACGGTCTTGAAAACCGTCGAAGGGGAAACTCTTCCGTGAGTTCGAATCTCACCGCTTCCGCCATCTTTTCGTCAGAGCAGCAATTTATCGTGCCGTCATTGCTGTTTGATTGGTGCTTGCTATCTGACGTTTATGCGCCAAGCTAGGTTTGGCCCTGTCTTGTCGCAAGGTCGCCAACCGTCCACAAGACCGCTGTCATGAGCGGCTGACGCAGAACGAGGTGTCGCTTGATTAGGGTGCTGGTGGTCGATGACCATGATCTGGTTCGTGCAGGCATCACGCGCATGCTGGCCGATATCGATGGCTTGCAGGTTGTCGGGCAGGCCGAGTCTGGCGAAGAAGCGCTGAAGAAAACCCGCGAATTGAAGCCCGACGTTGTCTTGATGGACGTCAAGATGCCTGGCATCGGCGGCCTCGAGGCGACGCGCAAACTGATGCGCAGCCATCCCGATTTGAAAGTCGTCGCCGTGACCGCCTGTGAAGAAGATCCTTTTCCTACTCGCTTGCTGCAAGCCGGGGCGGCCGGTTATATGACCAAAGGCGCGGCCTTGACCGAGATGGTGCAGGCCATCCGTCTGGTCTTCGCCGGGCAGCGCTACATCAGCCCGCAGATCGCGCAGCAGCTCGCACTGAAGTCGTTCCAGCCGCAGAGCAATAACTCGCCGTTCGACCTGCTGTCCGAGCGCGAGATTCAGATCGCCCTGATGATCGCCGGTTGTCAGAAGGTGCAAAGCATCTCCGACAAACTGTGCCTGTCGCCGAAAACCGTCAACACCTACCGCTATCGCATCTTCGAGAAGCTTTCGATCAGCAGCGACGTGGAGCTGGCGCTATTAGCGGTGCGCCATGGCATGATCGATGCCAGTAGCTGAAACCGGCGCGACCTTCGATCCCAGCGCTTTCCTCGCCACGTGCAGCGCACGCCCGGGCGTCTACCGCATGTTCGATGCGGGCGCCAAGTTGCTTTATGTCGGCAAAGCCAAAAATCTGAAAAAACGCCTGGCCAGCTACTTTCGCAAGAGCGGCTTGGCGCCTAAAACGGCAGCGTTGGTCGGCAAGATCACCCAGATTGAAACCACTATCACCGCCAATGAAACCGAGGCGCTGCTGCTCGAGCAGACGCTGATCAAGGAATGGCGGCCGCCCTACAACATTCTGTTGCGCGACGACAAATCCTATCCCTACGTATTCTTGTCGGATGGTCAATACCCACGCCTGAGCATTCATCGCGGGGCCAAGCAACAAAAGGGGCGCTATTTCGGGCCATATCCCAGTGCCGGCGCCATCCGCGAAAGCCTCAACCTGCTGCAAAAAGCCTTTCTGGTGCGCCAGTGCGAAGACAGTTTCTTCAAGAATCGCACGCGGCCTTGCCTGCAATATCAGATCAAACGTTGCAAAGGACCATGCGTCGGCCTGGTCGAACCGGCGGAATATGCCGAGGACGTGCGCCATTCGGTGATGTTTCTCGAAGGGCGCAGCAATGCCTTGAGCGACGAATTATCCAGCGCCATGCAGAAAGCCGCCGGCGAGCTGGATTTCGAGCGCGCCGCCGAATTGCGCGACCAGATCGCCCTGGTGCGCCGTGTGCAGGACCAGCAAAGCATGGAAGGCAGCAGCGGCGATGTCGATGTGGTCGCCGCCATGGTCACACCGGGCGGCGCCTGCGTACATTTGATCAGCGTGCGCGGCGGCCGGGTGTTGGGCAGCAAGAATTTCTTCCCCCAGGTGGCGATCGAGGAGGACGGCAGCGAAGTGCTTCTGGCGTTCCTCGCCCAGTATTACCTGGGTAGCCTGGAGCGCGACCTGCCGAGCGAACTGATCGTCAACGTCCAGCATGAGGATTTCCCCACGCTGATCGCCGCCATCGAGGAAGTGCGCGGCTGCGAATTGACTATCAGCTATCGGGTACGCGGCAACCGTGCGCGTTGGCAGCAACTGGCGGTGACCAATGCCGAGCAAGCGCTTGGCGCGCGCCTGGCCAATCGGCAGCACGTGGCGGCGCGCTTCGAGGCCCTGGCCGAAGCGCTGCAGCTGGACGAAGTGCCGCAACGTCTCGAATGTTTCGATATCAGCCATACCAGCGGCGAAGCAACGGTGGCCTCCTGTGTGGTGTTCGGCCCGGAAGGCCCGCTGAAATCCGACTATCGCCGTTACAACATCGAAGGTGTGACCGGTGGCGACGACTATGCGGCGATGCACCAGGCGCTGACGCGGCGCTTCAGTAAGATCAAGGACGGCGAGGGCAAACTGCCGGATATCCTGCTGGTCGATGGCGGCAAAGGCCAATTGGCCATAGCCCGCGACGTGCTCGAAGAATTGGCGGTGCCTGAACTTATCCTGCTTGGCGTGGCCAAGGGCACGACCCGTAAGCCCGGTTTGGAAACCCTGTATCTCAACGATGCGGCCCATGAATTCACGCTGCCAGGTCATTCGCCGGCGCTGCATCTGATTCAGCAAATCCGTGACGAGTCGCACCGCTTCGCGATCACCGGCCACCGCGCACGTCGCGGCAAGGCGCGCCGTACCTCGACCCTGGAGGGAATCGCCGGGGTAGGGCCGAAGCGGCGCCGCGAATTGCTCAACCACTTCGGCGGTCTGCAGGAATTGACCCGCGCCAGTGTCGAGGAGATCGGTAAAGCGCCGGGAATCAGTAAAAAGCTTGCCGAGTCGATTTATGCAGCCCTGCACAGCGAGTAGAATGCCAGCTCACTTTGCCGCCAAGCCCTCTTGATGAATATCCCCAATTTGCTGACCGTACTCCGCGTAGCGCTGATCCCGGTTTTTATCCTGCTGTTCTATCTACCGTTCAATTGGAGTTACTGGGCCGCTAGCGCGGTGTTCGGGATTGCCGCGGTCACCGATTGGCTGGATGGTTACCTGGCGCGTCGCTGGGAGCAGAGCACGCCTTTCGGCGCCTTTCTCGACCCGGTCGCGGACAAGCTGATGGTGGCGGTCGCCCTGGTGTTGCTGGTGGCGGAGCATGGCAACCTATGGCTGACATTGCCGGCGGCGATCATCATCGGCCGTGAAATCGTGGTCTCGGCCCTGCGCGAGTGGATGGCCGAACTGGGCGCACGGGCCCAGGTGGCTGTGTCCAACCTGGGTAAATGGAAAACCGCGGCGCAAATGGTTGCCTTGATGATGCTGCTGGCCAATCCGCCGACATTCACCGCCTGGGTCATACTCGGTTACGTGCTGCTGATCATCGCCGCCATGCTGACTTTGTGGTCGATGGTGCAGTACCTCCTGGCCGCCTGGCCGCACCTGAGTATCACCGCGGAAAAGAAATAAGCTTTTTTGAATCAAAGGCTTGACTGGGCGTTTTGAAGCTATAGAATGGCGGCCGTCAACACGACAAGCGGGAATAGCTCAGTTGGTAGAGCACGACCTTGCCAAGGTCGGGGTCGCGAGTTCGAGTCTCGTTTCCCGCTCCAAGTTTCAACGGGCCGTCCAGAACGGCCCGTTTAGTTTCAAAGATTTAGATTTCGG